>DASPPM010000110.1:0-7569 GCA_035625535.1 Alphaproteobacteria bacterium
TCCTGCGTGCACCAGCCGCCCGGTATCCGCCACGCGGAGCTCGACCACTCCGACGACCTCGAGCTGATCGAGATCACCCTCCCCGCCAAGTTCAAGACGGTCGAGGTCGGGGCCCCTCGGCCCGCGCGCACCAAGCGCGTCACCTCGAGCGCGGCGCGCGCCAAGCCGGCGGCCGGCGCCCATGGCAGGTAATGACCCGCGTCAGCTACGTCGTCACCGTCTACAACAAGGCGCCTTATCTTCCCTTCCTCCTCGACGGGCTCGCCCGGCAACGCGGCGGTTTCGCGCGCGAGTTCATCTTCGTCGACGACGGCTCGAGCGACGGCAGCCTCGCGGCGCTCCGCGCACTCACCGCGGATTGGGCCGACTGCCGCATCATCTCGCAGCCGAACGCGGGGCCGTCGCTCGCCATGAATGCCGGCCTTGCCGCCGTGCGCGGCGACTTCGTAAAGGCCCTCGATGGCGACGACATGCTGACGCAAGGCGCCACCTCGCTCCTCCTCGACGCGCTCGATGCGACGGGTTGCGGCCTCGCCTTCGGCACGGGCGGCACCTACCGCAGCGGGGACGGGCTTGAGCGGGCGCGCGCCGCGGCGGCGGAGATCGGGCAGAAGGCCGCCGCCGAGCCGCTCGCGGATACGCTTCGGGAATGCCTGCGCCGCGCCCAGACCACACCCTCGGCCTGGCTCGCGCGCGCCGAGCTCGTCCGCGCGAGCGGGGGCTGCGACCCCGATGTCCTCGTGCAGGATTATTCGATCGAGCTGCGTATGGCGCGGCTCGCGCGCTTCGCGCGCACGCGAGCGACCGTGTTCCTCGCGCCTGAGGAGGCGCCCGGCCGCCAGTCCGAGCACGGCGCCCAGGAGCTCCACGACGTGAACCTGGCCCTCGCCAATTTCGTGGCGGCGACGCCTGAGCTTGCGCCCGAGCTCAAGCGCTACGCGCTCAAGCGCGCCGCCGGTCGCGCCTGGCACTACGCCCGGCGCCAGGGCAAGCGCGGCTGGCTCTCCCGCGAGTTCCGAGAGTTCCTGGCGGCACGCCTCGGCCGGGGTGCGGACGACGGCGCGCGCATTCGCGCGAGCTGCCGCATCTTTCGCGAGTTGGCGCCGATCCGGCTCATGCCCGGCGAGTGCCGCCGCCCCCCGCTCGGGCGCAGCCGATGACGCACGGCACGGCGGCGGAGGCGGCCGGGAGGGGCTACGCGCTCAAGGCGGGGTTGCTGCTTGGCGCCATCCTTGCGCTCAAGCTTCTGCTGCTCTTCTGGCTCGGCGCCTCGCTGTTCCCGGACAGTTTCGCCTATATCACGCTCGGCGACGACATTCTGGCGAGCCGTCGCTGGCTCGACGACGGCGCCTGGCTGAGCGGGCCGCAGCCCCTCGCCATCCTCAGGCCCTACGGCTATCCGCTCCTCATCGCCCTTGCCAAGCTCGTCTCCCCCAGCCACTTCGCGCTGCTCATAGCCGCCGTGCAATGCGTCGCCTCGCTTGCGGCGCTCGCCCTCGTTGCGGCCGCCCTTGCCGCTCTCGTGCGCAGCACCGCGCTCCGTTACGCGGTCCTGGTGCTCGCCGCCATCTCGGGCTCGAGCCTCTATGACGTCGTGATCCTGAGCGACAGCCTCTATGCGAGCCTCTTCATCGCGGTCGTCTTTCTCATCGTCATGGAGATGACCGGGCAACTGCGGCTCGGCGCGGGCGCGCTTCTGGGGCTGGGGTTTCTCTGGGGCGGCTCGATCTGGATGCGGGACGTGGGGCTCTACTTCACGCTCTTCCCGCTCATCGGGCTCGCCCTGTGCGACCGGCTGCGCGCCAAAGGCATTTTGGCGCTGCTCGGCTCGCTCGCCGCCTTTCTCCTGCCCGTCGCGGCGCTCGTGGCGATCCACATGCTGTGGAACGCGCACCGCACGGGCCATGCCCTCTTGAGCGTCGCCGAGAGCGTCAACTGGCTCTGGCCCTCCATCAACATCGAGACCTTGGACCTCGGCAATCCCTTCGACGGCACCGACCTCGTCTCGCGCGTCGCCACGAGCCACGAAATAGCACCGGGCCTGGCCGGCATTTATCAGCTCGTGGACATCCTGTGGCGCGAGTACGGCCTCGATCCGCTCGAGATCAGACATGCGACCTTAAGCCACTTCCTCGCGATGCTGGGCCGCCATCCCTTCGCCTATCTCGCGACCGTGGTGCACAATCTCCAGCTCGAGCGCCTCGCCAACCTCCTCCTCAATCCACTCGCGAACCTCAACGATTTTCTCCAGCTCGGCCCGAGGGCCTCCGCGCGCGTGATCCCCGGCGTGCGCGAGCTGCGCGAGATGCCGCGCGCCGGGCTCTTCTGGGATGCCGCGACCTTCGGCCCGCCCCTCCTTGCGCTCGAGATCGTGGCTCTCGCGGGACTCGCGATCCTTGCGATCGGCACCCCGCTCATGGCGCTCGCGCGACGGCGCTCTGAGCCGCGCGGCCGCCAGGCGGCGGCGGTCTTCCTCTGGCTCACCTTCATGGGCGTCATCGGCGCCTTTGCGCTGCTCCATCTCGAGATGCGCTATGTGCTGCCGGTGATCCCGGCGGCGCTCGTCTCGCTCGGCTACTGCCTCGATGGCGTGCGATGGCGGCGGCGCGAGGCGGGCGAGTCTGGGCACCCTTAAGCTGGCGTCTTGCCGCGCTGCGCATGTTCTTGTAGCGTTCCGATCACCCGACCCCTTCGAGGCGACGCCCATGCGGCTCTATTCCGGCCCTCTCAGTCTTTTCTCCCGCAAGGTCGAGATGGCGCTTTACGAGAAAGGCCTGCCCTTCGAGCGCGTGATGGTGCCCTTCAGCCAGGCCCAAGGCTACGCGCCGAAGCATCCCGCGGTGCTGGCCGCCAATCCCAAGGGCCAGGTCCCGGTGCTGGTCGACGGCGATTTGACGCTCTTCGATTCGACGCTGATCTTCGAATATCTGGAGGACGCCCACCCCTCGCCGCCGCTCCATCCGGCGACAGCCGTGGAGCGCGCGCGCTGCCGCCTGCTCGAGCTCTACGCCGACGAGATCCTGCTGGCAGACGTGCGCGCGCTCATGTACCGCACCGAGCCGCCCGACCCCGAGCCCGCGCGCCAGCGCGCTCGCGAGGAGGCGGGGAAGGGTGCCGAGGCGGCGATCCTCCTCCACTACCGCCATCTCGACGAGCGCCTCGCGCACAAGGATTATCTCTGCGGCAGCTTCACCTTCGCCGATATTGCCGTGTTCATGGCCGTCTTCTACGCGCTTCGCCTCAAGGGGCCGCGCCTCGACGCTTTCCCGAGACTCGCGGCGTGGTACGAGCGCATGAGAACGCGTCCGGCGATCGCGCGCGTCGCGGCCGAAATCGCCGCCGCGGACCGCGAGCTCTCTCCGCCCCTCGATGCTTGATGCCGCCGGCCGGCCGCGGGCGGAGGCGGGCTATGCCGCGCGCACGTCGAGCATCTGATCGCGCTCAACGAGCCCGAGGCGATTGCCGTCGAAACGGCAAAGCTTCACCGCGCGTCTTTCCTCTCACACTCCGAGATAGCGGTGCTGCAGCTCGACGTTCTCGCGCAGCGCCTCCGACGTCCCCTGCCAGACGATCTGGCCCTTCTCCAGAATATAGTGGCGCTCCGCGATGCGGGTCAGCGCATCGATGTTCTTGTCGATGACGAGGATCGACTGGCCCGCCGCCTTGAGCGTGCGGAGGCAACGCCAGATCTCGGCGCGCACCCGCGGCGCCAGCCCCTCCGTCGCCTCATCGAGGATCAGAAGCCGCGGATTGGTCATGAGCGCACGGCCGATCGAGAGCATCTGCTGCTCCCCGCCCGAGAGCAGCCCGCCCATGCTGTTGAGCCGCTCGGCGAGCACCGGGAAAAGCTCGAGCACGAGCTCGAGCGTCCAGGGCCGCGGCGCGCCGGCACGATTGGCGGCGGTCGCGACGAGGTTCTCGCGCACGGTCAGGTTGGGAAAGACCTGGCGTCCCTCGGGCACCAGGCCGAGGCCGCGCTCGGCGACGCGGTAAGCGGGCAGTCCCTGGATCGCCTTGCCCTCGAACAGGATCTCGCCCGCGCGGGGCGGCACGATGCCCATGAGGGCGGAGATGGTGGTGGTCTTGCCCATGCCGTTGCGGCCCAGAAGCGTCACCACTTCGCCGCGGCGCACCTCGAAGGAGATGCCGAAGAGCACCTGGCTCTCCCCGTAGCCGGCCGCGAGCCCGGAGACCTCGAGCATCACGGTGCCGTCTCCTCGCCGAGATAGGCCTGGCGCACCTCGGCGTTGCTCCGGATCGCCTGGGGCGCGCCGCTCGCGATCGCGCGGCCGTAGACGAGCACGGTGATGCGGTCGGCGAGCGCGAACACGGCGTCCATGTCGTGCTCGATGAGGAGGATGGTGAGCTTGCCCCTGAGGGTCGAGAGAAAGCGCACCATGCGCGCCGAATCCTCGGGGCCCATGCCCGCCATGGGCTCGTCGAGCATGAGGAGCCGCGGCCGGCCGGCGAGCGCGAGCGCGATCTCGAGCGCGCGCTTCTCGCCATGCGCCAATATCGCAGCCGGCACGTCCGCCCGCGCGCTGAGGCCGACCTGCTCGAGGATGGCGCGCGCCGGCTCGCGCAAGGCCGCCTCCGCGCGCGCCGGACGCCAAAAGCGGAAGCTGTGCCCGGCCTGAGCCTGGACGGCGAGGGCCACGTTGTCGAGCGTGGTGAATTCCCTGAACACGCTCGTGATCTGAAATGAGCGGGCGAGCCCCCGGCGCACGCGCGAGTGCGTGCGCAGCCGCGTCACGTCCTCGCCGGCGAAGCGGATGCTGCCCCCGTCGGGCATGAGCTCGCCGGCGAGCTGGGCTATGAGCGTGGTCTTGCCGGCGCCATTCGGCCCGATGACGGCGTGGAGCTCGCCCGCGGGAACTTCGAGCGAAACCTGGTCGGTCGCGGTGAGGCCGCCGAAGCGCTTGACGAGCCCCTCGATCGCGAGCAACGCCTCAGCCACGGCCGGCCTCCTCCGCGCCCGCGAAGATGCCGAAGATGCCCCGCTTGGCGAAGAGCACCACCAGGACGAGGATCGGGCCGAGGATCGCCTGCCAATGCGAGGTGAAGCCGGAGAGCAGTTGCTCGAGCACGAGATAGGCGACGGAACCCAGCACCGGCCCGAAGAGCGAGCCCATGCCGCCGAGGATCACCATCATCATGACTTCGCCCGAGCGCGTCCAATGCATGATCGAGGGCGAGACGAAAAGCGTGAGGTTCGCGAGAAGAGCCCCGGCCACCCCGCACATGGCGCCCGAGATCACGAAGGCGGCAAGCCTGTAGCGGAAGGTGGGAAAGCCGATGGCGTGCATGCGGCGCCCGTTCGACTTGACGCCACGAATCACCATGCCGAAGCGCGAGGCGACCAGCCGCCGGCCGGCGAAGAAGAAGAGCAGCAGGATTGCAAGCACGACGTAATAAAGGGCGCTCGCATTGTCCAAGTCGAGCACGCTGCCGAACTCGCTGTGCGCGGGGATGTTCATGCCGTCGTCGCCGCCGTAGACGTTGAGGCTGACGCCCAGGAAGTAGATCATCTGGCTGAAGGCGAGCGTGATCATGATGAAGTAGACCCCGCTCGTCCTCAGCGAGACGGCGCCGATGGCGAGCGCCGCGAGGGTCGAGGCCGCGACCGCGACGGCGAAATGCAAGGGGCCGTCGGTGATGCCGTAATGGCTCAGGATGCCGACCGAATAGGCGCCGATGCCGAGATAGGCGGCGTGACCGAAGCTCACCATGCCGCCGTAGCCGAGGATGAGGTCGAGGCTCAAGGCTGCGATCGCGAAGATGAGGATGCGCGTGAAGAGATCGAGATAGAAGGGCTGGCCGAACGCGGCCGAAAGCGGCGGCACCGCGGCGAGCGCAAGCGTCCCGAGGGCCACGGTGAGCGCCCCTCTCTTGAGCCCCATGGCCTATCTCACACGCGACGGGAACAGGCCCTGAGGCCGGAAGAAGAGAACGGTCGCCATCAGGATGTAGATCAACATGGAGGCGAGCGCCGGCCCCGCGTTGTCGGCCGCCGCCGGCGCCATGACGGTCGCGAGCAGCGGGCGGAGGAAGGCGCGGCCCATGGTATCGACGATGCCTACGAGCAGGCTCGCGACGAAGGCGCCCCGGATCGAGCCGATGCCGCCGATCACGATCACCACGAAGGCGAGAATGAGCACATTCTCGCCCATGCCGGACTCGACCGTGAAGATCGGCCCGGCCATGAGGCCGGAGAAAGCCGCAAGCGCAGCACCCAAGGCGAAGACGAAGGTATAGAGCAGCGTCACGTTGACGCCGAGCGCGCCCACGATGACGCGGTTGGCGGCACCTGCGCGGATCAGCATGCCCAAGCGCGTCTTGGCGACCAGAAGATAGAGAAGAAGCGCCAGCAGGAGGCCCACGACGATGATGGCAAGGCGGTAGGAGGGAAAGGGCGCCCCCGGCAGGATCTCGACCTGCCCGGAAAGAAATCCGGGAATGCTCGCGTAAAGCGCCGTGGGGCCCCAGATGATGCGCACCATCTCGTCGAAGAAGAGGATGAGCCCGAAGGTGGCGAGCACCTGATCGAGATGCTCGCGCGTGTAGAGCGCGCGGAACACCACGACCTCGATGACGATGCCGACGAGAATGGCCGCGGCGAGCGCGGAGCCGATGCCCAGTAGAAAGGAGCCGCTCGCCTGGAAGACGTAGGCGCAGACGTAGGCGCCGATCATGTAAAGCGAGCCGTGCGCGAGGTTGATCAGGTTCATGATGCCGAACACGAGCGTCAGCCCGGCCGCCATCAGGAACAGCATGACGCCGAACTGCACGCCGTTCAATCCCTGCTCGAGGACGAGAAGCGGCTGCATCGACCGGACCTTGCCTAGACCATGGGTTGCAACACCAGGGCCGCTCTCTCACCCGGCCGCTTCGCGGCCGCCCTCTCCCCCTCGCAGGGTCGAGCCGCGAAGCGGATCAATGAAGCGGCCGATTGCGACCCCCCGCGCCCCCCCGGGGCACTGCGTCCCGGGGGTCGCCGCGGGGGATGGGAAGGGTGAGGAAGCGAATCGCGGATTTCGGGATCGCCGACACGCCGCCTCACATCATCTTGCACTCCTCGTAGTAGGCGTCCTTGTGGTTGGTGAAGACCGTGCTCTCGAGCTTGCGGACGTGGTTCCCTTCCGCGTCCTTGACGATCTTGAAGAGATAGAAGTTCTCAATCGGGAAGTGGTTGGTGTTGTACGTGTAGGGTCCGCGCACGGAAGGGAAGTCGGCCTTATCGAATGCCGCGAGCAGCCCTTTCTTGTCGGCGAGGTCGCCTTTGACCGCCTTCACCGCGCTGTCGATCAGCGCAATCGCATCGAAGCTCTCGGCCGCATAGAAGGAGGGGTAGTAGTTGTACTTCTTGCGGAAGGCGGCGACGAACTCCTGGTTGCGCGCGTTCTTGAGGTCGGGCGACCAGAAGCCCGTCTCGTAATTACCGTCGGCCGCGTCGCCGATGGCGGGCAACACGGTCTCGTCGACCGAGAACACCGAATAGAGCGGAATTTTCTCGCGCAATCCGGATTGCGCGTATTGCTTGATGAACTGGATGCCCATGCCGCCCGGATA
>DASPPM010000111.1:0-13807 GCA_035625535.1 Alphaproteobacteria bacterium
CGTCGCTTGTGCGCTCGATCGAGGCGCAGGGCATCCTGCAACCGATCCTGGTGCGCCACGCGCGCGACGATGCGGCGGCCTACGAGATCATCGCTGGCGAGCGGCGCTGGCGGGCCGCGCAAGAGGTGCCGCTGCACGAGGTTCCGGTCACCATCCGCGACCTCTCCGACGCCGAGGCGCTCGAGATCGCCCTCGTCGAGAACATCCAGCGCGAGAATCTGAGCCCGCTCGAGGAGGCGGAGGGTTACCAACGGCTGATGGCGGAGTTCACCCATACGCAGGAGGACTTGGCCAAGGTCGTGGGCAAGAGCCGCAGCCACGTGGCCAACATGTTGCGGCTCTTAGCCCTGCCGCAGCCGGTCAAGGACTTGCTGGCGCGGAAGGTGCTCAGCGCGGGCCATGCGCGGGCACTCCTCAATGCCCGCGATGCAACCGCGCTCGCCGAGGAGGTGGTCAAGCGCGGCCTCAACGTGCGTCAGACCGAACGCCTGGTGCGGCGGGGGACGAGGCGGCGGAGAGGCACCTCGGCCACGGCGGGCAAGGATGCGGACACGCGCGCGCTCGAGCACGACCTCTCCTTGAAGCTCGGCCTCAAAGTGGCGCTCAGGCACCGCGGCACCAAGGGCGAGCTGGTACTGCGCTACAACACCCTCGCACAGCTCGACGAGCTGGTCGTGCGTCTCTCCCGCGATCCCGCTGGGGCGTGAGCCTCTTTCACACGCTGCGCCGGCGGCGCAGGGCCGAGCCCGCGAGCTCGAGCAAAGCGCGCGCCGCGATGGCCTCGTCCGGCATGGCGGTCGACTTGCAGGCGATCTCCGCCGCGGTCAGGCGGGCGAGCGCCTCCGCGACGCGGGCGGCGGGCCACAGCTTGAGCTGGGCGAGAAAGCGCGGCCGCACCTTCCAAAAGAGTCTCGGCTTGAGCGCGTCGACCGCGCGCTCTGCCTCGCTGCCGAGCGCCACTTGGCCGGCCGCGAGATGGAGGCGCTGGAAATAGCGCTGCGCCGCGCGCACGGCGCCGACAGGGGTCTCGCCCTCGGCGAAGGCGCGCGCGAGCGCGCGCTCGACGGCCGGCGCATCGCCCTCCGCCGCCGCGAGCACGGCATCCTCGAGCGAGTGCTGCGCGCTGTCGCCGATCGAGGCCTCGACGTCCTCGAGCCGCACCTGATTGCCGTGCCCGCCCATGTAGAGGACGAGCTTCTCAAGCTCGCGGCGCGTCACCATGCGATCGCCGCCGAGGTTGGCGGCGAGATAGTCGAGCGCCTCCGGCGTGGCTGCGAGCCCGGCCGATCGCAGCGTCTCGCGCACGAGTGCCGCGAGCGACTCCTCGGTGTCGGCATAGCAGGCCAGCGCCGCGGCGTTATCGGCGTCCTCGAAAAGCGCGCGCAGCTTCGAGCGCGCGGAGAGATCGCCCGCCTCGACGACGACGAGCGCATCGCCCACGGGGGCCTCGAGAAAGGCCGCGAGCGGGGCGGCACTGCCTTCGCCGGCGTCGCGCAGGCGGACGACGCGGCGGCCGCCCATGAGCGCCATCTGCGCGGCCTCGTCCAAGAGGCGCGCCGGATCGTCGCGCAGCTGCGCCGGGCCCAGCTCGACGATGCGGAAGGGGTCGCCTAAATCCTCGACCACGCTCAAGGCGAGCCGCTCGGCGCGCTCGCGCACGAGGCCCGAGTCCGGGCCGTAGAGCAGCACGGCGCGCGCGGCGGGATCGGGCTTGGCGACGAAGGCATCGCTGCGCGAGGGTTGGATTTTCATGGCGTCCGCGACTCCTTTTCTCATGGTTCGAGACGCGTGGCCTCAGGGCCACGCTCCTCACCATGAGGACGATGCAATTTTTACCAGGCCGTCCTCGTCCTGAGGAGGCGGCGAAGCCGCCGTCTCGAAGGACGAGAGCAGCGCTCAGATCACCACGTTGATGACGCGGTTGGGCACCAGGATGACCCGGCGCACGGTGCGGCCTTGGAGCGCCTTGGCGACGGCGGGAAGTGCCAACGCCGCCTCTTGCGCCGCCTTCTCTTCGGCATCGCGCGGCAGCTCGAGCGTGCCGCGCAGCTTGCCGTTCACCTGCACGGCCAAGGTCACCATCTCGTCGATGAGAAGCACGGGGTCAGGGAGCGGCCAAGGCTCGTCGACCAAGAGGCTCGCGTGCCCGAGCGCCTGCCAGAGCTCCTCCGCCAAATGCGGCATCATCGGCCCGGCAAGGCGCGCCAGCGTCTCGTATCCCTCGCGCAAGACCCAGCTCTCGCCGGCCCCGTCGCCCGCGAGCTCCGCAAGCGCGTTGCTCAGCTCGTGCACGCGCGCGACCGCGCGATTGAAGCGGAACTGCTCGAGGTCCTGGGTGACGCCGTCGATCGACTTGTGAATCACGCGCCGGGTTTCTTGCGCTTCCGCGCTCAACTCCTGCGGCCGCGGGGCCGCGAGCGGCGCCAGCCCGGGCTTGACCTGGGCGACGCTGCGCCACAGGCGGTTGACGAAGCGCCAGGCGCCCTCGACCCCTTGCGCGGTCCATTCCATGTCGCGGTCGGGCGGGGAGTCGGAGAGCATGAACCAGCGCGCCGTGTCGGCGCCGTAGGTCTCGATGATCTCGCTGGGATCGACCGTGTTCTTGCGCGACTTGCTCATCTTCTCCGAACGGCCGACGCTGAGCGTTTCGCCCGTCGCCCGCTCGATGACCGTGCCCTTGTCGGAATACTCCACCTCCGCCGGGCTGACCCAACGCCCATCGGCGCTGCGGTACGTCTCGTGGCACACCATGCCCTGCGTGAAGAGCCCCGTGAACGGCTCGTCGATGTCGAGGTAGTCGCAGCGGTGCATGGCGCGGATGTAGAAGCGCGAATAGAGGAGATGCAGGATGGCGTGCTCGACCCCGCCGATATACTGGTCGACCGGCAGCCAGTAAGCGCCGGCCGTGCGCTCGACGGGCTCCTCGGCGCGCGGCGAGCAGAAGCGCGCGAAATACCAGGACGACTCGACGAAGGTATCGAAGGTATCGCTCTCGCGCTCGCCGGCAGCGCCGCAACGCGGACATTTGACGTGCTTCCATGTCGGGTGCCGGTCGAGCGGATTGCCGGGCTTGTCGAAGCTCACGTCGTCGGGCAGGGTCACCGGCAAATCCTCATCCGGGACCGGCACCATGCCGCAGGCCGGGCAGTTGATCACCGGAACCGGGCAGCCCCAGTAGCGCTGGCGCGAGATGCCCCAGTCGCGCAGCCGGAAGTTGACCTCGCCGCGGCCGACCCCTAGCGCCTCGAGCCGCGCGATGACGCTCTTTTTCGCCTCCTCGACGGAAAGGCCGTTCAGGAACTCGGAATTGATCAGCGTGCCGTCGCCGTCATAGGCCTCGCTCGCGATCGCGAAGCTTTTGGCGTCCTCGCCCGGCGGCAGCACGACCGGGACCACGTTGAGACCGTATTTGCGCGCGAAGTCGAGATCGCGCTGGTCATGGGCGGGGCAGCCGAAGATGACGCCGGTGCCGTACTCCATGAGGACGAAGTTGGCGATATAGATCGGCAGCTCGGCACCGGTCGAAAGCGGGTGGAGCGCCTTGAAGCCGGTGTCGTAGCCCTTCTTCTCGGCCGTCTCGATGCTGGCCTCGCTCGTGCCGAGGCGGCGGCATTCCTCGATGAAGGCCCGCGCCTTGGCATCGCCTGAGGCAAGCTTCTCGGCGAGCGGGTGGTCGGCCGAGAGCGCCATGAAACTCGCACCATAAAGCGTGTCGGGCCTCGTGGTGAAAATCTCGAGCCGCTCGGAGCGTCCCTTGAGCGTGAAGCTGACGCGGGCACCGGTCGAGCGGCCGATCCACTTCTGCTGCATCAGCCGCACCTTGTCGGGCCAGCGCGGCAGCTTGTCGAGCTCGGCCAACAGCTCGTCGGCATAGGCGGTGATGCGGAAAAACCACTGATTGAGCTTGCGCCGCTCGACGGGCGCGCCAGAGCGCCAGCCGAGCCCGTCGATCACTTGCTCGTTGGCGAGCACGGTCTGATCGACCGGATCCCAATTGACCCAGGACTCCTTGCGGTAGGCGAGCCCCGCCTTGAGGAAGGCGAGGAACATGCGCTGCTCCTGCATGTAATAGGAGGGATCGCAGGTGGCAATCTCGCGGCTCCAATCGAGCGAGAGGCCCATGAGCTTGAGCTGCGCGCGCATCTGCTCGATGTTCGCGTGGGTCCAGCGCGCCGGGTGCACCTTGGCCTCGATCGCCGCATTCTCCGCCGGCAGCCCGAAGGCGTCCCAGCCCATGGGGTGCAGCACGTTAAAGCCGCGCGCGCGCTTGTAGCGCGCGACGACGTCGCCCATGGTGTAGTTGCGCACGTGGCCCATGTGGATGCGGCCCGAGGGGTACGGAAACATCTCGAGCACGTAGTATTTCGGCCGCGCCGGGTCCGCGTCCGTCTCGAAGGTGCGGCGCGCCGCCCACACCGACTGCCATTTGGCCTCGGTCTCCTTGTGGTTGTAGCGTGCGCTCGCCTGGCTTTGCTCGTTCATCCCGTCGACCGTGCTGTGCCGCAGCAACGCTAGAGCGATCTCCGTTGTGACGGAAGCGCCCCCTCACCCTACCCTCTCCCCCTTAAGGGCGAGAGGGTTGCGCAGGGTTGGCGAGGCGGAGCCGAGCCTTACCCGGAGCTGGGTGAGGGGGATTCCGCGCGAATTGGATCTACTCTAGCCGCAAACAGGTAGGCAAGACACTCCGGCTTTGTCCCGATTTCGCGCTTCGCGATCAACCAACCGCGTGATTGGACGCGAGCGCCGACCGCGTGCCGCTCAACCGCCCCCCGTGCCGAGGGCCTGGCTCCGCAGCTTCTCCGCGCGCGCGAGGATGGTGTCCTCGAGCTGGTTGCCGGTCTGCGCTTCGGAGGCAACGTCCTGCCATTGCCCGTTCGTCTCTTTCTGATGGAACACCGTCACCTTCACGGTATCGGCCCTGAGCTCCTTGCCGAGGATGTAGATGTTGAGCTTGAAGCGCTCCTGCGGCGTCTCGGGCGGGGCGTACCAATCGGTGATGATCACCCCCCCGAAGGGGTCCGCCGACACCAGCGGCATGAAGGAGACGGTGTCCAAAGCGCCGCGCCAGAGGAAGGCGTTGACGCCGATGTGCTGGCCCACGTTGGTTTGGGTCTCCGTGGAAAAGGCCGGCAGCGTCGGCGTCGCCTGGCGCACGGTGTCCCCGCTCACGGTGCTCTCCGGGGGCAAGGATGAGGTGGTCCCCTTGGGCGGCTCCTTGTCGCCGAACAGTCCGCAGCCGCCCACCAAAAATGCCAGCGCCAGGCCCGTAAGGGCGGCCCGATTGCGAGTCCAGCAAGTGCGGCGCTTGAATTCCAACGACATCTTGACTCACTCCTTCACACCAGTGCCGGGCCGGCGCCCTGGCGGGCGTGCGGCCGACCCATGGACTCGCGCCATCCCGGGTCCCGGCGCGGTGGCACTATACCCATTCGAAGGGCACCATTGATAGCGAGGGATTCCAGGAGATCAAGCCCTTCCGACGGAGATGGGCTCCGGCAGCCGCAGCCCCGGCGGCAAGCCAAGGCGGCGACGGCCTCGCGGCAAGGTGCTTACCGGTGCTGCGCGGCGCTTCCGCCTCTCCGGCGGCCCGGCTATAAGCAGCCCATGATGTGGCTTTTCGCGGCGCTCGCCAGCCTCGCATGCTTCTTGGCCAGCCTTCTCGGCACCCGGGCAGCGCTTGGCTTTCTCGAGCGGCGCGCCATTCTCGACCATCCCAACGAACGCTCGAGCCACGCGCGACCCATGCCGCGCGGCGGCGGGCTTGCCCTCATGGGGGTGCTGCTGCCGGCCTGGTTGTTGATAGCGCTTTTGGCTCCCGGCGCCGACGGCGGCATGATATGGCCGCTCGCTGCCGCCTTGGCACTCGCCGCGGTGAGCTGGCGCGACGATCTCGCAGCACTTCCGGTCTCGCTCCGCCTCCTCGCGCATACCGCCGCGATCACCGTCGGCATGCTGGCGTTCAGGCACACTGGACCGGTCTTCCAGGGCCTCTTCCCGCTCTGGCTCGACCGTCTCGCCGCAGGCTTCCTCTGGCTTTGGTTTCTCAACCTCTTCAACTTCATGGACGGGATCGACGGGATCACCGGGAGCGAGACCGCGTGCCTCGGCATCGGCGCGGCACTGGTCGCCACCCTCGCCGGTCAGGGGAGCGCCTTGCCGCTCTATGGCCTCACCGCGGCGGCGGCGGCGCTTGGCTTTCTCTACTGGAATTGGCAGCCGGCCCGTATCTTCATCGGCGATGTGGGGAGCGTTCCGCTCGGCTATCTCCTCGCCTGGCTTCTGCTCGAGCTCGCGGGCCGGGGGATGTGGGCGGCCGCACTCCTCCTGCCGCTCTATTACCTCGCCGATGCGAGCCTCACGCTCCTCCTCCGCCTCAAGCGCGGGGAGCGCATCTGGCGCGCCCATCGCCAGCACTTCTACCAGAAGGCGGTCCAGGGGGGGCTGAGCCATGCCCGCGTCGTCGCGGCCATCCTCCCCGTCAACGCGGTCCTCCTCGGCTTAGCACTCTGGGCCACCCTCCAAGCGCCCTGGCTGCCCTTGGCGCTCGGCGGGCTCGCGGTCGCGGGCCTCTTGGCCTATCTCGGCACGCGCACGGGCGGTTGAGCCTCTCCCGCAGTTGCGAAGAACTGTTGGGCCCGGCCGGGCTTGTGCTATTGTCCCGCCCGCGTGAAAAATCGATCGGACGCCTGATTTGAGCCGGATTCTGACCCCCACGCGCCTCGCCTTTCTCCATGACCTGCTCATGGCGGCGCTCTCCTTCGTCATCTCGCTCTACCTGCGCGTGGGCGACCTTACCTGGTGGTACCTGCAGAATTATCTGTGGCCGGCCTTCCTCCTCTTCATGGCGGTGGCCGGCTTCGTCTTCCTCTGGATGCGCACCGGCCGTGGCGTGTGGCGCCACATCGCGATGGTCGACCTCCTGACCTTGGCCAAGGCGGTGACCCTCGTCATGCTGATCTTCCTGCCGGTGCTCTTCTTCTTCACCCGCCTCGACCAGCTGCCGCGCTCCATGCTGGTCATCAACTGGTTCGTGCTGACGGCACTCCTGGGCGGGCCGCGCATCCTCTATCGTCTGCTCAAGGACCGCCGGCTCGACCTCACGCTCGCCAAGGCGGGGCACCGGAGGGTGCCGGTGCTGCTGGTGGGGGCGGGCGACGGCGCCGAGATGTTTATCCGCGCCATGCAGTACGAGCCGCAGGCGCATTATCAGGTCGTCGGCATCGTCGACGAGAAGGGCACGCGGGTCGGGCGCGACATCCACGGCGTGCCGGTGCTCGGAGGCCCGGATGCGCTTGCCGAGATCGTCGAGCGCTGCGCCAAGCGGAGCCGCCGCCCGGAGCGGCTCATCCTGACCAAGGACAATCTCGAAGCGGAGCTCATGCGCGATCTTTTCGCGCGCGCCGACGCGCTCGGGCTCACGCTTGCGCGCGTGCCGCGCATCACCGATCTGCGCTCCGAGCTTTCCGACAGGCTCGAGACGCGGCCGATCGCGATCGAGGATCTGCTCGGCCGGCCGCAGACCGTGCTCGACCGCGCCGGCATGAAGGCGTTGATCGCCGGCCGCCGGGTCCTCGTGACGGGTGCTGGCGGCACCATCGGCGGCGAGCTGGTGCGCCAGATCGCAGCACTCGCGCCGGCGCACCTGGCCCTCGTCGACAACGGCGAATACCAGCTTTACCGCATCGAGCAGGAGCTCGGCGAGGAGCACCCGCACCTCTCGCACTCGACCGTCCTCGCCGATGTGCGCGATGCGGAGCGCATGACCCGGCTTTTCGTCGCGGAGAAGCCGGAGCTCGTCTTTCACGCAGCTGCACTCAAGCACGTCCCCATGGTCGAGCATAACGCGTGCGAGGGCGTGCTCACGAACCTCGTCGGCACGCGCAACGTGGCGGACGCCTCCAACGCCGCCGGCGTCGCCGCGATGGTGCTGATCTCGACCGACAAGGCCGTCAATCCCGCGAGCGTGATGGGCGCGACCAAGCGGGCAGCGGAGTGCTATTGCCAGGCGCGCGACATCCTCGCCGGTGTGAGCGGCCGCACGCGCTACATCACCGTGCGCTTCGGCAACGTGTTGGGCTCGACCGGCTCGGTCGTGCCGCTCTTCCAGCATCAGATCGAGCGCGGGGGGCCGCTCACCGTCACTCATCCCGAGATCAAGCGCTATTTCATGACCGTCCGCGAGGCGGTCGAGCTCGTGCTGCAGGCAGCCGCCCTCGGGGCCCGCGATGGGGTCGAGGCCGGCAAGATTTTCGTGCTCGACATGGGCGAGCCGGTACGCATCCTCGATCTCGCGCGCCAGATGATCCGGCTTGCCGGCCTGGTGCCCGACAAGGACATCGAGATCGTCATCACCGGCTTGAGACCCGGCGAGAAGCTATATGAGGAGCTCCTTCACGAGACCGAGCATCTCGTCCCCACGCGCTGCCAGGGCATTCTTCTCGCCGCCCCGCGCACCGCCGACCTGGCACTCATCGCCCGCGCCATCGACGAGGCCGGCGACGCTGCGGCAAGCGGGCGCGAAGACCAGCTGCGCAAGCTCCTCGAGCGCATGGTGCCGGAATATCGCCCCGCGGGCGACGGGACGGTGCGGGCGGTAGCCGCGCGATGAGTGCCGCGAGCGTCCCCGTCCGCCGTGCCCTCGTCTCGGTCTCCGACAAGACGGGCGTGGTGGCGTTCGCCCGCTTCCTCGCCGAGCGGGGCATCGAGATTCTCTCGACCGGCGGCACGGCCAAGGCGCTCGGCCGGGCCGGCGTTCCCGTCACGGAGGTCGCAGAGGCGACCGGCTTTCCCGAGATGCTGGACGGCCGCGTCAAGACGCTCCACCCCAAGGTGCACGGGGGCATCCTCGCGCGCCGCGACGAGCCTTCGCACCTCGAGGCGATGAGCAAGCACGGAATCGCCCCCATCGATCTCGTGGTCGTCAACCTCTACCCCTTCGAGGCGACGGTCGAGCGCGGCGCCGATTTCGCGAGCGCGATCGAGAACATCGACATCGGCGGCCCGGCCCTTATCCGCGCGGCCGCCAAGAACCACGACTTCGTCGCAGTGGTGACGGAGCCGGGCGATTACGAGGCTGTGATGGCGGAGATGCGCGGGAGCAACGGCGCCACCACGCTCGAGCTGCGCAAGCGCCTCGCCGCCAAGGCCTACGCGATGACCGGCGCCTACGACGCCGCGATCAGCCGCTGGTTCGCGGGCGCGCTCGGCGAGATTTTCCCTCAACACCTCGTCGTCGCGGGCGAGCTCAAGCAGCTCTTGCGCTACGGCGAGAACCCGCATCAGAAGGCGGCATTCTACACGGGCGGCGAGGTGCGGCCGGGCATCGCCACGGCGCGCCAGCTGCAAGGCAAGGAGTTGAGCTACAACAACCTCAACGACACCGACGCCGCCTTCGAGCTCGTGGCCGAGTTCGAGGAGCCGGCCGCCGCCATCATCAAGCACGCCAACCCTTGCGGCGTGGCGCGCGGGCCGAGCCTGCTCGAGGCCTATAGCAAGGCGCTCATGTGCGATCCGGTGAGCGCCTACGGCGGTATCGTGGCACTCAACCGGCCGCTCGACGAGGCGACCGCGCACGAGATCGGCAAGCTCTTTGCCGAGGTGGTGATCGCCCCCGCGGTCGACGCTGCGGCGCAAGAGGCGCTCGCGAGCAAGAAGAGCCTGCGCCTTCTCGTCACCGGCGCGCTGCCTGAGCCGGATGCTCCCGGCTTGACCTTGCGCTCGCTTGCCGGCGGCTATCTCGTGCAGACGCGCGACGACGGCAGGGTGTCGCGCCGGGAGCTCAAGGTGGTGACCCGCCGCCGGCCGAGCGAGAGCGAGCTCAACGATCTCGTCTTCGCCTTCGTCGTGGCCAAGCACGTCAAGTCGAACGCCATCGTCTATGCCAAGGAGGGCGCCACCGTCGGCATCGGCGCCGGCCAGATGAGCCGCGTCGATTCCTCGCGCATCGCCGCCTCGAAGGCCGAGGAGGCGGGCAGGGCCGCGCGCGAGAAGGCTTTGCGCACCAAGGGCTCGGTCGTCGCCTCCGACGCTTTCTTCCCCTTCGCCGACGGGCTCTTGGCCGCCGCCGCGGCGGGGGCCACCGCCGTCATCCAGCCGGGCGGCTCGCTGCGCGACGAGGAGATCATCAAGGCGGCGGACGAGGCCGGCCTCGCCATGGTCTTCACCGGGATGCGCCACTTCCGCCATTGAGGGCGGGCACCTTCACCCTTACGAGCAGCAGGAGACCGATCGCGAGGAAAAGGATGACGACCGCCATGCCGGCGCGCTGGCTGGCAAAGCGGCCACTCGCGAAGCCGTAAAGCGCCGGGCCCATGAAGGCGGTGATGGTGCCGGAAAGGGCGTAGAGGCCGAACATCTCGGTCTCCTTTCCTTTCGGCGCCATGCGCGCCATGAGCGCGCGGCTCGAGGCCTGCGCCGGGCCCACGAAGACGCCGAGCGCTATGCCCAATCCCCAGAACCATGGCTTGCTATGGACCGCAAGCACGGCGGTCCCGAGGCCGAGGAGTGCCGAGAGCGAGATGACGATGGTCGGTTTCGAGCCGATCCAGTCGTCGACCCAGGCGAACAGCAGGGCACCGGCACCCGCCGCCGCATTGATCAGGATGGCAAAGCGGATCACCTCCGCGAGGCTCAAGCCGATCTCGCCCGCCGCGTAGATGCCGCCGAAGATGAAGAGCGTGGCAAGGCCGTCGGCATAGATCATGCGCGCGATGAGGAAGCGCAGCATGCTGCGCTCTCCCCGCAGCCGGCCGAGGCTCTCCTTGAGCTCCTTGAGCCCGGCTATGACTGCCGCATGAAGCGCGATCGGCTGCCGCTCACGGTCCGGGACGAGGAGGAAGAGCGGGAGGGCGAAGAGCGAGAACCAGAGTGCTACGAGAAGTGCCGTCGCGCGGACCGGCCCGGCCGGGAGTTGAGCAAGGCCGAAGGGCGGGGAGCGCACCTGGATAAGGCCGAAGAGCGCCACGAGAAGGCAAGCGAGGCCGCCCACATAGCCGAGACCCCAGCCCCAGCCCGAGAGCCGCCCGAGCTGGCCGGGGAGTGCGAGCTCGCGCAGCATCGCGTTGTAGAAGACCAGGCCGAACTCGTAAGCCACGCTCGCAAGGGCCACGAGAAGAAGCGTGCGCACGGCCGAGGCCGGCTCCGGGGTCGAGAACCAGAGGAGTGCCGTCGCCACGACAGTGAGCCCGGCAAAAGCGGCGAGCCACGGCTTGCGCCTTCCGGCGCGGTCGGCGACCGCCCCCAGCACGGGGCCGAGGACGGCGACCACGAGGCCCGCTGAGGAAAGCGCCATGCCCCATCTTTGCGCACCTTGCTCCGGCGCGCGCAGGATCGCGGTCGAGAAATAGGTGCCCCACACGAAGGTCGCGATCACCACGGGCCAGGCGGCCACGCCGAAGTTATAGACGCACCAGGCGGCGCGCGCGGCCGTGCTGCTCTTGGTGGTCGCGTTCATGAATATTCGCGGTACCCCCTCACCCTACCCTCTCCCCCTGAAGGGGGAGAGGGAATTATTAGCGTGACAAGGACGTTTTCCCTCGCCCCCCTTCAGGGGGAGAGGGAAGGGGCCCATCCCGCAGGGATGGGAAGGGTGAGGGGGACGAGCACAGAGAGCCTTTCCCAGCTATAACTCGTCTCGCCCACCCGCCTCCTCACCCCGACCCTCTCCTCCTAAAGGAGGAGATGCACAATGCTTGTTGCCGCGGCCCCTGCACTTGCTATGCTCGGACCCTTCTGTTGAAGAGCGCTCGACGCATGCCCTGAGCTTCGCCCCGCCGCCATCCTGTCCCGAGGCCGAGACGCTGCGCAGAGAGGTGCGCGAGTTCCTCGCGCGCGAGCTCGCGGGGCGCAGCGCCGGGGCGCGCGCCCCCTCCTGGAGCGGCTTCGATCCCGAGTTCAGCCGCAAGCTCGGCCGGCGCGGCTAGATCGGCATGACCTGGGTCGCGCTCACCGTTCCCTGGCGAGCGCGAGAACGGCGTCGACGAGCCGTCCCGGCCCGCGCGTCTCGTGCCAGATCCCGGAGCCGGCCCAGGCGCGCTCGGCGTAGTCGTCGAAGCGGTCGAGTGCCTCCTCGGTCGCCTGGAGGATCGCCTTGGGCTCAAACGCATCGAAGGTCGTGCCGCCCCGGCCGAACGCCTCGAGCGCCCGCGCCAGCGCGGTGTCGGCCGGCACCACCGATGGTATCGCGTTGGCGATCGCCTCGGCGTGGATGCCGGAGCTCATGAATTGGTACGCGTCGGGCTTGTAGGGGCAGAGCATGAGGTCGGTCGCCTCGAGGAGCTCGGCCCAGCCCGCCAGGTCGACGGCGCGCTCTTCTAAGCGGACACGCGGGTCGGTGGCGGCGAGCGCCCGCAGCGGCTCGGCCATCGCCGGATAGTGTCCCGGGCAGCTATTATGGATGAGGAGGCGGACCGACCGGCGTGAGCGGAGGAGATCGCCGAGTACGCCCGGCATGTGGTGATAGCCCTTCTCTTGGTTTCGCTGACAGCCGAGGAGGCCGACGGTGACCGGCTGCGCACCAGCGCGGTTGCGGCGCGTCGTCACGGCCTCGAACGGCAACCACAGCGCGGTCACCTCGACCCCGAGCACGTCGCTGAAAGCCTCGGCCGCCCTCGTGTCGGAATGGCAGAGGACGAGCCGCCGGAGTTTGTTCTTGGCGATGCGGCTCGCGGCGTGGCGGTAGAGCATAGCGCGCGGATCGCCGTGGCGGACTGAGAAGGCGTACCCGGTCTCCGTACGCTTACCATTGACGCCGGGATGGCCCAGGAGATCGACGAGCACGAACGGCACTCTTTCGGGCGCGAGATCGCCGAGCCAGCGGCCGATACCCATGAGCTGGCCGGGGTAGGCGGAGGCCATGTAGACGATGTCCTCGGGCCCCAGATCGCCGAGCCGCGCGAGGTCCTCCCGCGTCGTCTCGCTCACCACCTCGAACGCATTGAGCCAGCCCGCGAGCGGATCGCGGTCGGTGACGAAGTAGAGATAGGCGCGGAGGAGCGGAACGGCGCCGAGCTCCGCCTTGAGCGCGTCGTCGAGCACCTTGTAGCCCGCGACCATGGTCGGGATGCCACGCCGACGCAGCTCGCCGACCACGGCACGGCAGTGACTGGCATGGTGGCCGGCGTTGTCGCGAAGGCCCGGATCGACGTAAAAAAAACGCATCACCCATTCGCGGGCAGTGGAGAATCCGCGGATTTCGTATTATTGGACGGGGCGACAAAACTGTCCAGGCCTTTGGCGCCGTGGCTGCATGTCCGGCGTGCTGACCGTCGCGAGCCCTCGCCTGCTACGTGAGTACGACGATCATCTGTGCGGCGCTCGACGCGGCTGCCCGCGCAAACGGATCGGAGCCCAAGCTCAGGGCCTTGCGGAGTCGACCGCGCGACGCCTAGGCGGACAAGCCGTGCGGAAGCCCCAGGAGGAGAGGGGGGCCCATCGCGAAGCGATGGGAAACTGAGGAGGACGAGCACGGAGAGCCTTTCCCAGCGCTAACTCGTCTCGCTCACCCGCCTCCTCACCCCGACCCTCTCCTCCTAAAGGAGGAGAGGGAGAAGAACGTCCTGCTCTCCTCCTAAAGGAGGAGATGCACAATGCTTGTTGCCGCGGCCCCTGCACTTGCTATGCTCGGACCCTTCTGTTGAAGAGCGCTCGATGCAAGCCCTGAGCTTCGCCCCACCGCCCCCTTGCCCCGAGGCCGAGACGTTGCGCAAAGAGGTGCGCGAGTTCCTCGCGCACGAGCTCGCGGGGCAGAGCGCCGAGGCGCGCGCCGTCTCCTGGAGCGGCTTCGATCCCGAGTTCAGCCGCAAGCTCG
>DASPPM010000112.1:0-17610 GCA_035625535.1 Alphaproteobacteria bacterium
ATCCGGTAGCGCGCACCGAGACCGGTGACGACCGCCACGCGGCCGGTGCCGTCATGGGTCTGCGTCGTCTCGTACTCGAAAGTCACCGGCAGATAGGGCTCGAATTTGCCGATCGGGTAGGCAGCCTCGCCACCGACCTTGAGCGTGCCATAGTGGATGTTCGTCGGCATGCCTGCGACCGTGAGGGGCGCGGTCGGGCTGTCGGGACTCTCGACGGCATAGGCGTAGCCGAAATAGCCCGTCAGCGAGAACGGCTCCACGTCGTAATAGGCGTTGACATTGAGCGCTCCGGTAAAACGGTCCGAGTCGAAGTGGCCAAGGGTGCTCGCGGCGTTGGAGAGGCGCGTGTAATTGAAGATGCCGTCGGCGCTGAAATGGGAGCTGATGATGTAGGAGATATAAGGCCCGAGCTGAAGGCCGTTCGCCAGGCGCCTTCCGGGCAGGGTCGGGATGTTGAGATCCGTGCGCACGTAGCCCGCGTTGAAGCCGAAGAGCCACAAATTGTCGAGGTTGTAATCGACGCCGGCAAGCGCCGTGATCCCGCTGCCGCTGTATTTGACGACGGCGGCGTTGTTGTCGTCGAGATAGGAGCCCGAGCCGTCGGACCAGAAGCCCCAGTTCTTGGCCGGCGCGCCCGCGGAAACGCCACTGGAAGAGCCCCACGGATCGTCCGCCATCGACTGTCGCGCGGTGCCGCCCTGCGACTGCGCCATCACGCTCGTAATCGAGCGGATGCGATCGGAAACGATGCTGATCGTGCCGTCGACTTCCGAGCGCAGGATCTCCGGAGAGACTTGCGCCTTGCAGGAGCCCTCAGGAGAGGAAGATGAGGAGGACGACGAAGGGCAAGAGGAGGAGCTGCTCGAGCTGCTCACCGTGGGCGTGGGGACAGGGGTGGGCGTGGACGTAGGCGTTGGGATGGACGTGGGCGTCGGGGTGGACGGAGACGTCGGGGTGGACGTGGACGTGGATGAAGACGAGGACGTGGATGAAGACGAGGGCGTGGATGAAGAGCTGGACGAGGATGAAGAGCTGGACGAGGATGAAGAGTTGGAGGGGGACAGGTTGTTAGGATTTTCCTGGGCCCAAGTGGGCGTCGGGGCGAGCGTCGATGCCGCAACGCCTGCCCCGACAATGTAGGCCAAGATGAATGCGCCTGATCTATGAAACTGCATCAACCGGCCCCCGACTTGATCTTTTTCAGGATCGCGCCGTGGCTCCACCCGCAAAAATGATATACGCTTTTTTACATACTGCAACCCACGACATTCGGAATCTCAATTTCCTGCCGGCCGGCCGGCGCCCTTACGCCGACTTGGCCGCCTCGCGGGCTCGTCGAGCGGCGACACCTCCGTCTCCGCCATCAGCGCGCGATGGGAACAGCCGCCGCTGACGGACTAGGCATTATGTGCCGCCGAGAGTTGCGCGTATGCGCTTAGATGCGTTGATTTCACGCGGCTCGTGCGCGCGGCGCCGGCGATGGCAAGCTGAGCAGCTCTCGCCACGTAGTCCCAAGCCGCTTTCGTTCCGCTTCTGCGGCCTTCGCCGCCGCCAGAATTTCGCCATCATGCGCACTGCCGAGCATCCCCAGGATGGCCACCAGGCGTTCCTTCGTCTCGCTGTGCGCGCCAGCGTCGGCGAGCATCCATTCGCCGTCGCGCGTGCGCCGCAAGACGCCTTCTCGCTGCAAACGATCGGCCGCTTTGCGCACGCTGGCGTAGACCGTCGGTGACGGTTGAGCGAACGGTGCCGCGACTTCCCAGGCGAGAAGCTGCGTGGAAAGGTGCCGCGTGCGAGTGAGGATGGCGATAATCGCGCATTCGACGCGATCGAATCCCGGTCCAATTCGGCTTGCGTTGAATTTATAGCTCATGATTCCTATCCGGCTTCCTGGCGCGCCGTTCGGGCCCGGTCGGCGGCCTGCTGGGCAGATAAGCAAAAGCGGGGCCACAGCCCTTGCGCTCCGGGCTGGGCCGGTGCCGGAGGCGGAGAAAGCACAAATTTCGATAGATCAATCTGTTAGGGCACGCTGCCGGGGGCCGGACCAGGACCGAGGCGGCGCCACCACGAGGGTCCCCGGACGGCCCGCCCCGCATTTTGCTGCAAAATCAGTTGCAAATCGCCAAGGCGGGGCCGGGGCGGGAGCCGCAGCGCGGCCAGGAGGTTGAGCAGCCGGGCCTCTACCGAGGCGTCGAGCGCACGCGTGGGCTCGTCGAACAGCCGCACCTCGCGCTCGGCCATCGGCGCGCGATTTCTTGCTGAGAGCCGCCGCCGACCCGCTTACGCCGACTTCGCCACCTCCGGGTCTTCGAGCTCGAGGCTGAGCGCGCGGAGGGCGGCGGTGTGGGGATGGCGCGTGCGGCCCGCGCGCAGGTCGTCGGCGGAGAGAAGCTCGACGAGCTCGCCCTCCTGCATGACGCCGATCTCGCTCGCGAGATGGGCCACCACCGCGAGATTGTGGCTCACCATGATGTAAGTCAGGCCGTGCGCGCGCTCGAGCTCGGCGAGGAGGTTGAGCACCTCGGCCTGCACCGAGACGTCGAGCGCACTCGTGGGCTCGTCGAGCAGCAGCACCTCCGGCTCCGCCATCAGCGCGCGCGCGATCGCCACGCGCTGGCGCTGGCCGCCCGAGAGCTGATGGGGGAAGCGGAAGCGCACCGCGGGTGCCAAGGCCACCTCGGCGAGCGCGCGGCGGATGCGCGCGTCGATGTCGCCCATGCCGTGGACCAGCAAGGGCTCGGAGAGGATGCGGTCGACGGTTTGGCGCGGATGGAGGGAGCCGTAGGGGTCCTGGAACACCATCTGTACGCGGCGGAAGAAGTCCTTGCTGCGCATGGGCTTCTGCGGCACGCCCGCGATCCCTATCTCACCCTCCCATTCGCGGTTCAGGCCGGCGAGTGCCCGCAGCACCGTCGATTTACCCGAGCCGCTCTCGCCCACCAGCCCGAAGCTCGCCCCGGTTGCCACGCGGAAGCTGATCCCTTTCACCGCCTCGATACTGCCGAAGCGGACGCGGAGGCCGCTCACCTCGATCATGGGTCGAGCCATGACGGATCGCGCTTGAGGACGGCGAGCTGGCGCTTGGGCCGCGCCAGGCTGGGGAGGCAATCGAGGAGCCCGCGCGTATAGGGATGCTTGGCGCGCGCGAGGGAGGCGGCGTTGCACTCCTCGACCACGCGGCCGCCGTACATCACCAGCACGCGGTCGCAGAAATGCGAGACCAGCGGCAGGTCGTGGCTGATCAGGATGAGGGCCATGCCGCGGCGCGACACCAACGCCTCGATGAGGCGCAGGATCTCCGCCTGCACCGTCGCATCGAGCGCACTCGTCGGCTCATCGGCGATGAGGAGCTCGGGGTCGGGTGCCAGCATCATCGCGATCATCACGCGCTGGCCCATGCCGCCGGAGAGCTCGTGGGGATAGGCGCCGGCGACGCGCTTGGGGTCGCGGATCTGCACCTGGGCCAAGAGATCGATCGCGGCCCCGTGCGCCGCGCGGCTCGTGCCGCCGCGATGGGCGCGCCATGCCTCGGCGATCTGGGCGCCCGCCGTCATCACCGGGTTCAGCGAGAACTTCGGGTCCTGGAAGATGAGGCCCGCCCGCTTGCCGCGGATGCGGCGCAGCGTGCGCTCGTCCGCCTCGAGGAGGTCGATGCCGTCGAATTCCAGCCGATCGGCCTCGAGCTTGGCTTGGCGCGGCAGCAGGCGCAAGAGCGCGCGCCCGGTCAGCGTCTTGCCCGAGCCGGATTCGCCGACGATGCCGAGCTTCTCCTCGCCCAACGTGAAGGAGACGCCGCGCACGGCGTCAACCGGCCCCTGGGGCGAGGTGAAGGCGATGCGCAGGTTGCGGACGATCACTTCCACCGCGCTCAGCCTTGCTTGGGATCGAGCACGTCGCGCAAGCCGTCGCCCAAAAGATTGAAGGCGAGGGAGGCCACGAAGATGGCGATGCCCGGCGCGATCGGCACCCACCAGGCATCGAGAATCTCGCCGCGCGTGGTGGCGATCATGGTGCCCCATTCCGGCATCGGCGGCTGGGCGCCCATGCCTAGAAAGCCCAGCCCCGCCGCGGTCAGGATGATGCCGCTCATGTCGAGGGTGACGCGGACGATGAGGGAGGAGACGCACAAGGGCGCGATATGGCGGAGCACGATGCGCGCCGCCGAGGCGCCGCTCAAGCGCACCGCGGCGATGAAGTCGCTGTTGCGGATGGTGAGTGTCTCGGCGCGTGCGAGCCGGGCATAGGGCGGCCAGGCCGTGAGCGCGATCGCGATGATGGCGCTGGTGATCCCGGGCTTGAGCGCCGCGACGAAGGCGAGCGCCAGGATGAGCCGCGGAAAGGCGAGAAAGATGTCGGTGAGCCGCATGAGCGCGCGGTCCGCGAAGCCGCCGGCATAGCCCGCGACCGTGCCGACCGCGAGGCCGAGCGGTGCCACCATCACCATGATCGCCACCACCATGCCGAGCGTGATGCGGCCGCCATAGAGCAGGCGCGAGTAGAGGTCGCGCCCGACCTCGTCGGTGCCGAGCCAATGCTCGGCCGAGGGTGCTGCGTAGCGCTGGGTGAGATCCTGGGCGGCCGGGTCATGGGTCGCAAGCAGCGGGGCGGCAAGGGAGACGAGGATGAGGGCGAGGGCGGCGACGAGGCCCGCGATCGCGAGATGATTGCGCCGGAGCTGGAGCCAGCCGCGAAAGAAGCGGCCGAGCGAGGCCTGGCGGCGCGATTCGGGCGCGTCGCTCAGGAGCCAGGCGGCGAGGGTGCTCATGGTTCCGCTCACCTTACGCGCGGATCGAGGAGACGATAGGCGAGATCGGCGAGGAGATTGAGCCCGACATAGACCGAGCCAATGACGAGGGTGGCGCCGAGCACCGCGTTCATGTCCGCGTTCAAGAGCGAGCCGGTGAGATAGAGCCCGATCCCCGGCCAGCTGAACACCGTCTCGGTGAGCACGGCACCCTCAAGCAGGCCGGCATAGGCAAGCGCGATCACGGTGATGAGCGGCACCATGATGTTGCCGAAGGCGTGACGCCAGAGGATGCGCGCGTCCGAGAGCCCCTTGGCCCGCGCGGCGACGATGTATTCGCCGGCGAGCGCCTCGAGCATGAAGGCGCGCGTCATGCGCGTGATGATCGAGAGGCTGAAATAGGCGAGCACGAGGGCCGGCTGGGCAAGATGGGCGAGCGCGTCCCAGAAGGCGTCCCAATCGCCGGCGAGGGCCGCATCGAGGACGCGCATGCCGGTCACCTCCCTGACCATGCCCTCGAAGAGCACGTCCTGCTGGCCGGTGCCGGGAGCGATGCCGAGCTTGACGTAGAAGAAGAGGAGGCAGAGCAGGCCGAGCACGAAGATCGGCACCGACTGGCCGGCGAGGCTCACCACCCGCACGGCATGGTCGAAGTGCGAGCCCTGGTAGCGCGCGGCGAAGACGCCGAGCGGCACGCCCAAGAGGATCGCGATGAGGATCGCGGTGGTGGCGAGCTCGAGCGTCGCCGGGAAGAAGGTCGCGATGTCCGTGGTCACGGGCCGCGAGGTCATCACCGAGCTGCCGAGGTCGCCGCGGGCGAGATGCTCGAGGTAGATCCAGAATTGGACGGGGAGCGGCTTGTCGAGCGCCAGCTCCGCGCGCACGCGGGCGATCACGTCGGGCGGGGCGTGATCGCCCACAATGGCGATGACCGGATCGATCGGCATGGCGCGGCCGATCAGGAAGGTCACCAGGATGAGCCCGAACAGCGTGATCGGCACGCTGGCGAGGCTCGACAGCGAGGCGCGGAAGCGGACCGGCAGAGGGCTCGCGTCGCTCGTGCCGCTCACGCCTTGGTAATCGGGGCGTAGCGGGTGTAGTCGGGCAGCACGCCCAGCGCCAGGCCGGAGACGTCCTTGCGCATCACCGAGATCTCGACGTTCTGCAGCATGAAGGCGAACGGCCCGCGCTGGAAGAAGTCGCGCTGCAGCTTGGCGTACATCTCCATGCGTTTCTTGGTGTCGAGCTCCTTGACCGCGGCGTCCACCAGCTCGGTCATCTCCTTGTCGAAGCAGTGATAGCGCCAGGCGACGCTCTTCAGCTTGGTGGCGTCCGAATCGTCGATGTTCTGGCAGAACGCCTGGGCGTTGGAATGCGCGTCGAGGAAGTCCGGGAACCAGGTGAGCATCGCCAGCTGCTGCTGGCGCGCGCGGGTCTTGCTGATCACCTGCTTCTGCTCGCCGGCGAGGAGCTGCACCTTGACGCCGATCGCCGCGAGATCGGCCTGCACGGCCTGGGCGATCTCGGGATAGGGCGTCTTGGCGAAGTGATCGAGGGTGACGGAGAAGCCGTTGGGATAGCCCGCCTTGGCGAGGAGCGCCTTGGCCTTGGCCACGTCCTTCTTGAAGGGGTTGTCGGCGACCGCACCCGGAATGCCCTTGGGCAGGAAAGATTGCCAGACGCTCCACAGATTGGGCGTGATGTTCTTGGCGATCGCCTCGTAGTCGATCGCCGTCTTGATCGCCTGCCGCGCCTCGACCTTCTGGAGCTCGGGCACGCCCATGTTCATCCCGATATACATCGAGGTGAGCTGCGGCCGCCGCGCCACGTTGTAGTCCGGCTTGTTGAGCACGAGCTTGAGCTGGTCGGAGACGAGGTCGCGCGCGATGTCGACGTCGCCCTTCTGCAGCGCGAGCAGCTGGGCCGAGGGGTCCGCCACGTGGCGGATCACCACCCGCGGCACGTGCGGCTTGGTCGCCGCGTGGGGGTTGGCCTCGAGGATGATGTGGTCGCTCGCCTTCCACTCCACCAGGCGGTAGGAGCCGGCGCCGGCGCTGTGCATCTTGAGCCACGCGTTGCCGAGGTCGCCGTTCGCCTGGTTGGCGAGCACGGTCGCCTTCTCGACCACGCAGCCGCAGGTCGCCGAGAGGCAGTAGAGCACGAAGCTCGTCGCCTGCACGATCGGCAGCTTGAGCTCGAGCGTGTATTCGTTCGTGGCGCGCACCATCGCTTCGACGTTGTCGGCGGTGAGGCCGAACTGGGTGAGGATGAAGCCGGGCGTCTTGTTCATCTTCACCACACGCTGGAGGCTGAAGGCGGCGTCCTCGGCGGTGAGGGGCTTGCCGGACTCGAACAGCACCCCGTGCCTGATGTGGAAGGTGAAGACGGCGCCGTCCTTGGACACCTCCCACTTCTCGGCCAAATCGCCGACCAGCCGGTCGCCGCCTGCGGGGTCCGGGATCACCAGCTTGCGGTAGAGGTTGCCGCAGCCCTCGTTGTTGGAGAACTCGTAGGATTCCCCGGGGTCGAAGGCGCCGATGATGTCGTCGATCTGCTTCGCCATCGCCACGATGTTGCGCGGCGTGGCGGCGCGGGCGCCGCTGAAGATGGCGGGGGCTGCCAACGGCACCGCCGCAGCGGCGGCCGAAGCCAGAAGCGTGCGTCGAGTCAGCATGATGGCCTCCCTGTGTAGCTTTATTGCCATTATAGCCGAGCTTGTGCGCCGCACCAATGGCCTCGCTGCCTGTTGCCGGGCGCCCGCCGCGAGCCAAGGCGCTGCCGCCCTCCTCATCGAGTTGGCGACGCCTGCCTTCCTATGCGAGTAAAGTCATGTCCGCCTCGGGGGAAGACGGGGTGTGTTGAGAGCGAGCGCAAGCACCATGGGTCCATCCGGCAAGATGCCATCCGAGCGTCCAGAGCACGCAGGTGCCGTCCTCACCATCGACCTCGCCGCCATCCGCGCCAATTTTCGCCTCTTGCAGGGCCGGCTGGGGAAAACGAGCTGCGCCGCCGTGGTCAAGGCGGATGCCTACGGGCTGGGGGCGGCGGGCGTGGCCCCGGCGCTGGCCGCAGAAGGCTGCGTCCATTTCTTCGTGGCCCATCTGGACGAGGCGTTGGCGCTGCGTCCTCGTCTCCCGGAGCGGGCCGAGCTTTACGTGCTGCATGGTCCACCCGTGGGTGCTGAGGCGGAGCTCTTGGCACACCGTCTCGTCCCCGTGCTCAACAGCCTTGCCCAGGTCGACGGCTGGAGCGCCCTTGCGCGTGGCCGCGGCCGCCCGCTCCCGGCGATCCTTCAGGTGGATACCGGGATGTCCCGGCTCGGTCTCTCCGCGGACGAGCTCAAGGCGGTGATCGACGACCGCGCGCGGCTCGACGGGCTCGAGCTCCGCTATCTCATGAGCCACCTCGCCTGCGCCGAAATGGAGGATCATCCCATGAACGCGCGGCAGCTTGCCCGCTTCCGCGAGGTGCGTCAGGCCCTGCCCCCGGCCGCGGCAAGCTTCGCCAATTCCTCCGGGATCTTCCTCGGGCCCGATTACCACTTCGATCTCGCTCGTCCGGGTGCCGCACTTTACGGCATCGCCCCGCTCGCCGGCCGGGCGAACCCGATGCGGCAGGTGGTGCGCCTCGAGGGCAAGGTTATCCAGGTGCGCACCATTCCGGCCGGCGCGAGCGTGGGCTATGGCGCGCGCTGGCACGCTCCTTCGGCCCGGCGCATCGCCACCGTGTCGGTCGGCTATGCCGACGGTTACCTGCGTAGCCTGAGCAACCGCGCGGTGGCGCGCTTCGGCGACGTGGCGCTGCCGCTCGTGGGCGGGGTGTCGATGGACACCGCGACGTTCGATGCGAGCGCGCTGCCGGCCGACGCATTGGCACCGGGCAGTCTCGTCGAGCTGATTGGGGAGCGCCATCCAGTCGATGCGCTCGCGGAGGAGGCCGGCACCATCGGCTACGAAATCCTCACCAGCCTGGGCCGGCGTTATTTCCGCCGCTATGTGGGCGAGGACGCGGCCTGACGCACCCATCCCGTCGGTTGCGTCACGGGCAGCTCGAGAGGGCCACGTCGAGGGCGGCGCGACGATCGCCTTGCTTGAAGCAGCCCTTCACCCAGGTGCCCGAGAACACCTCGCCGTCGGAATCCCTGCGCGTGCCCTGGCCGTCCGGCCGGTCGTCCCGCCACGCGCCGTCGTAGCTGCCGCCGGCCCAGCTGAGGACGCCGTGGCCGTTGCGCGCGTCGGCCTTCCAATCGCCCTCGTAGCGCGCGCCGTTCGCCCATACGAAGCCGCCGTGGCCGTCCCGTTGGCCGGCCTTGAAGTCGCCATCGTAGCGGTCGCCGTTCGGCCAGCCGAGCGTGCCGTGACCGTTCGGTCGACCGTCCTGCCACTCGCCGTCGTAACGTAGGCCCGCCGCGGAGAGCGAGACGCCGTGACCGTTCTGGCGTCCGGCCCGGAAGTCGCCCTCGTAACGGTCGCCGTTGGCGAAGACATAGGTACCGCGACCGCTCTCGATGCCGTCGCGGAACTCGCCCTCGTAGCGGTCGCCGTTGGTTTTCGTCCTGGCCCCGCGTCCGCTTATGACGCCTGCCTTGAACTCGCCCTCATAGCGCTCGCCGTTCGCCCACGAATAGACGCCGTAGCCGTTGCTGTGCCCATTCGCGTACCCGCCCTCGTAGCGGTCGCTGGGCTGGTCTCCTTGGAACCATTGGGCCACGCCGTTGCCGCTGGCGTAGCCGTCCTTGCAGGCTCCGCTCCAGCTGACGCTTTCATTGGGCTGAGGGTAGGGATCCCACAGGCGGCAGCCGTTCTTGTCGGCGATCCAGCCCGCCTCAGGCGGTTGCGATTGCGCCTCGGCCTCGCCGAGCAAGAGCAAGGCCAGAATCAGGCCCAATGCGATGCGCTGCATCTGCATCTCCGTCGAATTGGCCGCCCGTTGGCGGCGCAGTATAGCCAATGAGCGATACTGCTTTCGAGATCAGCCGGCCAAGGAGACGGGCGCTCCGCAAGCGGTACCGCCCAGCGCCCGCGGGCCCGCGCGCGGGCACAGGCGAATGGCCGCCATGCCGATTTCGTGTCCGCGGGTGGCCCTCAGGATGGCCCAAGGGCAGGTCTTATGCTGCCCTGACGCAAAAGCTCGGCCGCGCGCGCGGCGTTGACGGGCCTGCTGAAATAATAGCCCTGGGCCGTGGTGCAGCCGAAGGCGAGAAGAAAGCCCACCTGATCCCGGGTCTCCACCCCCTCCGCGATGACATCGAGCCCGAACTCGCGGGCGAGGCTGATGGTGGCGCGGACGATCGCGGCATGGCCCAGGTCCCGCGGCGCATCGATCATGAACTGCTGGGCGATCTTGAGGCGGCTCACCGGAAGGGCCTTCAGATATTCGAGCGAGGAATAACCGGTGCCGAAATCGTCGATGACCAGGCGCACGCCGAGCCGGCGCAGGCGATCGAGCGCGTCCCTGTGCTCGCGCGCGGCCGCCTGCAGGACGGACTCCGTAAGCTCGATCTCCACATTCTCGGGGATGATGCCGTAGGCCTCGATGCTTTCCGCGATATCGTGCTCGACATTCTGCGCGAGCTTGAACTGGGTCGCGGAGAGATTGATGGAAACCACGGGCGACGACAGGCCCGCCTCGCGCCACTCTTTGAGCTGCCGGCAGATCTGCTTAATGACGTAGCGCCCGATCGGCACGATGCTTCCCGTCTTCTCCGCGACCGGGATGAAGACCAAGGGGGGCACCGGGCCGCGGCGGGGATTGAACCAGCGGACCAACGCCTCGAGCCTGGTGATGTTTCCGGAATTGAGCTCGACCTGCGGCTGGTAGTAGAGCTCGAACTCGCCGCGCTGGAGCGCCGTGCGCAGCTCGTTGCCGAGTGCCACGCGGTCGCCGACCTCGTGATCGAGCTCCCTCGTATGGAAAGAGAACCGGTTCCGCCCCTCCTCCTTCGCGCGGTAAAGCGCGAGATCGGCCTGGCTCACCATCGTGTCCGCCCTCGCGATGTCATTCGAATAGAGGGCTATTCCGATGCTGACCGTGGTGCGGACCTCGTTCCCGTCGATCCTGTAGGGTGCCGCCAACGACGCTCTGATCTTCTCGGCCAAGGCGCCGGCGTCCGCGGGGTCGGTCACGTTCGTCTGCAGGATGGCAAACTCGTCGCCGCCGAAGCGCGCCACGAGATCGGTCTCGCGCATGCTCGCTTTAAGCCGCGTCGCCACCTCCTTGAGCAGCAGGTCGCCTTTCTGATGGCCGAGCGTGTCGTTGATGTCCTTGAAGTGGTCGACGTCGAGATAGAGAACGGCGAAGCCGCGCGCGCCGCGCCCCGTCGAGGAGAACGCCTCCTTTAGGCGCTCGTCGAAGGTCCTGCGGTTCGGCAGGCGCGTGAGCGGGTCGGTCCAGGCGAGCCGCGCCATCCTGCGCTCGGCAAGCTTGCGCTCCGTGATATCGCGGACATTGCACTGTATGGCCTTGGCGCCGTTTTCCTGATAAGAGTTGGCGATAAACTCGATTTCAATTCTCCGCCCGTCCTTCGCCGCGAGCGGCAGACCTTCCAGGCGCAGGTAACCCTTGTCGCTCAGCTCCTCGAACGCGCGCCGAGCTTGCTCCGGCTCTCCGAATATGCCGATATCCCACAGGTATTTTCCGGGAAACCAGTCGCCCGCGTGACCGAGCAGCTCCGCCAAGAAGGGGTTGGCCTCCAAGATCCGCCCGCTCGTCGCCTCGAGGACCAATATGCCATCGGGCGCCGCCTCGAAGAGGCGGCGATAATGGAGCTCCGAGCTCGGCGAACCGTTCTCGGGCCTTGACGCGGAGTCCGGTGCCGTCGCGTCCTTATCCGCCATGGCGGCCCGCCATTCGTTTTGCAATCTTTCGTTCGTCCGGGCGGCTCTCGAGCTGGATACGCAGGCGAGGCGGACGAGAATCGTGCGAAGCGAGTGTCGGATCCGTCGCGATCTTCGGCCTATCCCCGTCCGGCCGCAGCGGGCGCCGCCGGTCAGCTTTCCCTGTTCGAGCCATCATGCCATGACCAACCCTAAAGATGGTAGCCCCGAATCGGGATCGCCCACGCGGCCCCGAGGCGCCGGCAAAGCCGCTGGGCCCGAGCGGGATCGGCAGGCTCCTGCGGGAGGGCGGACCCAAACCTCATGTGATGACAACGCTTTCCAGGCTCGTAAGGTTCATGGACTTTCCAGACGCCGGCCTATGCCACCCTTGCCGCGACGCTCGTGCGGCCTAGGGAGCGGGATTCGTTCAGGGTCCGGGAATGGGGTTTTCGACCGGCTTGCTGAGCCGTATTCCGTTGATGACGGCGCCGCGCGCCCGCAACGCCGAGATGAACGGCCCGTGCGGCGCGCTCAAGATCACCTGCGCTTGGTCGAGGTGGACGTCGATTTGAGCGCAAAGAAGGGCGCGCGCCAAGTCGTCGACCGCGCCGAGCAAGGCATCGATCGCCCCTTGGCGGTCGACGATGTCGAGGGCGCAGGCATGCTCGATCAGGAGCTTAGGGCCGTGCTCCAGCCCCGTTTCCATCCTGTAGCAGAACAGCCCGCAAATATAGCCCTGCTCATCGAACGCCGACATGACGCCGGCGCGAGCGGCGTCAGGCTCGCCCAGCGCTCGCGCGTAGCGCAGCCAGGCCTCGAGCCTCAGCCGCGGAATGAGGGCGCGCATGAGGGGGAAGGCTTGGGCTAGCTCGCTCTCGCGAAGCGCCCGGACGGCAAAGGTCCGCCCCATGGCCCGCGCTCTCCCGCCTTTTGTTGCTCCGGTCGCTGCGAAGCATTGCTTCTTCCGCGCGCGTGCCACATTGATTCATATCAATCGGGCGGTCGCGGTGACCGGCTTTCGCAACTGCACGCTTCGCCGGCGGCGCACGGGGGAATCTGAGCTGAGCTGCGCTCCTCCCGGCGAGCCCCGCGCGCGAATATGTCTTGATCGCCACCAGCCGATCTGGTTTGACTAACGGGCCTCAATCGGACCGTCGAACTTGGGCCCGCTTGATCACAAGCCGCGGAAAATCTATCCCTGCATTCTGTTGAAGCGGACATGGGCGCGTTCCGGACCGAGGGCTTGGAACGAGCCCTCGGAGCCGGAACAGTGGGGCATCTCGCCGCCGCTCATCGCGGGAGGACGCTTTCCAATTGCGCTTCATGACACGGCCGAGCGGCCTGCACATAGGCCATATCCTGGGCGCGGCAGGGTTGCTCGCACTTCCGCTCGAGGTGTTCTCCTGGCCGAGCGTGACACCGGTGATGGTGGCCGCGGCACTCGCAGCGCTCGCCTGCGGGGGCTGGCGCTGGTCGCTCCTGCCGCGATGGCTCGCCGCACTTTGCCTCCTGCTGCTACTCTACGGCGCCGCCAGCGTGAGCTGGTCCCTCGAGCCGCTCGGCTCGCTCCGGCTCGCCGCGCAGCTCTTGGGCACCTTCGTGGCCGGGCTCGTCCTCGTGGACGCCGCGCGCGGGTTGGCGCCCGAGGAGCGGGAGATTTCCGAAAAGGGCCTCGTGCTGGGCTTCCTCATCGGCTTGGCCCTCCTGGAGATCATGTTGCTCACGCGCGCGCGCCTGGTCGACTATGTGCGCGATTTGCCGCTTCTCGCTCCCGTGATCGGCCATCAGCGCCCCTTCTACTTCCCGGTCGGCTTCGATCCGGCAATGACGCTCGTGGTGCTACTGAGCTGGCCGTGCGTCCGCTTCGCGTGGCGCCGTTACGGGGCTGCGGCGGCAATCGCCCTCGCGGGCGTCGCCTTCGCGATCGTCCTGCAGAGCGAGAGCATGACCGCGAAGTTTGCCTTCGCCCTGGGTATCGCCGTCTGCATCTGCGCCCGCCTTGCGCCGAGGGTTGCCGTCGCGGTGGTTGCGGCGACACTCATCCTCTGGGTGGTGGCTGCCCCGCTCATTCTCCGCCCGGAAGTCCTGGGGTGGCTGCCGCAGGCGCTGCCGGTCAAAGCGCCGAAGCAATCGTCCTTGACGCATCGGCTCGGCATCTGGAGCTTCGTCATCGAGCGGATCGACGAGCGGCCGGTTCTCGGCTGGGGCTTCGACAGCTCGCGATGGATGCCGGGCGGGCACGAAGCTTTCAAGAGGAATGCGGAGCTCCTGCCGCTCCATCCCCACGATGCGGCTCTTCAGTTGCGGCTCGACCTCGGCATCCCCGGCGTGGTGCTCGGCGTCTCTTTCGTTCTCGCCCTCTTCCGTGCGATTGCCGGCTCCCCGGGCGATGCCGACGAAAGAGCGCTTCAGCTCGCTTTCGCCGTCGCCGCGTTCGTCTTTGCGGCATTCAGCTATAATCTGTGGCACGTGTGGTGGCTGACCATGCTCTGGCTCGGATCTACCTTCATGCTCGCAGGCGCGCGGGCGGGTCCCGACGAGACGAGAGAATAGCTTCATGTGCGGAATCGCCGGAGTGATGATGGGCGGTACTCGCGCTGCGGATCGGGCAACGCTCGATCGCCTCGCCGCGGCCATCCACCACCGCGGCCCCGACGGAACCGGCTTCCACAGCGACGGCGCGGTCGGTCTCGTCTCAACGCGGCTCGCCATCATCGATCTCGTGACCGGCGATCAGCCGTTGTTCGGGCGCCGGGGTGCGGTCCTCGTCGCGAACGGCGAGATCTACAACGACCTCGAGCTGCGCGCGTCGCTCGGCAAGGGCGAGTTCCGCACCGGCTCGGATTGCGAGTCTCCGCTTCAGCTCTATGGGCGCAAGGGTCTCGACTTTGTCGACGATCTGCGCGGCATGTACGGCATTGCCATCTACGACCGCGAGGCAGGCCATCTCGTCCTCACCCGCGACCCCTTCGGCATCAAGCCCCTATACTACGTGGAGGATGCCGCGGGCTTCGCCTTCGCCTCGGAGCCGCAGGCGTTGATCGCCGCCGGGCTCGCCGGGCGCGCGCTCAGGCCGAAACGGCGCGCCGAGCTCCTCCAGCTCAAGTTCACCACCGGCTCCGAGACGATCTTCGCCGACATCGATCGCGTGCTTCCCGGCGAGACCCTCGTCGTCAAGGGCGGGCGCATCGCCGAAAGGCGGCGGCGGAACGCGATCCCTTCCGGCGGACCCCTCAAGATGGGCTATGACGAGGCAGAGCGGCAGCTCGACGGCATCCTCTCCGAGAGTGTCGCTCTCCACCTTCGCTCCGATGTTCCATACGGGCTCTTTCTCTCCAGCGGGATCGACTCTTCTGCATTGATCGCGATGATGACCCGTCTTACTGCCAGTCCGGTCGTCGCCTTCACGGTCGCCTTCCCCGGCAGCAGGGGTGCGGACGAGCGGGCGATCGCCGAGCGGGTCGCGCGCGCCGTGGCTGCGGAGCATCACGTCGTGGAGCTGACCGAGTCCTACCTTTGGAGCCACGCCCCGCGCGTGGCCGCGGCGGTCGATGACCCGACGACCGATGGCGCCACGCTCCCCACCTACGCCCTCGGCGAGGCTGCCAAGGGCAGTCTCAAGGTGGTGCTCAGCGGGGAGGGGGCCGACGAGATCTTCGGCGGCTATGCCCGCTATCGCCGGGCGCGCTGGCTTTGGGGGCTGCTCGCGGGGAAGGCCCGCCGGCGCGGCGCGTTCGACGGCTTGGCTAATCTTGGTGCTGCGCTTGACGGATGGCGCGACGGCCTGGGCCAAGCCGAGGCCCGCGAGGCGCTCGCCGGGCGTACGCGGCTACAGGCGCTGCAGGCGGTGGATTGCGCCGAATGGCTGCCCAACGATCTGCTCGTCAAGCTCGACCGCTGCCTCATGGCACATAGCGTCGAAGGCCGCACGCCCTACCTCGATCCCGTCGTCGCCGAGTTCGCGATGCGTCTGCCGGATGCGCTCAAGGTGAGGGGCAAGTTCGGCAAGCGGCTGCTGCGCGATTGGCTCGCCAAGAACGTCGCGTCGGCCGAGCCCTATGCGCGCAAGACGGGGTTCAATCCGCCGGTTGGCCAATGGATCGCCGCCAAGAAAGCCGATATCACAGCCCTGGTCGCGAGCGAGCCCGGCGTCGCCGAGATGGCCGGTCCCGAGGCGGTCAGGGGGGTGTTCGCTGAGCCGGAAAGAAACGGCCAGGCCGCCTGGAGCCTTTTGTTCTATGCGCTCTGGCACAGCCATCATGTGCTGGGCGTCTCGCCGGAGGGGAGCGTCCGGGACACCCTTGCCGAGGCGGCCCGGCGCGGCTGAAGCGGGGCGACGAGGCGGCCCTGGGGGACGCGAAGGCGCCTTCGCGGAGCAATGTTGCCGCTCGGCGGGCGCGGCACGTCCGAGGCGCCTCTCCTTCGCGCTATCCAAGCACGACGGCAACGCGCTATAAGGCGGGTGATGAAGAGCTACAGCAAATACATCTTCAAGCAGCTCGTGATGGCGATACTGTTCGTCAGCTTCTGCCTGACCTGCGCCATCTGGCTCACCCAGTCGCTGCGCTACATCGAGCTCATCGTCAAGCACGGCATCTCGCTCGGCACCTTCCTTTATCTCACGTTGCTGCTGCTGCCGGGTTTCCTCGCGATCGTGCTGCCCGTGGGGCTTTTCTCCTCGGTGCTGTTCACCTACAACAAGCTGTGGATGGACCGCGAGCTCGTCGTGCTGCGCTCGGTGGGCGTGAGCCAGGTCTCGCTCGCGATGCCGGCACTCGTCATGGCCACGATCGTCATGCTCTGCGCCTATGCGCTCAACCTGTACTTCATGCCGGCCGCCTATCGCAGCTTCAAGGACATCGAGTTTGGCATAAGAAACGACCTTTCCGCGGTGCTCCTCCAAGAGGGCAAGTTCAACACCTTGAGCGAGGGCCTCACGATATATATCCGCCAACGCGAGCCCAACGGCGAGCTCCTCGGCATCCTCGTGCACGACGTGCGTGTTCCTTCGAAGCCTGTCAGCTACGTTGCCGAGCGCGGTGCCATCGTGCCGTCGCCCTCGGGCCCGCGCGTTGTTCTCTTCAACGGCAATCGCCAGGCATTCGAGCGCACGGACGGCCGACTGGCGCTCCTCTACTTCGACAAATACAGCGTCGATCTCAGCTGGCTCTCGGCCGGCATGCAGCCTCGCTGGCGGCGCGCCGACGAGCGCTTCCTCGGCGAGCTCTTGCATCCCAACATGAACGACCTGGACGACCGCCTCAACGCCGCGCGGTTTCTCGTCGAGGCGAACCAGCGTCTCGTGAGTCCGTGGTACGCCTTTGCCTTCGCGCTCATCGGGCTGGCGGCGCTGCTCTCGGGCGACTTCGATCGTCAGGGCCAGACCATGCGGGTCGTCGTCGCGGTGACGTTCGTCATGCTGTTGGAGTCGACCTCGATCGGCAACCAGAGCCTTGCCGCCAAGGATCTCTATCTGCTGCCACTCCTCTATCTCAATTGCATAGCCCCTCTTTTCGGAGCCTTGCTCTATCTCCTGCGGCCGCCTCGGCGGCGCCCGAAGCCTTTCGAGGCGTAGCGGGACTATTGGATTCCGCAGGATCAGGCTGATGCCGGGCGAAAGAGGAAAGGACGATGGCTGAATTCGAGCTCGTCGTGAGAGGGGGTACGGTGGCAACCGCGGCCGACGTGGTGCGCGCCGACATCGGCATCAAGGATGGGCGCATTGTTGCAATCGGCGCGGAACTTGGCCGGGGCCGCCGCGAGATCGACGCCGAGGGCAAGCTGGTGCTCCCCGGCGGCATCGACAGCCACTGCCATATCGAGCAGAAATCCTCCCTCGGCGTCATGACGGCGGACGATTTCTTCACCGGCACCCGCTCGGCGGCCTGCGGCGGCACCACCACCATCATTCCCTTCGCCGCCCAGCATCGCGGCATGTCGATCCGCCAGGTCGTGAAGGATTACCACGCCGCGGCGGAGCCCAAGGCCGCCGTCGACTACGCCTTCCATCTCATCATCTCCGACCCGAGCGCGGAGGTGCTCGGCCAG
>DASPPM010000113.1:0-6497 GCA_035625535.1 Alphaproteobacteria bacterium
AGCCTGCCCTCGCTAAGCTCGCCCGCGATCGAGTGGATCATCGAGACCTCGAGCGCCTCGGCCGGATCGAGCGGGGGCAGGATGCCGGGCAGGCGTGCGGCCAACATCGACTTGCCTGCCCCGGGCGGGCCGATCATGAGGAGATTGTGGCCGCCCGCGGCCGCCACCTCGAGGGCGCGCTTGGCCGTCTCCTGGCCCTTGATGTCCATGAGGTCGGGCGTGCTCTCGGGCCCCTCGGCCAGGCGCGGGGTGGGGCGCGGCAGCACTTGCGTGCCCTTGAAGTGATTGATGAGGGCGATGAGATCGGCGGGGGCGAGCACCTCGAGCCCGCCCGCCCAGGCCGCCTCGCCACCCTGGGCCGCCGGGCAGATGAGCCCGCGCCCGTGGGCGGAGGCGGTGATCGCGGCCGGCAGCACCCCCGCCACGGGGGCAAGCGTGCCGTCGAGGCCGAGCTCGCCCAAGGCCGTGTAGCTCGCCATCTCGTCGCCAGCCAAGACACCCATGGCGACGAGAAGGGCGAGCGCGATCGGCAGATCGAAGTGGCTGCCCTCCTTGAGCACGTCGGCGGGAGCGAGGTTGATGGTGATGCGCCGGCTCGGCAAGGCGAGGCCCATGGCGGAGAGTGCCGCGCGCACGCGCTCGCGCGATTCGGCGACCGCCTTGTCCGGGAGCCCGACTAAGGTGAAGGCCGGCAGCCCGGCGCCCATCTGCACCTGGACGTCGATGTCGAGCACATCGACGCCCTGGAAGGCGACCGTGTTGATACGCGCGACCATGGAAGAGGAACCCCCGCTCTCAACCACGACGCGATCTTAGGCCGGCTTCTCGAGCGGCACCAGCCCTCACCCCGCAACGGACGGCGTCCGGGGAGAGGGCCGCTTGGCGCAGGCTCGCATCTGCTGCGGCTGCGGCCGCGAAAAATGCTATGATTGCGCCGAGACGCAGGTGCCGTTGCCGTTCCGCGCTCGCTTGGAGCAACGATGACGGAAAAACTGGATTTTACGGTCGTTCTGGAGCCTCAGCCCGGGGGCGGCTTTTCCGTCTCGGTTCCGGCTCTCCCCGAGGTCGTGACGGAAGGCGAACCCGAGGACGAGGCGCTCGCCATGGCGGAAGACGCCATTCGGCTTGTGCTCGCCCATCGTCGCGAGCACGGCCTGCCTATTCCTGCCGACGCCTCTCCGACGGTTCGGAAAATCACCGTTGCGGCATGAGCAGCCGTCTGCCGGCCGTGCCGCCCCTCACATCGGCCTGAGATTGTGGCGCGCCACGAAGCGCGCCTCGATCGCGTCCCAGAGATCGATCTCGAGGGCCGCGCCGTCGAGGCGGTTGATCTCCTGGATGCCGGTCGGCGAGGTCACGTTGATCTCGGTCAAATAGCCGCCGATGACGTCGATGCCGACGAAGACGAGGCCGCGCTCCTTGAGCGTGGGGCCGATCGCGGCGCAGATCTCCTTGTCGCGCTCGCTGAGCGCGGCCTTGACCGCCTGCGCGCCGACGTGAAGGTTGGCGCGCGCCTCGCCGGCCTTGGGGATGCGCGCCACGGCGCCGAGCGGCCGGCCGTCCACCAGCACGATGCGCTTGTCGCCGTGGCGTACCTCGGGGAGATAGCGCTGCACGATGATCGGCTCGCGGTAAAGCCGGGTGAAGAGCTCGAGCAGCGCGTTGAAGTTCTCGTCCCCCGGCTGGACGTGGAAGACGTCGGCACCCCCGTTGCCGAAAAGCGGCTTCAGCACGATGTCGCCGTGCTCGGCGCGGAAGGCCTCGATCGAGGGCTTGTCGCTCGCGATCAAGGTCGGCGGCATCACGTCCTTGAAATGGGTGACGAAAAGCTTCTCCGGCGCGTTGCGCACGTGCATGGGGTCGTTGAGCACGAGGGTTTGCGGATGGATGTGCTCGAGCAGATGCGTCGCCGTGATGTAGGCCATGTCGAAGGGCGGGTCCTGGCGCATCAGCACGATGTCCATGGTCGAGAGGTCGAGCATCTCGAAGCTGGCGAGCGTGAAATGGTTGCCGCGCAGGCGCCGCACCTCGAGCCGCCGCGCCCGCGCATAGAGCCGGCCGTCGCGCAGCACGAGGTGCTGCGGCAGATAGTGCCAGAGCGCGTGTCCCCGCCGCTGGGCCTCGAGCGCCATGACGAAGGTGCTGTCGGTGTCGATGTTGATGGACTCGATGGGGTCCATCTGGATGGCGACCGCCAGACTCATGGCTCTCGCTCCTAATTGAGCCGCGCGCGCAACTGCTGCAGGAGGGTCGCCGCCTGGTGCTTCGTGCTGTCGTGCGCGGCGCGCTCGAGGAAGGTCTCGAGTGCTGCGATCGCCGCGCGCAGGTTGCCGAGCTTGGCGTTGAAGGCGCCCGCGTCGTACCACAGGCTCGCCTCGTTGGGCGCGAAGAGGAGCATGCTCTCGACGACCGCGAGCGCGCGGGCGGTCTCGTCCGCCTGGGCCAGGCGAAGCTTGAGGTTGTTCTGCAGCCGCATGAGGACGTCGCGGTTGCCCACGGGCGCGTAATGGGCCGGCGTCAGCTCGGCTCCCTCGCCGTGGCTCGACTTCAGCATCTCGCGCAGCTCCGACACCTCGCGCACGACGCCCTCGTTGAAGGGATCGACGATGGCGCGCCGGCCCTGATGCTCGAGCCGGACCATGAAATGAGCGGGGAAGTGGATGCCGGCGATGTGCCAGCCTTGCGCGCGCGCCACGTGGATATAGAGGATGCCGAGCGACACCGGCAGGCCGCGGCGGCGATCGATCACGCGCATCAGGTTGGCGTTCTGCAGGTCGTCGTAATGCAGGCTGTCGCCGCGATAGCCGTAACGTTCGTAGATCACGTGGTTGAGCGCCGCGATGCGCGCCTCGAGCGTGTCCCCCTCGCGCGGCAGGCGGCGGCTCTCCTCCCCGGTGTCGCGCACGAGAAGCGAGAGATGATGGCGATAGCGCTCGAGCGACACCTGCGGGCGGTCGAGGGAGGCGAGGCGGAGTGCGGCCTCGGCGAGCTCGATCGCCTCGTCCGGCAGCTCGGCCACGCGCCGCAGATAGTCGCGGGGATCGTCGGGCTCGCTGCTGCTTTGGCTCGGCCACGTCTCCATGCGGATGCTATCCCTTCCCCCGCCCGTCGGCTTCGTAGCGTGCCCGCGTCTTAGCGTGCCCGATTCTTAGCGTGAATGTCCCGCGCGGTCACGCTCCGATTGCGCGGCTCGGCTTCAGGGCAGCGAGCCGCCCTCGAGCCGCCATGCGTTCCTCAGATGGTGCGGCAGGCGCCAGCGCCGCACCAGCATCACATCGAAGCGCACGGCGAGTCCAGCGGCGGCGGGATTGAGCGCGAGGAAGGCCGACGCCGCGCGCGCGATGCGCCGGCGCTGACGCGGGGAGATCGATTCCGCCGCGTCCGCGAGGCTCGCGCGCGCCTTGACCTCGACGATCGCAAGCGTCATCCCACGCCGCGCGATGATGTCGATCTCGCCGACCGGCGCGCGGAAGTCGGAAGCGAGGATGCGGTAGCCCTTGAGGCGCAATACGAGGCGGCAAAGCGCCTCCGACGCGCGGCCGTGGCGATAGGCTTGGCGCCGCCGCGCGTCCGTCATCCCCGCCGCCCGCGCCCCTTGGCGAGCTCGAGGGCCCTGGCATAGACGCGGCGGCGCGCAAGGCCGCTCGCCGCCGCCACGCGCGCGGCGGCATCGCGCAGGCTGGCCTCGCCAAGCGCCGCCTCGAGCATGCGGTCGAGCATTGCCGCATCGGGGGGCTCCTCCGCCTTGGGTGGTCCCACCACGACGACGAGCTCGCCCTTGGGCGGGCCCGCCGCGCGGTAGTGCCGTGCGAGCTCGGCGAGCGCGCCGCGCCGCACCTCCTCGTAGAGCTTGGTGAGCTCGCGCGCGACCGCGGCGGTGCGCTCGCCCAAAAGCTCGGCCATGTCGGCAAGCGATTGCACAAGACGCGGTGCCGTCTCGAAGAGCACGAGCGTCGCCTTGACCGAGGCCAGCTCGGCGAGCGTCTTGCGCCGCTGGCCGGCCTTGGCCGGGAGAAAGCCCGCGAAGAGGAAGCGCTCGCTCGGGAGTGCCGAAAGCGCCAAGGCCGTGAGCACCGCCGAGGCGCCCGGGACGACGGTGACCGGGAGCCCGAGCGCTATGGCCTCGCGCACGAGCTTGTGGCCGGGATCGGAGACGAGCGGCGTGCCCGCGTCGGAGACGAGCGCGACCGCAGCACCACGCGCGAGCTCGGCCAGGAGCTTCGGCCGCGCGCGCTCGGCGTTGTGCTCGTGATAGGGCGAAAGACGCGCCGAGATGCCGTGGGCCGCGAGCAGCTTGCCGGTGACGCGCGTGTCCTCGCAGGCGATGAGGGAGGCGCCGCGCAGCACCTCGAGCGCCCTCAGCGTGATGTCGCCGAGATTGCCGATCGGGGTCGCCACCAGATAGAGACCCGGAGGAACGGGCCCGCCTTTCGCGCGCGCGGGCTTAGGTTTACTTCCGCGCGGGCACTCGCTAGGCTCGCTTCCCCCGTTATCCGCTGTGACGGAGTCCATTCGTTGCGCTGCCTTGCGACGCTCAGGAGGTCGATGCTGCGGCGTGCGTGCGCTTTGCTCGTGGCGCTCTTCGCCGCAATCGCGCTCGACGCCTGCCAGGGCGCGACCTTAGCCGAGAGCGATCGTCTGCCGCAATGGACACCGCCGCTGCATCCGCCAAACGCCGCACCGCCGGCCGCAGCACCCGCGCCGCCGGCGCTGGTACCCCCGCCGCCGCCCGTGGCGCCGGAGGTGCCCGCAGTCCCCGTAGCACCCGTGACGGTCGAGCCGACAACTCCGGCCACGGGCCCGGCCACGGGCCCGAAAAGCGCGCCGGCGGCACCCTTGGCCGCGGGCGAGAGCCTCAAGGTGGCCGTGCTCCTGCCCTTGAGCGGACAGGGAGCGGCGCTCGGCAAGGCGCTCCTGAATGCAGCAGAGCTGGCACTCTTCGATGTGAACGACGAGCACCTGGCCTTGCTCCCGCGTGATACGGCGGGCACGCCCGAGGGCGCGGCTGAGGCTGCGCGCGATGCCATCGGCCAAGGTGCCCGCCTCATCCTGGGCCCCTTCTTCGCTGCCGAGGTGTCGGCGGTGGCACCCCTCGCGCGAGCCGCCGGGATCAATGTCGTCGCCTTCTCGACCGATGAGCGGGTCGCCGGGCAAGGCGTCTTCCTCATGGGCTTCCTGCCGCGCACGCAGGTGCTGCGCGTGGTGAGCTACGCCCACGACCAGGGGCTCAACCGCTTTGCCGCGATCGTGCCCGGGTCGCCTTACGGGGACACCATCAGCGTCGCCCTGCGCGACGCGGTCATGCAGGCGGGCGGTGAGGTCGGCGACATCGAGAGCTACGACCCCGCCGCCGGCGGCGCTGCTGCGGTGGTGCGCCAGCTCGGCCATTACGACAGCCGGCACGCGGCCATCGAGGCGCAGCGCAAGGCGCTCGAGAAGAAGGGGGACGAGGTTTCCAAGCAGGCGCTCCGTCGCCTCGACGCCCAGGAGGGAGTAGGCAGCCTCGGCTTCGATGCGATCATGCTGCCCGAGGGGGGCGAGCGGCTCTTGGCGCTGGCGCCGCTCCTCCCGTACTACGACATCGATCCCGCAGAGGCGCGCCTGCTCGGCACCGGCCTGTGGGACGATCCCCGCCTCGGCAAGGAGCCCTCCCTCATCGGCGGCTGGTACGCCGCCCCCGATCCGGCCACGCGCGCCGATTTCGAGGCGCGCTACGCCAAGCTCTTCGGCGCCGGCAATCCGCCGCGCATCGCCACCCTCGGCTACGACGCGACGGCACTCGCAGCAGCCCTCGAGCGCGCGCCGAACGGTCCCGATTTCAGCGCAACCGCGCTCACCAACCGCGACGGCTTCAACGGGCTCGACGGCATCTTCCGCTTCCGCGCGGACGGCTTGAACGAGCGCGGCCTCGCGGTGCTCGAGGTGCAACGCGACGCGCCCAAGGTGGTGAGCCCGGCGCCGACCAGCTTCGTGAGCCAGTAAAGGGAGCCGCGGCGCTACGCCGCCGGCCGCAATAAGTCCCTCCCCCGCGCCGACGAGAGAAGCCAAGAAATCCCTCTCCCGCTTGCGGGAGAGGGAAGGGGCCCATCCCCGGGACGAAGTGCCCGGGGATGGGAAGGGTGAGGGAATGCCGGATGTCGGCGCCGTCCCTCACCCTCCCACGGCCTAAAGCATGTTTCGATGGCGCGGAATCACCCCCTCACCCAGCTCCGGCTAAGCTCGACTTCGTCTCGCTAAGCCTACGCAACCCTCTCCCCCTCCGAGGGGGAGAGGGTAGGGTGAGGGGGCCGCTTCCAAATCAACGGGACATACTCTAACGGCCGCGGGTCCCTCGTCGGTCCGCTTTGCGGCTCGACCCCGCAAGCGGGAGAGGGGCTTAACGTGATCAGCGCCTCCGCGACGATGTGTGCATCAACGAGCTCGAGAGGCGCGAGGGTAGGGTGGGGGTGAGGCTTGCTCGAATGAGGATCGACGCTACCCGATGAGCGCCGCCAGCA
>DASPPM010000114.1:0-7094 GCA_035625535.1 Alphaproteobacteria bacterium
GGTTTGTCTCAGAAGAGCCCTTCGACCAGGCCCGCTTCGTTGATCCGGATGCGCTCGGCCGCGGGCGAGCGCGGCAGGCCGGGCATGGTCATGATCTCGCCGCAGACGGCGACGACGAACTCGGCCCCGCCGGCAAGGCGCACCTCGCGGATCGACACCGTGTGGCCGGAGGGCGCGCCCTTGAGCTGCGGGTCGGTCGAGAAGCTGTATTGGGTCTTGGCCATGCAGACCGGGAAGTGCCCGAAGCCTCCCTTCTCGAAATCCTTGAGCTGGTCGCGCACGCGCTGGTCGGCCGTGATGTCGCGGGCGCCGTAGAGAGTGGTCGCGATCGTGCGCATCTTGTCCCAAAGCGGCATGTCGTCGGGATAAAGCTGCTTGAAGTTGGCCGGCTTGCTCTCGACCAGCCTGACCACCGCGCGCGCGAGCGCTTCAGCACCCTTGCCCCCCTCCGCCCAGTGCGTGCAGAGCACCGCCTCGACGCCGATCTCCGCGCACTTCTTGCGGATGAGCTCCTCCTCGGCCGCAGTGTCCGAGGTGAAATGGTTGATCGCCACGATCGCCGGCACGCCGAAGCGGCCGAGGTTCTCCAGGTGGCGCGCCAGGTTGGCGAAGCCCTTGTCGAGGGCCGCGAGGTTCTCCTTGCCGAGCTCCTCGCGCGCCACCCCCCCGTGCATCTTGAGCGCGCGCACGGTGGCGACGATCACCACCGCAGACGGCTTGAGCCCCGCCTTGCGGCACTTGATGTCGAAGAACTTCTCGGCGCCGAGGTCGGCGCCGAAGCCCGCCTCGGTCACGAGATAATCGACGAGCTTGAGCCCGGTCGTCGTCGCCATCACCGAATTGCAGCCGTGCGCGATGTTGGCGAAGGGGCCGCCGTGGATGAAGGCGGGGTTGCCCTCGATCGTCTGCACGAGATTGGGGGCGAGCGCGTCCTTGAGCAGCACCGCCATCGCGCCGTCGGCCTTGAGCTCGCGCGCGCGCACCGGCTTGCGCTCGCGCGTCTGGCCCACCACGATGTTGCCGAGGCGTTGCATGAGATCGGTCATGTCGCGCGCGAGGCAGAAGATCGCCATCACCTCGGACGCGACCGTGATGTCGAAGCCGTCCTCGCGCGGAAAGCCGTTGGCGACACCGCCGAGCGAGGAGACGATCGAACGCAGCGCCCGCTCGTTCATGTCCATCACCCGGCGCCAGCCGATGCGCCGCACGTCGATGTTGAGGGGATTGCCCCAATAGACGTGATTGTCGATCATCGCGGCGAGCAGGTTGTTGGCGGAGGTGATGGCGTGGAGGTCGCCGGTGAAATGCAGGTTGATGTCCTCCATCGGCACCACCTGGGCGTAGCCGCCGCCGGCGGCCCCGCCCTTGACGCCGAAGCAGGGACCGAGGCTCGGTTCGCGCAGACAAATGGCGGCGCGCTTGCCCAAGCGGTTGAGGCCATCGCTCAAGCCGACCGTCGTCGTCGTCTTGCCCTCGCCCGCCGGGGTGGGCGTGATCGCGGTCACCAGGATGAGCTTGCCGTCGGCGCGGCCCTTTAGCCCGGCCACGTAGTCCAGGCTGACCTTGGCCTTGTAATGTCCGTAGCGGGAAAGCGCCTCTGCCGGGATGCCGAGCTTGGCGCCGATCGCCTCGATCGGCTGCATGCGCGCTTCGCGTGCGATCTCGATGTCGCTTTTGACCTCGCCCATTCGCGTCTCCTCAACATGATTTCACGCTGCCGGACGGCAGATAACCCGCCTTGTGTGTTGTATACCAGCGGCGGCGCCGAGCATTTAGCACCTCGCGGCGCCGTTGGCGAGGGCCTCGATGCCACTTTCGGGCCGCATCTGGCTCGGCGGCCCGCGCGATCGGCTGGACGCAACTCTCATGCTTCTCGCTCGCCGGGAACGCCTCCCGGCTTAAGCCTCATGCGCCGGCCTGCAATCTTGCCAATTTCATGCGGGCGCCGACTTAAAGATCGGCGCCAAGATCGCGCGCTTTGCCCGCCACGCCGGTTTGGCGTATCGTTCTAAACAAGCTTGGATCATTTCGGAAACGCCAGATCTAAGGCATTGGGGGAGGGTCGGGCCATGGCGTCCGCGTCAAGATCGTCGAAACTTGCCACCGTGGTGCGCGTCACCAGCGGCAATTTTCTCGAAATGTTCGACTTCTTTCTTTTCGGCTTCTACGCGACGCACATCGCCCGTGCCTTCTTCCCTGCAGGCAGCGAGTTCGCCTCGCTCCTCCTCACCTTCATGACCTTCGGCGCGGGCTTTCTCATGCGCCCCTTGGGCGCCATCGTGCTCGGCGCCTATATCGACCGCGTCGGACGACGCCAGGGGCTCATCACCACCCTACTGATCATGGCCATGGGCACGATCATGATCGCCTTCGTGCCGGGCTATGCCACCCTGGGGCTCGCCGCCCCCTTCCTCGTCCTCATCGGCCGCCTGTTGCAGGGCTTCTCGGCGGGGGTCGAGCTCGGCGGCGTCTCGGTCTATCTCTCCGAGATGGCGACGCCGGGGAACAAGGGCTTCTACGTCGCCTGGCAGTCCGGCAGCCAGCAGGTCTCGATCATGGTTGCGGCGCTCATCGGCTTCTCTCTCAACGAGTTGCTGACGCCGGCCGGGATCAGCGCCTGGGGCTGGCGCATCCCCTTCTTCATCGGTTGCCTGATCGTGCCCTTCATCTTCGTCATCCGGCGCTCGCTCGAGGAGACCGAAGCGTTCCTCGCGCGGAAGCATCACCCGAGCCCCCGGGAGAGCTTCCGCTCGATCACAGACAACTGGCAAATCGTGCTGGCCGGCATGCTGATGGTGGTCATGACCACGGTCTCGTTCTACCTGATCACGGTCTACACCCCGACCTTCGGCAAGAGCGTGCTCAAGCTCGCCGAGGTCGACGGCTTGATCGTGACCTTCTGCGTCGGGCTGTCGAACTTGTTCTGGCTGCCGGTGATGGGGGCGCTGTCGGACCGCGTCGGCCGCCAGCCGATCCTCGTCACCTTCACGACGCTCACCCTCCTCACGTCCTATCCGGCGCTCTCCTGGCTCGTCGCCGATCCCTCCTTCGGCAAGATGCTGGCGGTCGAGCTTTGGCTCTCCTTTCTCTACGCCAGCTACAACGGGGCCATGGTGGTGGCCCTCACCGAGATCGTGCCGGCCAGCGTGCGCACCACCGGCTTCTCGCTCGCCTACAGTCTGGCGACGGCGCTCTTCGGCGGCTTCACCGCCGCCGTCTCGACGGCGCTCATCCAATATACGGGGAACAAGGCCGCCCCCGGCCTGTGGATGAGCTTTGCCGCGCTCTGCGGCCTCGGCGCCACGCTCATGGTCTATCGCCGCGGCGAGGCGAGCCGGGTGGCCGTCGCGGCGGCGGGCTGAGCGGCGGTCCTCTCCCGCGTCGCGCGGAGGAATAGGTGCGCGCCCTGGTGCACAAGGGCCGTCTGACGACGACTTGGAGGCTAGGATGCAGATCACAGGAATGCTCTATGGCGCCCGCCTGCTCGAGCACGTCGAGTTTCCGGCGGCCGAGGTCTTGGGTCCGGGAGCGAGCGAAGACGAGATCCAGGGTCTGATCGATCGGCACAAGCTCATTTTCATCAAGCCGCTGTTCCGGGGCGGCGTCGGCAAGAAGGGCAAAGCCGGCCTGGTCGGCAAGGCCGCGGATCTGAAGACGGCGCTCAAGGAGAAGGAGCGGCTCTATTTCGTCGAGCATAGGCACGGGAACGTGGTGGCAAAGGCGAACGGCGTCACCTTCGAGAGCGGCGTGCCGGCGGAGCACGAGGTCTATTTCGCGATCACCGACGCGACGGAGTTCAGAGCACCGACGATGACGCTGACGCACCGGGGCGGGGTGGACATCGAGGAGCTCGACAAGAAGGAGATCGCGCAAGTGCCCTTCGAGGCCTTGACGGGGCTCAAGGCCTTCGTCGTTGCCAACGCATTGAGCGATATCGGCGCGCCGAAAGAGATCATCTCGCCGCTTGTGCAGCACCTGCCGAAACTGTGGGAGCTGATGCATCACTACGGCATGACCACGCTGGAACTGAATCCGATCCGCATGCGCCCGGGCCGCGAGGGCCGGCTGACCCCGGTCGCCTGTGATTTCAAGTGCGGCTTCGATCGCGACGACCCGCGCTGGCAACGCCTGGGGCTTCCGGATCACCTGTTCACGGCGGACACCTCGGATTTCGAGCATGAGGTGAACCAGCTGCGCACCCACCAGGGCCAGTCGGACGTCTTCGTCATCAACGACAAGGGAACGATCCTCGCGCCGACCTTCGGCGGCGGCGCGAATTCATTGGTGACGGAAGTGCTGGGCGAGGCGGCGATCATCTCCTCGGACTTCGGCGGCAATCCGCCGTACGAGAAGATGAAGGCGGTCGCGCGCATCTGTTACAAGCACTGGCTCAAGCAGGCCAACGTGCTGTTCATCATCGGCGGCAAGTCGAACAATACCGACATCTACGAGACCTTTCGCGCGATGGGCGACGCGCTCCGCGAGCATTTTAGCAGCCATGGCGCAACCCCGCTCTACGTCGTGGTCGGCCGCGGAGGACCCAACCTCGTGCGCGGGATGGGGGCGCTCGCCGAGACCTGCGACTCCCTCAACCTCCCCTACCGCTTCTTCGGTTTCGACAGCGCGATCTCCGAGGTCGTCAACTACGCCAAGAAGGTCGATGAATGGATGAAGGCCGGCGGCCGGGCGCAAATCGCGGCACACCTCGGCCTGAAGAGTGCGGCATGATGGACGGCAGGCGATGGTGTCCCGATTGCGACGGAAGGTTCCGCTTGGCGCGCTCAATCGAGGCGCCCAATGCGTGGCATGTTGCTGCAAAACGTCATTGCGAGGAGGCGGAGCCGACGAAGCAATCCAGGATCCCCTGCCCAGACCTGGATTGCTTCGCCTCCTGCCTTCGCCGAAGCGAAGCCGCTTCGGCTTCGCGCAGGCAGCTCGGCTCGCAATGACCTCATTGCTGTTTCGGAATCATCTGTTGGAACCGCAACACTAGGGCGGGCGCATGTTCAAGAGAGGCATCGAGGGCTTCCCCTACTATCTCGGCGTCGACGCCCTCGACAAGGTGGCCACGCGCGTCGATCGCGTCTGCGTGCTCAATATCCTGGGCGGCGAGTCCCGCCAGGTGACGCCGGTCAGCCACGCCTTTTCCGGCGGCAATGTCGCGTTCGGGACATCGCCGGGCAGGCGCGGCCAGGTGCTGCCCACGCCGGTCGGCGACATTCCCGTCTACAACAATGTCCGCGAAGGGCTCGACGACGGGCGTTCGTTCAACACCGGCGTGGTCTACCTGCCGCCCTCGGGCGTGCGCGACGGCGTGGCCGAGCTCATCCGGCTCAATCCGGACCTCCAGAAGATCGTCATCATCACCGAGAAGATCTCGGTGCACGATTCCCGCGAGATCCGCGCGCTCGGCCAGGCCAACGGCATCGACATCTTCGGCGCCAACTGCCTCGGCATGGCCGATTCCTGGAACCGCGTGCGCATCGGCGGGGCGCTCGGCGGCGACAATCCCGAGGAGGTCCTGCTCAAAGGCTCGGTCGCGATATTCTCCAACTCGGGCGGCTTCACCACAACGATTGCCCAGTATCTCGCAACCGAGGGCTGGGGTACGACGACGCTCATCTCCTCCGGCAAGGACGTCTACATCCACTACGCCGCGCGCGACTTCGCCCACGCGCTCAAGAACGATGCGCGGAGCAAGGCGGCCGTGCTCTATGCCGAGCCCGGCGGCTACTACGAGCACGGCGTCGATTTCGCGAAGCCGGTCGTCGCCTGCGTCGTCGGCCGGTGGAAATCCAAGCTGACGCGCGCCGTGGGACACGCGGGCGCCATGGCGGGCTCGGGCGACAGGGCCGAGGACAAGGAGCGCTGGTTCATGGAGGCGTTCGGTGTCGCCGGACTCTTCACGCCCGAGACGCCCGTCGTCTCCGCCAAAGGGGCGGTCGTGACCAATATCGCGCATATCCCGCTTGCGCTGAGCGCGGTGATGAAGCTCAACGGGGCGAAGCCTGATTTCCCGCGGCGCGGCAGCCTTGTCCTCAAGCCGTGGATCGCCAACGACCAGGGCCTGAAATTGCCGCCAGCGTTAGCCCTGGAAACGGTCGAGGCCATCCCACCCTACAACGTCCAGATCACGGCACTCGGCGATCAGATCGGCGCGGTCGTTCCGCGCCAGACCATGAAGGACAAATCGGGGGCCACGGTCATGGATCCGCGCACGCAGGTGACGAGCGTGCACGGCCATTCCGTGCTCGACCTCGCGCTCTTGCCGCTCGAAGCCAATTTCGCGCTGCCGCTGGTGCACGAGATCGCCTCGCAGAACGATCGGGCCATGCTCGATATTGCCGTAGCGGCCGAGATCAACCTCGTCGGCGATGCGGCGCTGGCCGCGGCTGACGCGGCGCGCGAGGCGGGAAACTCGCCCAACACCGTGATGGCGGCCGCGGCTGCCCTCATCGGTCCGAAGCGCGTCGAGCGCGCCTTGCTTTGCTCCAAGCGGCTCATCGATCTCTTCGGGCATTCCGGGGTGCTCGATGCCCATGACGAGAGCGCGGACTTCCGCGGAATCGCGGTCGACGGGAAGACCCGCGCGCTGTTCCTGGCCACGGCCGCCGAGGCGAGCGACCCGCGTCCCGAGGCCATGCTCAAGGCGGTGCGCGAGCGCGGCGGCAAATCGCTGTTTCTCAAGTTTCTCGAGTCCCTCGACGGACGGCTGTCGCGCGACGCCATCCTGGCCGCCATTGCCACGACGATCGCGTGGGGGCCGCTGATGCGCAAGCGCATCTCGCGGCTCACGGCGGAGACGCTGCCGTGGTATCTGCGCCTCTATGGCGTGATGATCGGCGCCTCGATCCCCGGCAAGTATCACCGGCACGGCAGTCTTAGGGGCATCCCCCGCGACGAGCGCTTCGGCCGATGGACGATGGCGGAATTCCTCTTTCTCGCTTTGACCGGCAAGCGGCCGACCGAGGTGGAGGCGCGGCCGCTGCAAATCCTCATCGGGCTCTTGATCTCGAACGGTCCGGGCTCGATCACGGCGCAGGGGGCCAAGGGTGCGGTTGCGGCCGACGGCCCGCAGACGCCGGGGCGGGTGC
>DASPPM010000115.1:0-5301 GCA_035625535.1 Alphaproteobacteria bacterium
GGGGCGGAGCGAGCAAGCCGTGGAGCTCATCGCGAAGGCATTGGCGCTCAAGCCCGACGACGCGGGCGCGCACTTCAACTTGGCCTTAGCCCTCCACGCCCTCGCCCGCCTGGAGGAAGCCGTCGCCAGCTACCGCAAGGCTTTGGCGCTCAAGCCCAATTTCACCGAGGCGCTCTACAACCTGGGGAATGCGCTCAAGGATCTCGGACGCCTGGAGGAGGCCGCCGCCAGCTATCGCCAAGTCGTAGCGCTGCAAGTGGATTTCGGCCCCGCGCACAACAACCTCGGAACCATGCTCGCAGAGCTGGGGCAACCGGAGGAGGCCATCGCCAGCTTCAAGAGGGCCCTTGCGCTCAAGCCGGATGACCCCGAGGCGCTGAACAACCTCGGCAGCGCGTTCGCCGACCTGGGACGGTTGGAGGAGGCCGTCGAGAGCTACCGCAAGGCCCTCGACCTCAAGCCGGATCACGCGGATGCGTGGTTCAACCTCCATGCCGCACTTTATGCGGAGGGCGACATGGAGCCGGCGGCGCGCTGCCTCGAGGAGGCCTTGAGCGCGGCACCCGAACACGCGGCAAGCCGCTTCTTCCTCGGCGTGCTGCGCGACTATCAAGGGCAAAGCGCGACCGCAGCGCGCCATTTTGCCGCCCTCCCGAAGGAGTCCGATTATGCCACTTACGGCCTCGACTCATGGCACTATGTGAAATCGGTCGCCGGCCCTCGCCCTCGCTTGCTCGGCGAGAGCTCCCATGGGCTGGCACTCGGCCTCGAGGCCGCCCGGCTCGACGGGCTGGTGCTGGAGTTCGGCGTCCGTTTCGGGACCTCGATCCGGCAGATCGCGGCGCGCGTGAAGGAACGCGTGCACGGCTTCGATACCTTCCGCGGCCTGCCCGAAGCATGGCACGAGCTGCCCGGCGGGAGCTATTCCACGCACGGCGAACTGCCCGAGGTGCCTCGCAATGTCCAGCTTCATGTCGGGCTATTCGCCGAGACGCTGCCGCGTTTTCTCGAGCAATATCCCGGACCCGTGCGCTTCATGAACGTCGATTGCGACCTTTACAGCTCGACCAAGACTGTGCTCGAGCTCCTCGCCGGAAGGATCGTCCCGGGAACGGTCATGCTCTTCGACGAGTATCTCTTCAACCGGCATTGGCGCGAGGACGAATTCAGAGCTTTCCAGGAGGCCGTCGCCAAATTCGGATGGCGTTACGGCTATCTTGCCTTCGGCCTCCTCTCGAAGCAGGCGGTTGTGCTCATTCGATAATGCGCGAGATGGGACGAGCAGACTCCCATGGCGAGAAAGCGAGCAGACGAGAAAGGTGCTGAGACGGCGGAGCTCCTGAGGAGCGCCGCCCGCTCGCTCAAAGGCGGCGACGCGGCGGCGGCCGAGTCGTTCGCGCGCCGGGCGCTTGCCCTGAGCCCGAGCGAGCGCGGCGCGCTTTATCTCCACGGCCTGGCGCTTCTCTCCCTCGGCCAGGCCGCCGCTGCGGTCGAGCCGCTCAAGGGTGCCGCCGAGGGCAACCCGGATCCGGCGGTCGAGACCAATCTTGCGACGGCTCTCGCGCAATCCGGCAAGAAGAAGGAGGCCCTCGCGTGGCTCGAGCGCGCCGCCTCGCGCATCCCCCCTTTCGCGCCGGCCTTCTTTCGCCTCGGCGTGGTCCTTCATCTGCATCACCGCCTGATCGACGCGAAGGCTGCGCTTCGGCGGGCGGTCGAGCTTGCCGAGACCGATGGCGACCCGTGGCTCGCGCTCGGCGAAGTGCTCTCCGAGCTCGGCGAAGCGCGCGCGGCGCGCGCGGCCTATTCACGAGCGCTCTCGCTGCGGCCGGGTTGGCGGCAGGCGCGCCGGGGCATTGCGCGCACATTGATGGATGAAGGCGATTTCACGGCGGCCGTGGCCATCCTGCGCCGGCTGATCGAGGAGAATCGGACCGATGTCCGCTCGATTCTCGATCTCGCCTTCAGCCTGCAAGAGCTCGGGCAATTCGAGGAGGCGCTCAGCACCTATCGCCAGGCCTACGGCGTCAATCCCAAAGCCTACAAGCAGGCGATGCATAACCTCATCGGCGCCTCCCGCGGCACCTTCTGGCTCCGCTCGAGCGACGCCGCCAAGCGCATGCCCCGGCCTAGCTAGAGCAACATCGAACGAAGTGGAATCGCCCCCTCACCCACCCCCGATTAAATCCGGGGTCGGCTACGCTCGCTAAGGCTGCGCAACCCTCTCCCCCTCAAAGGGCGAGAGGGTAGGGTGAGGGGGCTGCTTCCACCGAAATGGATTCCGCTCTAACGCTTATTGGCGCGGAATTTATTGCGGTAGATGTTGCGCTCGCTTTGGATCGACATGCGTACCTCGGTCAGGCGCGCGACGCCGTCCTCGCTGAGCGCCTCGCAGCGCAGCGTCCACTTCTCGCGCTCGACGGGAATGCATTGGGCGACGGGCGTTCCCTTGGGCACGACGCCGGCGAAGTCCTTTTTGATCCAGGCCGCGGGAAAATTGACGAAATTCTCCGTGTAGCGATCGCAGTCCACGAGCCCCGTGAGCGTCAGGAACGGCAGCTCGGCGCGGTTGATCGGGTGGGTGACGAGAAGCGAGTAGCCGGGCGGCAGCTCGATGGTCCAGAAGCTGGCGAACTTGATAAGGAAGCAGTCCTCCTCGAAGAACGGGCTGCCGATCGCCTGGCTGTTGTCGTGGAAGTCGATCGGGCTGCGCGTGTGCTCGCTCAAGGGCGTCCCGCCGATTCCCCAATCCCAGCTGAACGCCCCGTCCTTGTATGCGAGATCGGCGGCGAGCGGCATCATGAAGCCGTAGGTCATCGCATCGATGAAGGGCGGACAGCGCTTGACCGTCCAGTCCTCGCCCCCCAGCACCTCGCTCTTGGCCTTGAGCGGCATGTTCTTGAACCACTCCGGCAGGCCCTCGACCGCCGGATAGGGCCGCGGCAGTATCGCCTCGAGCCCCGCCGGGCAGCGGAACACGATTTCCATCCGGTGTCTCTCCCTCGCCCTCACCCCCCCACTGCTTCGCAGTGGGCCCCTCGTCGATCCGCCTTGCGGCTCGACCCCGCAAGCGGGCGAGGAGCTTTTTCCCTCTCCCGATTACGGGAGAGGGCAGGGGCCCGTCGCGGAGCGATGGGAAGGGTGAGGGAGCTTGGCGTCATGGTCAGGCGAGCGTAAGTCAGCCCTCGCCAAATAGAAAGGCGGCGCTGCTTGCGCAGCGCCGCCCGAGTCTCGTCTCTGCTCGGTCCCGAGGGCCCGATTAGAACACGTACTGGAAGCTGGCCATGAGGCGCTTGGCTTCGCCGTTGTTGCCGCCGCACTGCGAGGTGCCGCACGGTCCGACGAAACCGCCGAGGCCACGCTTGTCGAGGTCGCCGTACATGAACTCGAGACCGATGTTCACGGACTTCACCGGGCTCCAGATCAAGTTGATGTAGGCCGTCTGGATTTGCGTGTACTGCGAGGTATCCACCGCACCGGTGTCGACGGCGCGCGGGATGCCGCCGTAGCCCCACCAGCCGCTGCCATAGACCAAGCTGGTACGGACGTTGTCCGTCCACCAGTGCTGGTACCAGGCATTGACGGTGTAGTGATCGATGGTCTTGATCGATATCGAGAAGGTACCGCCCGGGCCCGCCGTCGAGAGAGCGGCGGCGTCCAGACCCGGCGTCACGGCGCCGGTATCGAAGTAGCGCTCGTCGCCGGCGCCATAGCTGCCGGTCGCGCCGACGTAGTCCTTGGCGAACGGCCCGCCGAACCACTGGCCGATGGCGATGTTGGTGCCCAGCATGACGCCGCCGCCAAACGTTTGCGCGGTGTGGTTGACTTTGTTCCCGATAGCCGCCACCGCCGCCGTCGAGCTGTTGGTCGCGCTGCCGCCGTCATTATAGTTGAAGTCACGGAGCACGCCGGACAAGCTGACGTGACCCCAAGTATCGGCGTACTGAACGCGGCCGGTGATGTCCGGCATCTGGGTCGTACAGTTGCCAATACCCCCGCCTGAGGTGGTGAGAATTCCGCAGCCGGTGAAGGTCGTGGCGGACCCGGCCGGGGCGGTGAAGGCGGTGATACGCGGTTGGTAGTTTTCGATCGAGCCCGACAGCGTCCACTTGCCGAGCGGCGCTACGTAACGCAGCTGGGTCTGGCGTCCTGCCGCCTCGCCCTGGCCGCCGTTGAAGTCGAGCTGCTCGGGCAGGTCGTCCACGTCGTCGAAGTTCGACCAGGTCTGGCCGGCGAGCACCGGGCCCAACTGGCCATAGGCATGACGCATGCGCAGCACGTTCGAAGTGTTGCCGCCGCCGCTCTGGATGTTGTCCGTGCGTGTCGCATTGGTGCCGTAGAAGTCCATCTCGACGAAGGTCTTCAGCTGGCCCCAATCGGTCGGCGTCCGCGTCTCAATGTTGAAGCGCGTCTGGCGGGCGTTGAAATGGAAGAACCCGCCTTGATGGGCGTTCGCGGTGTGATTGCCCGCAATCGACGTGTTCGCGAACGTGTCACCCAGGAACTGGTCAAAGTCGTACAAGAAGTCGGCTTTGATGTAGCCATGGATGGACATCGAGGTATCGGAGCCCGGAAGCTTCCAGGAGCCCGGGTAGTCGCCGCCGACGACCGCGTCGGCAGGCGCTGCGACCTGCGTGGTCTCGACCGACGCCTTCTGCTTCTCGAGCTGGTCGAGACGCGCTTGAAGCGAGTCGATCTGGGCCTGCAAGTCATCCGCTTGACCCGCGAGCGCCGGACCCGCCATCAACGCGAAGGCAGCGCCGGAACCCAGCAGGGCCGTCCGCAGAGACTTATTGAACATGGAACCTCCTCTCCAATTTTTTAGGCTCGGATGCCTAGCTACAGCTCGGCGCATGGCGAGCCGAGTCCTGTTGTTTCTGACCCGTACGGCGTTTGCAGTCAACGCATTTCCCCCCTCGCGCGCGACAAAGCCCCTATCCGTGACTTTTTTGTCACATCCTTATTCTTGCGGAGATGACAGGGGCTTAGAGCCAAGGCCCGCCACCGGCCCGGAGGCTCCCTGCGCCCGCAAACCAGTTGCCTCCGCGGCCGGCGGCGGCGTATGCCATCGCCAGCCAAGAGCGCTCTTGAAGGGGGCCGCGCGGGTGGCCTAAGGCGATGGACGCGAGCGAGATTCGGGAGCACTTCGAGACCGCGGTCTCCCATCAGAAGGCCGGCCGCCTGGCCGAGGCCGAGGCGCTCTATCGCGCCATTCTCGAGGCCGATCCGAACCATGCGGACACCCTTCACATGTGCGGCGGCCTGGCGCTCCAGGCGGGCCGCCCCGACGCGGCCCTGGCGGCG
>DASPPM010000116.1:0-10200 GCA_035625535.1 Alphaproteobacteria bacterium
CATCGGCCTTTATAGCAAGGCGATCGCCGCGGCACCGACCCTCCTCGCGGCGCGCCAGGGCCTCGCCTACGCGCTTCAGTTGGCTGGCCGGCAATCCGAAGCGCTCGAGGAGTACGGCAAGATCGCCCAAGGCCTGCCGCAAGACGCGCGCGCGCAGGCCGATCTCGGCCTGGCGCTGGTCAAGGCGGGGGCCGCGGGCCAAGCGATCGGAGCGCTGCGTCGTGCGGTCGCGCTCGAGCCCGGGAACACGACCGCACGCGTGGCACTCGGACAGCTTTTCCGCGACGCCGTGCCGAGCTGGCACGTAGCCATGCTCAACGACGAGCCGCGCAATGCCGCCTACGACGCCGCGATCCGGCGCGCGGTGAGGCCGGGCAGCCTCGTGCTCGACATCGGCACGGGAAGCGGGTTGCTGGCGATGATGGCGGCGCGCGCCGGCGCCGGACACGTCTACGCTTGCGAAGCCGTGCCCGTAATCGCGGAGAAGGCGCGGGAAATTGTACGCGCGAACGGTCTCGCCGACCGCATCACGGTCATTTCCAAGCGCTCGCTGGACCTGCGCGTGGGCGAGCATCTGCCGCGCAAGGCCGATGTGCTCGTCTCGGAGATCGTCGACGTCATTCTGCTCGGAGAGGGCATCGTCCGCACCCTCGCGCACGCCTTGGCGGAGCTTGTGGCAGAAGGGGCTGCCAGCATCCCCCGTGGCGGCGCGATCCACGCGATGCTCGTGGACAGTCCCCCGCTCTATCAATGCGATCGGGCCTCGCGCGCCGCCGGTTTCGATGTCAGCGCTTTCAACGAGTTCTCGCGCTACAACTATTTCACCACCAACGTGCGCAACTACGGCCACCGCCCGCTCTCGCGGCCGGTCGAGATCTTCCGCTTCGACTTCACCCGGCCGGGCATTCGCCCCGAGACAAGGACGGTCGAGCTGCCGGTCGCCGAGAGCGGCACCTGTCACGCGCTGGTGAGCTGGTTCGAGTTGGTGCTCGACGAGCAAAGCCGGCTGACCAGCGATCCGGCTTCGCGGGATTCCCACTGGATGCAGGCGGTCCACCTGTGGAACCGGCCGCGCGCGGTCAAGGCCGGCGACGTGGTCGCGATCAGCGCGAGCCACGACGCGGATCACGTCTATTTCCTGGTCGATCCAGACTAGGGCGGGCGGGGGCGAATCGAGGTGGGCTTGGTCGGCACTACGACGCTGAGGACGGCAGCAGCCTTTGCGCTCTTCGCGCTCGGCGCTTGCGCCGGGCCGTCGGCCGTGCCCGAGGGGGCCCTCGTCGAGAAGCCTGCTCAGCTGAGCTATCCCGCACCACCGGAGCCGGGCACGGACTTCCCCGACTTCCGCGCGGTGGCCGAGCGCAACGCCGGAATCTATGTCCGCGTCCGCATCCTCGCGGAGGACGAGACGCCCGTTCCGCGCAGCGAGCTCTCGAGCGCCCCCTCCAACGTGCTCAATTTCGCGAGCGGCTTCATAGCGGATGCGCGCGGCTACGTGGTCACCGCCGCCCATATCGCCAATTCCACCAAGTTCAAGGCCGAGGTGATCACCCTTGACGGCCGGCGCTTCAGCGGGCGCGTCGTCGCGGTCGAGCGACAGCGCGAGTTGGCGCTCATCAAGATCAATCCCTTCCCGGGCATGCAGGCGGCGCGCTTCGCCGACAGCGCGCGGCTCACGGCGGGCGAGGCGGCGCTCGCCATCGGCACGCCCAAGCATCACGGCGGCATCGTCAGCGTCGGCCGCATCATCGAAGCGCGGCTCGCGCGGCGCACCCAGTACAACGACTACGGCTACGACAATGCGATAGCGCTCGCCATGCCGATCGAGCCGGGGCACTCGGGCGGGCCTGTCCTCGATCGCGAGGGGCGTGTGATCGGCATGATCGCGAGCTTCCTCCTCGGCCAATCCGGCAGCAAGGCCGCACCTCAGCCACGCGTCGGGCTGGCCGTCCCGTCGGACGACATCGTCGCCTTCATGAAGAGCGCGATCGGAAGCTGAAGAAGCAGGATTCCAGCGCAGAGGACGCTGAGGATGCGCGGAGGACGCGGAGAATGACCGAGAACGAGATCGGTCAGCTTATCATCGGCTCGGCGATGAAAGTTCACTCGGCCGTGGGGCCGGGGCTCCTTGAAAGTGCTTACGAACTTTGTCTCGCGTATGAGCTGGAGAGACAGGGACTATCAGTTCGGAAGCAGGTACTGGTCCCCATTCGATATGAGTCGCTGGTCATCGACAACGCCTATCGTATAGACCTCCTGGTGAACGATCGGGTCGTGGTCGAGCTAAAGGCCATTGAGAAGGTTGGTCCCGTCCACCGCGGCCAACTTTTGAGCTATCTTCGCCTTGGCGGATACAAGCTTGGCTATATTTTGAATTTCAATGTGGCTCATATGCGCAACGGGATTACCCGGCTGGTGAACGGCCTCTGACCTCTGCGTCCTCCGGTGCGACGCCAAAGGCGTCGCATCCTTCGCGTCCTCTGCGCTGGATACTTGCTTTCGGATCGAATATCGATGCAATGACGCCATGAGCCGGAGAAAGCGCAGAACGAAAAGCCTTGCGGCGGGTGCGGCGGCGCGGGCGCGGGCGCGCGTCACGACGCTCATCGTCGATCGCCCCGAGCTCAAGTTCGAGGAGCGCGGCGGGCTCGCCATGCGCGAGGCGGCGCGCGAGATCATGGCCGAGGACGCGCGGCCGGCCGACCTCTTCGCGCTGGCCGCCGAGGCCGCAGCACTCGCCGAGAGTCTCGCCGCCGAGGGGCTGAAGATCGCACCGCCCTCGCGGCCGATCGCGTGCCGCGCCGGCTGCGGCCACTGCTGCCATATCAGCGTGGCGGCCAGTCCACCCGAGATCCTCCGCCTCGCCCAGCACATTCGCGACCGCTTCGCGAGCGCCGAGCGCACGGCACTTATCGCGCGCCTGCGTGAGGCATCGACGCTGAGCAAGGACGAGCGCCTCGCCGCCCGCCTGTCCTGCCCGATGCTCAAGGACGAGCGTTGCTCGGTCTACGAGGCGAGGCCGCTCAACTGCCGGGGGCTCGAATCGATGGACGCGGAGGCGTGCCGGCGCGCCTCGTTCGGCGAGAAGGTCTTGCCGCCTGTCTACGCGATGCGTTGGGCGATCTTCAACTTCGTCGAGTCCGGCCTGCTCGCGGGCATGGTCGATGCCGGCCGCGCGCTCGAGCCGCTCGATCTCTTCTCGGCTCTCCTCACGGCACTCGAGGAGCCGGACGCCGCGCGGCGCTGGCTCGCGGGCGAGCCGATCTTCGCTGCCTCGCGCTGGCCCACGCCCTAGGCGCCGGTATGCCGTTGGTGCGCCGCTTACCGTGCCAATAGCGCTCTGGACAATGCCCGGGCAGGACCCATCTACGCGGATGAGGGCTGAGGATGCGGAGGTGAGGCATGGGCCTCTTGATCGACGGCGTCTGGCACGACCAATGGTACGACACGCGCGCGAGCGGCGGGCGCTTCGTGCGCAGCGAGTCGCAGTTCCGCGATTGGGTCACCGCGGACGGCAGCTCGCGCTTCAAGGCCGAGCCCGGACGGTATCACCTCTATGTCTCGCTTGCCTGTCCGTGGGCGCACCGCACGCTCATCTTTCGGGCGCTCAAGGGCCTCGAGGAGGCGGTCTCGCTCTCGATCGTCGATCCCTTGATGGGGCCGCAAGGCTGGGCCTTCTCCGATTATCCCGGCGCCACCCCCGACCACGCCAACGGCAAGCGCTTTCTCCACGAGATCTACACCCTCGCCAAGCCCGGCTACAGCGGCCGCGTGAGCGTGCCGGTGCTGTGGGACAAGAGCTCGCGTTCGATCGTGAACAACGAGTCCTCCGAGATCATCCGCATGCTCAATAGCGCCTTCGACGCATGGGGCCGGGCCGACGTCGACTTCTATCCGGCGCCCTTGCGGGGCCACATCGACGAGATCAACGCGCTCGTCTACGAGCGCATCAACAACGGCGTCTACCGCGCCGGCTTCGCGACCACGCAAGCCGCCTATGAGGAGGCCTTCGACGGGCTGTTCGCGGCACTCGAGCGCATCGAGGCACTGCTCTCGCGCCAGCGCTATCTCGTGGGCGACAGGCTGACGGAAGCCGACTGGCGGCTCTTCACCACGCTCGTGCGCTTCGATGCCGTCTACCACGGTCACTTCAAGTGCAATCTGCGCCGCCTCGTCGATTATCCCAACCTCTCCAACTATGCGCGCGAGCTCTATCAAGTGCCGAAGGTTGCGGCCACCGTCGATCTTGACCACATCAAGCGGCATTATTACGCCAGCCAGAAGACCATCAATCCGACCGGCATCGTGCCCAAGGGGCCCGCTCTCGATTTCGCGGCCCCCCACGACCGGGCGCGAAACTACGGAGTCGCGGCATGATCGAGCCTCGTCCCTCCGGAAAGCCGAGACCATGACGAGGCTGCCCAGCATCTTCGTCTCGCACGGCGCGCCCACCTTGCCGCTGACACCCGTCCCCGCGCGCGAATTCCTCGCAGGCCTCGGCTCGACGCTCGGCCGGCCCGAGGCCATTCTCTGCATCTCCGCGCACTGGGAAACGCGCGACCCGGCGGTGAGCACGGCCGCCCGCCCCGAGACCATCCATGATTTTTATGGCTTCCCCGCCCCGCTCTATGAGCTCCGTTATCCCGCGCCCGGCGCGCCGGCGCTTGCCGCGCGCGCGGCTCGCCGTCTCGAGGCGGCGGGCTTCAGTTGCGAGAGGGATCCGGCACAGGGTCTCGACCATGGCGCGTGGGTCCCGCTTCTTCTCATGTACCCCAAGGCCGACATCCCGACGGCCCAGCTCTCGGTTCAGATGCCGCGCGGCACAGCGCACCATCTGGCCATCGGGCGCGCGTTGGCACCGCTCAGGGAGGAGGGCATCCTCATCCTCGGCAGCGGCGGGGCGACGCACAATCTCGCCGAGTTTCGCGCGGGCGCGCCCGATGCGCCGCCCTTTCCCCACGTCGCCGCCTTCGATGCCTGGCTGGCAGAGGCGGCCGAGTCCGGGGACGAGGCAAGCCTCGTCGACTATCGCCTGAAGGCCCCGGCGGCGTCGCGCGTCCATCCGCGCGAGGAGCATTTCCTGCCCTTCCTCGTCGCCTTCGGCGCGGGCGGGCCGGGTGCGCGCGGCAGGCGGCTCCACCGCAGCTTCAGCCACGGCGCGCTCTCGATGGCGGCCTTTGCTTTCGAGTGAAAGGTCCCGGGCGCGTGACCGAGGGGCGGCTGACGGTGGAGGGAGGGATTCTCCCAACCGAGATCGAGCGGCGGGTGAGCCTGTTCCTGCACCTTTTCGCCGTAACCTTCATGCTGGCGGCCCTTGCGATGACCGCCCCGACCTAAAGCGTCACGACAGCGCCGTGAAGCTCGGCGCCCTCCTCGCGCGCGCGGCGAGAGGAGCGTGCCGCTTCACAGATCGAGCGTGCGGCGCGCCATGGCGTCGTCCCAAACCTGGTCCCGATCATCGTCGAAGATCAGCTTGGGATCCGCGGGAGCGGTGAACCAGTCGTGGCGCGCGAGCTCGTTCTCCAGCTGGCCGGGAGCCCAGCCCGCGTAACCGAAGGCCACGAGGCTCTTCTTGGGGCCTTTGTGGGCGCCGATGTCCTTGAGGATGTCCGGGCTCGTGGTCATCGCCACGCGCCCGTCGATATCGACGGTCCCGGAACGGTGATAGTCGCTCGTGTGCAGGATAAAACCGATACCAGGCTGGACCGGGCCGCCGGCAAAGATGCGCACGCTCCCCTCGACCCCCTTGCCGCTCTCGCCGATCGCCTCGAGCAGGCTGGCGAGCGAGCGCTCCTCGACCGGTCGGTTGATGACAATGCCAAGCGCGCCCGCGCGATTGTGGCGCACCATGAGGATCACGGTGTGCCGGAAACGAGGATCGCCGATCTCGGGTGAGGCGATCAGGAGTTGCCCGGCGAGGGAGGCGCTCTCCGCAGGCGCGCCCGGCTGGGGTGCTGCCGCGCGTGAAAGCGCCAACGGCAGCATGAGCATGGGCAAAATCAAGACGAGGCGTCCGTGCCTGATGCCGCGCATCTCTCCACCCTTTCGCCGGCACCGCGCCTGCGGATCGCGAGCCGCCGCACCCTCCGGCCTGATAGCTGCGACTGCCTCGGCGAGCGCGCTGCGGTCGGCGGGCCGTCCTCATATATATTGGGCGCGGAAGCGCGCGAATGGAAGGGCGCCCGTCCTCGCGCGAGCGGGGCGCCTGCGGCGGTCCAACTGCCTCCCGACGCCGATCAGAGCTCGATCTGGCCGCCGAACTCGATCACGCGGTTGGAGGGAATATGGAAGAAGTCGGTGACGCTCAACATGGTGTTGGAGAGCAGCATGAAAATCTCCCGGCGCCAGCGTAGCAGCGGCGAGCGTTTCGCCTTCAGGATCTTCTCTCGCCCGACGAAGAACGAGGTCTCCATCAGATTGAAGCGGATCTGGAGCACGCGGCACTGGGCGAGCGCGAGCGCGTGTCTTTATATTTTTTTACGTGCGCTGCAACGCGCCCCCTCCGAGGCGGCCGAAGGCGCAAAACCAATTTGACCGTCAAATTCTTACCCGACCTGAGCTGAGCACCGCGAGGAGTGCCGCCAAGGCAAGGCTGGCAGCCCCCAGGGCAAAAAGCAGGTGGTAGGAGCCGGTGCGCGCGAAGAGAAAGGCAAGGCCGTAGCCGGCCGCCGTCTGGGCCAGCGCAAAGGCGACGGTGAGCCAGGCCCAGGCTTGGGGCGCGTGCGCGGCGCTCACGAGCTCGACCGCGCGCCCCGAGATGAGGGCGGGCACCGCCGGCGTCAAGGCGCCGACGACGAGCGAGGAGAGGGCCAAGCTGAAGCCGTCGTGGGCGAAGACCGGCAGCGCCACCGCGAGCCCCTTGACCACCAAGGCGAGCACCAGGCTCGTCGCGATCCCGGCGCGATCGGCGAGAATGCCGGCGAGGAACGGCCCCACCGCCGCACCGACGCCGAAGGCGACCCAATAGAACCCGCCCACCGCGAGGCCGAGCCCCAGCCCGCGCGCGACATAGTCGATCCAGAACACGGCATGGGGCACGAAGCCGATCGCATCGCAGACGTAAAGCAGCATCAAGAGCACGAGCGGCGCGAAGGCACGCAGGCTGCCGCCTGCGGCCCTCTTTTTGGCCTCGTGCCGCGGCTCGTCCGTCCAACTCCGCCAAGTCGCGACGGTCAAGAGTGCCGCGACCGCCGCAAGCGCCAGCCAGACGCTGGTGAGACCCCCGCGCGCGAGCGCCGGCACGACGGTGCCCGCCGCCGTGATGCCGAAGCCGACGCCGCTGAAGACAGCGCCGCCGACGCGTCCGCGCCAGGCCGAGGGGGTGCGGGCAAGCACGGACGAGGTGACGAGCACCATGAGGATGCCGCCCACGATGCCCGAGAGGAGGCGCCAAGGAAAGAACCAGAGAAAGCTCGCCGGCCAGGCGCAGGCGACGAACGAGAGCACGGCCCCCACCATGGCCGCGCGAATCACGGCGGGGAGCGGCAAGTGCCGTGCGATCGTGCGCGCGAAGACGGCGCCCAAGAGATACCCGGCGAGGTTGGTCGCCGCGAGATAGGCGGCCTCGGGCGGGGTGAACCAGGCTGCGGCGATGAGGGCCGGGATCAGCGGGGTGTAAGAAAAACGGGCCAGCCCGATGCCGACGAAGAGCGCCGCGAGCCCGGCGGCGGCGGCGCGTGCCGCAGCTCCCGGCGAGTAGAGCTCCCCCGCCGCAGCCCCTGCCATGCCGCTCTCCCCAGCCGTCGCCGATCAGCACCCGGGCGCGCGAAGCGCGCCTCCCTTTCGCCGCGGAACGAGGCCGCCCTCTCTCGCGCCGCGATTATGGCGAGATCGACGGGGCGGGAGAACCGAAAGCTGCGCACGATGCGCGCATGGCTGCCATGCCGTCGCCCTTGCCGCCGATCATGCTCGGGACCAGCCGCAGCGCGCCGCGCCAAGCCCGCCTCGCCCTTGGCGGCGCAAATTTCGCCGCACGCTCCGGCTTTTCGCTGCTCGCGCAAGGGCCGACGGATATGGCAGGCTAAAGGCGAGGAAGGGCTAAGGCGGGGCGCATGATGCTTTCCGATCCGCGACGACTCGCCGTGGCGCTCGCAGGTCTCTGCACCTTTCTCGACCTCTATGCCACGCAGTCGCTGCTTCCGCTCTTCGCCCGCACCTTTGCGGCAAGCCCCGCCGCGGTGAGCCTCACCGTGAGCGCCACCACCTTCGCCATCGCCATCGTCGCGCCCTTCGTCGGCGTCGTCGCCGACCTCATGGGGCGCAAGCGCATCATCGTGAGCGCCATCGCACTCCTCGTCGTCCCGACCGCGCTCATAGCACTTGCCACGAGCCTCGAGCAGGTCGTCGTGCTGCGCTTCGTGCAGGGCCTGCTGCTGCCCCCCATCTTCGCGGTGACCGTCGTCTACATCGGCGACGAGTGGGCGGCCGCCGAGGTGCCGGCGGTCACGGGGATCTACATGGCGGGGGCAGCCCTCGGCGGCTTTCTCGGGCGCTTCATCAGCGGGCTCGCGAGCGAGCTCTGGGGCTGGCGCAGCGCCTTCCTCGTGCTCGCCGCCGTGACCGTCGTCTCGGCCATCGTCGTCGGCCTCTTCCTGCCCCGCGAGCGGCACTTCATGCGCGCCTCGGGGCTGGCGACGGCGCTCAACGGCATGGCCCGCAACCTGACGAACCGCCGCCTCGTCGCGACCTTCACGGTCGGCTTCGCCGTGCTCTTCTCCTTCGTCGCCGGCTTCACCTACGTGAACTTCTATCTCGCGGCCCCGCCCTTCGGCCTCTCGCCGGCCGGCCTCGGCTCGATCTTCATCGTCTATCTCCTGGGCGTCGCCGTGAGCCCGCCGGCGGGTCGCGTCATCGGCCGCTATGGCCGTCGCGTCGTGGCGGAAGGCGCCTTCTGCCTTTGGGGATTAGGCCTCCTGGTGACCTTGATCCCCTCGCTCCCCGTGGTGATCGCAGGGCTCGCCATCATCGCGGCGAGCGGATTCGTGGCGCAGATCTGCGCCACGAGCTATCTCGTCGCCGTTGCCCGCGAGGCGCGCGCCTCGGCCGTCGGGCTCTACGTCACCTTCTATTACGTAGGCGGCAGTGCCGGAGGCGTGGTCCCGGCGACCGCCTGGCACCTCTTCGGCTGGCCCGGCGTGGTCGGCATCATCATCCTGGTCCTCGCGAGCGCGGCCTTCGTCGTCCTCTCTTATTGGCACGAGCCGGGGCCGCCCGCTCGCCTCCCGAGCTGAGCAGGTTTGCGCCCGGGTGACCACGGGGACTCCCGCGCGCGCCGACGCTCGTGCTAAGTGTCGAGCGCCGGATCAAGGCGGAGGAAAGGACGCGATGCTGATCGATCACCAGGAACTGCGCGCGACAGCCGCGCGCATCTTCGAGGCGGGCAGAAGCGCCAAAGCGGAGGCGCGCATCATTGCCGACCATCTCGTCGAGGCCAATTTGCGCGGACACGACAGCCACGGCGTCGGCATGATTCCCCGCTACATCGCCAACCTCAACGCCGGCACGATCGTGCCCAACAACAAGGGCCGCGTGCTCAGGGAGGAAGGTGCGATCCTCGTCTATGACGGCGAGCGCGGTTACGGCCAGGTGGTGGCGCGCGAGGCGACCAAGCTCGCCATCGCCCGGGCGCGCGAAAGCGGGATTGCCGTGGTGGCGTTGCGCAACGCCCACCACATCGGACGCGTCGGCACCTACGGCGAGCTCTGCGCCGAGGCCGGCCTCGTGTCGGTGCACTTCGTCAACGTGCACGGCCACACGGCAATCGTGGCCCCGCACCGCGGCAGCGACGGGCGGCTCTCGACCAATCCCGTATGCGTCGCCGTCCCCGCCGCGGAGCCCGGCCGTCCCGTCATCCTCGACATGGCGACGAGCAAGGTGGCGATGGGAAAGGTGCGCGTCGCCCGGAACAGGGGCGAGGCGCTCGCGGCCGGACTCGTGATGGACGCCAAGGGCAAGCCGTCGAGCGACCCGAACGTCATGTTCCAAGAGCCGCGTGGGGCCTTGCTGCCGTTCGCCGAGCACAAGGGCTACGCGCTCGCCTTCATCTGTGAGCTGCTCGCAGGCGCCATCGGCGGCGGCGGCACGCTCAAGCCCGAGAATCAGCGCCAGGGCACCATCACCAATAGCATGCTCGCCTTCGTGATCGATCCCGCGCGGCTTACGGAGCGCAGTTGGATCGCAGAGGAGATCCGCGCGATCACC
>DASPPM010000117.1:0-21897 GCA_035625535.1 Alphaproteobacteria bacterium
GGAGCAGGACCCTTTACGAGGCGGTCGGTGCCGTACCGCTCGCGCTCTTCGCGGCGGGCGGGCTCGCCTACACGGGCGGCCTTCTGTTCTATCGCGCAACAAGGCTTCCCTTCAGCAACCCGCTTTGGCACCTCTCCGTAGTCACCGGCAGCACGTGCTTCTACTTGGGCATCGCGCTTTACGTACTGCCGTCTGCGAGCTGAGCTGCCCGCGAAGAAGAACGATCCCATGCGATCCCTCTCGAGGTCCCTCGCCCTTCTTCTCTTTCCCTTCCTGCTTGCCGCCTGCTCGGACGGCGTGGCAGACATCTTCGAAACCCAGCCGCCCATTACCGTCGCCGTGGTCGGTCCGACGCGAGGCCCCTATAGCGGTCTTGGCGGCGAGATGCGGGCCGGCGTGCAGCAGGCCGAGCAAGACATCAACGCCAAGGGCGGCGTGCTCGGGCACGTGCTCAAGCTTCGCGGAGTGGACGATCAATGCGACGCCAAGCTCGCTGCCGGTATCGCGCGCGGTCTCGTCCGCGAGAAAGTCACGTTTGTCGTCGGGCATTTCTGCTCGACCTCCTCGATCGCCGCAGCGCCCATCTATAGCGAGGCGAACATCTTGATGATCTCGCCTTCGTCCAGCAGCGCAGCACTGACCGACGAGGCGGCGGCACGCGGCAGCAGCAACATCTTCCGCGTCGTGCCGCGCGACGACACGCAGGGCGTCCCTCTCGCGCAGCATATCCTCGGGCATTACCCGGGCGCACCCGTGGCACTCGTCGACGACGGCTCGGCGTACGGCAGGAACGTGACCCGCTCGACACGACAGGCGCTCGCCGAGAAGGGCGTACGGCCGGCGCTCGCGGAGAGCGTTCCGGCCGACACGGAGGACTTCTCGGGCCTCGTCGCACGCCTGAAAGCGCACGCCATCGGGGTCATCGTCTTCGGCGGCTACGCGGAAGAGGCCGCCAAGCTCCTCCTCGAGGCGCGCCGGCAGGGCCTCGAGGCCGCCTTCGGCGGCGGCGACACGCTCATGGCGGATGATTTCCAAAGACGTGCCAAGGCGGCTGCCGAGGCCGTCTTCATGACTTCGCTTCCCGACGCGCGGAAGCTGCCGACGGCGCAACACGCGGTCGAGGGTCTCGCGACCTTCGGCATCGATGCCAAGGGCTACACGCTTTACACCTACGCCGCCGTCGAGCTCTTCGCTGAGGCCGCCGAGCGCGCCAAGTCGCTCGACGCCACTGCCGTCGCCAAGGCCTTGCGGGAAGGCGAATACCCGACCGCGCTCGGACCGCTCAGCTTCGATGCGAAGGGCGATCTCAAGGGATCGCGCTACGCGATCTACGTCTGGCGCGACGGCGCCGCGCAGCCCTTGAGGCCGTAGGTCTCGCGAAATCGCGCGGCTGCCGCCGGCGCCGATGCTGCTATTCCTCGCCGAGCAAGCCTGTCGTTCGGGGACATGCCAGGAAACCGCCTCAAGGCGAGGTGCCAGGGAGAGGCGGACAAGAGGGAGCGCCGCGGCAGTCCTTGAAGGGCGCTGCCGCGGTCGTCCTTGGTCAAATCCCAGCTAACGGGAGGGTTATGCCGCCGCGAGATTGACGGCGGAAACGCGCCCGTCGCGGCCGCGCTCGATCTCGAACGACACCTTCTGCCCCTCGCTGAGCGTCGCCATGCCGGCGCGCTCGACTGCGCTGATGTGCACGAAGACATCCTTCGAGCCGTCTTGCGGCTGGATGAAGCCGAAGCCGCGCTGATTGTTGAAGAACTTGACCGTACCGACTGCCATGATGGCCTCCTAACGTAAGTACGTGAATGCGCCTCGGCGACCATCGCCGAGATGCTGCAGTTACCGGCCTCATGGATTGCTAAGATGTGCGCCCCAATCGGGGGCATATCGGCAAGTGCCGAAGCAGATACTGATGGCGGGAAGATGGGGCATCCCGCGGCGAAATGCAAGCCCATAGTCGCCGAGGCGGCGGCGCGGGCGGAGGGCGCCCTCCGGGTCAAGCCTCGGGCGCGAGGGTCTCCAGGAAGCGCAAGGGCCGGCCTTGGGGGCTGCCGAGCAGCTCGTCCTCGCGCATGACGAGCCGGCCGCGGATGACGGTCATGCGGGGCCAGCCCGTGACCCGCATGCCGGCGAAGGGCGTCCAGCCGCAGCGGCTCGCGATCCAGCGGTTCTCGATGACGCGCTCAAGGGCGAGGTCCACGACGGTGAAGTCTGCGTCATAGCCGCGGGCGATGCGTCCCTTGCCGGCGATGCCATAGATGCGCGCCGGGCCGGCGCTGGTGAGGTCGACGAAGCGCTCGAGCGACAGCCGGCCGGCATGGACGTGGTCAAGCAGGATCGGCACCAGCGTCTGCACGCCCGGCATGCCTGAGGGACTTTCGGGATAGGGTCTCGCCTTCTCCTCGAGCGTATGCGGGGCGTGATCGGAGCCGATCACATCGACGACCCCCTCCCGGACCGCGCGCCAGAGTGCCGCACGGTGGCTCGCCTCGCGGATCGGCGGGTTCATTTGGGCGAGGCTGCCGAGCCGGTCGTAGCACTCGGGCGCCGCGAGCGTCAGATGCTGGGGCGTGGTCTCGACGGTCGCGATGTCCTTGTGCCGGGCGAGGAGCTCCATCTCGCCCGCGGAGGTGACGTGCAGCACATGCACGCGCCGGCCCGCACGTCGCGCATGCGCCAGGAGGCGCCTGACCGCGAGGAGTGCCGTCTCCTCGTCGCGCCACAGCGGATGGAGATGCGGCTTCCCGCCTGCTACAGCGATCCGCTTGCGCTCGCCAAGGCGCGTCTCGTCCTCGGCATGCACGGCGACGCGGCGGCGGCCGGCAGAGAGGACCGCGAGCACGCCCTCATCGTCGGGAACGAGAAGGCTCCCCGTCGAGCTCCCCATGAAGAGCTTGACGCCGGCGCAGCCGGGAAGCTGCTCGAGCGCCGCGAGCTCGCCGACGTTCTCATGGGCGGCACCGACGAAGAAGGCGTGGTCGACCGCGGCACGGCCGGCCGCGCGCGCGAGCTTGTCCTCGAGCAGCATCTTCGTCGTGGTGCTCGGATTGGTATTGGGCATCTCGCAGACGGCGGCGACGCCGCCGAGGGCCGCCGCGCGCGTGCCGCTCGCCAGGTCCTCCTTGTGCTCGTTGCCGGGCTCGCGAAAATGGACCTGGGTATCGATGACGCCGGGCAGCACGTGAAGCCCGCGCGCGTCGATGACCTCCTCGGCGGCGGCCTCGTCGAGCGCGCCGAGTGCCGCGATCCGCCCCCCGCGCGCGCCGATATCGGCTGCCACCAAGCCGCCCGGCGTCGCGACCGTCCCGCCCTTGACGATCAGATCGAAGCGCTCGGGCATGGCTGCATCCCCAAGACGGCGCTCGCGCTACACCGCCGCGAGGAGCTCGTAGGCGTCGCGCGCGCCGCTGGCACCCATGATATGGCTCTGGTGCCAGCACGCGTAGAAGAGCAGCGCCCACTCCGCGAACTCGGCGCGCTTGCCGCTTGCAAGGAAGAGCCGCTCGACCGCACCGGGCTGGCAGAGCTCGCGCACCCCGGCTTGGCGCGCCAGGAGGGGCACGATGCGCGCGCGCCGCTTCGCGATCCATTCGGCGACCGGAACCGTGAAGCCGCGCTTGGCGCTCATCGGCTCCGCCTCCGGCAGGGTGCGCGCGAGCCACTTGCGCAGGAGCCACTTGCCGAGGCCGCTCCTGAGTTTCAGCCGATCGGGAAGGCGGTAGGCGAGGTGCGCGAGCCTGGGGTCGAGGAAGGGCACGCGTCCTTCGATCGAATGCGCCATCAGGCAGCGGTCGAGCTTGGTGAGCAGATCGTTGGGCAACCAGTCGGCCGCATCCACCGCCTGCGCCACCTGGAGCTTGGTGCGCCCCGGCGTGGCCGCCGCGAGCTCGGCGGCGTCGATGCCGTCGCGCCAGCCGACGGGATTGGCGCGCAGCACGCCGAGCCCGTCGAAGATGCCGCGTGCGCGCATGGTGCGGCCCCACTGCCACCACGGTCGAACCACGCTGCGATAGCGGCCGTAGCCGGCGAAGAGCTCATCGCCGCCCTCGCCGGTCAGAATCACCTTGAGGGACCCCTTGACGAGCGAGGCGAGCTTGTAGGTGGGAAGGGCCGCGTAATCGGCGGTGGGATCGTCGAGCGCGTCCGCGACCTTGGGCAAGAGCGTCCAGAAGTCGCCCTCGTCGAACTCCACCTCGACATGCTCGGCCCCGACGATGCCAGCAAGCCTGCGCGCGAGCGCGCGCTCGTCCGCAACCTCGGTGCCGGAGAAGCCGATGGTGAAGGCGCGCACGGGGCGGTCGTTGAGCCTGGCCATCAGCGCCAGCACCGTGGTCGAATCGATGCCGCCCGAAAGGAACATTCCGTAAGGCACGTCCGAGCGCTGGTGCACGCGCACGCTGTCTTCCAACGCCTCGTCGAGCCGTGCGAGCGCCTCCTCCTCGCCCATCGGCTCGGGGCTGCCCTGGGGCAACGCCTCCTGGCGCCGGCGCTCGACGACACGCGCCTCGGCTAGCACGAGGGTCTCGCCGGGCAGCAGGCGGCGGATGCCGAGGAAGGGCGTGTCGCGGCCGGTGGTGAACTGCAGCTCGACGAGCTCGCCCCGGCGCGCGGGATCGAGGACGCGCTGGGCGAAACCCGCCGCAATGAGGGCCCGCGGCTCGGAGGCGAAGGCGAAGAGCTCCGGCCGCTCGACGTAATAGAGCGGCTTGATGCCGAAGGGATCGCGCGCGAGCACGAGGCGCCCCGCCGGCGCATCGTGCAAGGCGATCGCGTACATGCCGCGCAGCCTCTCGACGAAGCCGACGCCGAGCCGGCGGTAGAGATGGAGTGCGGGCTCGAAGTCCGACCCGGTCGCGAAGTTGACGCCGGAAAGGGCGGCGTCCCGCCGCAGCTCGATGTAGTTGTAGATCTCGCCATTGCCGACGAGGGCGGCGCCGCCCGACTCGTGCAGCGGATGGCCGCCGGTCTTGAGGTCGATGATGGCGAGCCGGTTCTGCACCATGCCGACATTGGCGACGACATACTGCCCGCGGCTCTCCGGCCCGCGGTGGTCGACGCTGTCGGCCATACGGGTCAAAAGCGCGGGGTCGGGCGAGCTGCCGTTCTTCATCATGATGCCGACGATGCCGCACATCAGGCTGCCACCTTCTCGAAGAACTCCATATAGCGGGCCACGACGGCCTTCTTGGTGAAGCCCTCCTCGTGGGCCGTGCGTCCGCCGGCAATGAGACGCCGCGCGAGCTCAGGCTCCGCCAGCACGCGGCGGATGGCGGCGGCTAGCGCTTGGGCGTCCTCGAGGGGCACCAAGAGACCGTCCTCGCCGTCCTTGATCAGACCCTTCGGTCCAGCGCTTGCAGCGGCGACGACCGGGACTTCCCGCGCCCACGCCTCGATGACGACGTTGCCGAGCGGCTCGATGCGCGAGGGGCAAACAAGGATGTCGGCCGCGGCAAAGAGCGCGGCCACGTCGTCGCGCCAGCCGAGGAAATGCAGCCGCGCGCCGAGCCCAAGGCGGGCCGACTGCACCTCGAGCGCGCGACGCTCGGGCCCTTCGCCGGCAAGCCAGCAGTGCACGCCCTCGAGCGCGGCGAGGGCCTCCAACAGCACATCGAAAGCCTTGTCGGAATGGAGCCGGCCGAGGGCCAGGAGGACCGGTGCGTCCTCGGGGGTAGCGAGGCTCGCGCGGGCGACGGGCGCTTGAGGCTCGGTATCGACGAAGTTCGGCAGGTAGTGGGTGCGCTCCGACGGCCAGCCGCAGCGGCGCAAGTAGGCGACGATGTCGACGGTATTGCCGATGAGATGGTCGCTCTTCCTGTAGTATCTGAGATCGTAATAGCCGCCGAGCCGCGCTGCGTGGACGAAGCGACCTCTGGGACAGATCCTCGTGGCGCGGTTCATCCAGGTGAGTACGACGTGGGGAGCGAAGTCCCGGATGGCACGCCGGAGCGCCAAGGACGTCTTGAAATCGAGAAAGGCGCCGAAGGGGAGTTCGAGCGGCTCGATGCCTTCCTCGCGCAGCTTGGCCGCGCGCTCGGCATCGCAGCGGATGATGACGCGCTGCTCGAGTCCCGCGCGCTCGAGCGCAGGCACGAGACGCGTGAAGAACGCCTCCGCCCCGCCGTGGTGGGCGCCGGCCATCACCTGCAGCACCCGGATGCGCGCCATCAGTCTCTTTCGAGCCTCGCCTTGAGATAGGAAATGAGAGGATAGAGCCCGGCCAAGAGCGCGATGAGCAGGCCGTACGGCCCCTCCCGGTAGCCCTTGTGCACGACATAACACTTGCCGAAGCGCGAGAACAGCCGCCGCACGTTGTGAAAGTAGCTGCCGATGTCGCCCGAGGCCCGCAGGTCGCGCGCGCGTACCGTGGTGTAGCGATCGAGCCGCAGAAGCATGTCGGAAATATTGCGGTCGACGTAATGTATCATGCGCGACTTGAGCCAGCGCCGCTCGCCGCTGAGCATGAGCTTCGGGTGGATGCGCTGGTCGCCCCAGACCTTGGCGCCTTTCGTAAAGAGCCGCACGGCCGCCGACACGCCCCAGGAAGCTCCCCAGCCGTAGCGCACCAGGTGCTCGCCAATATAGTTGTCGAAGGGAATGAGAAAATAGCCGGGTGCCGCACCCGGGAGTGCCGCGCGCACCTCGGCCGCGAGCTCGGGGCTCACGCGCTCGTCGGCATCGACCTCGAGGATCCACTCGCCGCGGCAAGCCTCAATGCCGGCCATCCGCCGCGGTCCCTCGACATCCCAGGCACCCTCGAGCACCCGCGCGCCGAGGCGCTCGGCGATTTCCTTCGAGCGGTCGGTGCAGCGGTCGAGCACCACCACGATCTCGTCGGCGAACCCCAGCCCTCCGAGGCATTCGGCAAGCTGCCGCTCCTCGTTGCGCGCGACGACGAGCGCCGAGAGTACCGGCATGACGGCGGGCCCTTGGCGCGTCGGCTGCTCGAGCGCGCTCATGCCGCAGCACCCATGCTCTTGCGCCAGAGCTCTCGGGCGGCGTTTTCGACCATGTCGACGGTCAAGCTGTCCATGAGCGTATCGGTGGTGCGGTGGTCGTAGCCGGGCCGGCCCACGAGCTCGTCGTAGGGAATGGGCGTGCGCACGAAATCCGCACGCGGGCCATGCGGCGCATAATTCTCGGGCCGGCTCGGGCCAAACAGGCCGAGCGTCGGGATACCCGCGGCGGCGGCCAGGTGCATGAGCCCCGAATCGTTGCCGATGAAGAGGGCCGCGCGCCGCAGCACGGTGAAGGCGGTGAGCAGCGAAATCTTGCCGATGAGATCGATGCGTCGCGCCGGCCTTATCGAGGCGAGGACCGGCTGCGCAAGGTTGCGCTCGCTCGCGGCCCCCAATACCACGACCCGCGCATTGGGCAAAATTCCGTCCGCCGTGGTGAGTCGCTCGATGAGCTCCGCGAAGCGCGCGCCGCGCCACATCTTTCCGCGCCAGTTCGCGGTCGGTGCCACCGCGAGCACGGACAGTCCATCCGGCACGAGCGCCTTCGCCTGCTCCCAATGCTCCGCCTTGGTCCAGATGCGCGGCTCGAGCGCGCCCTCGAGGCCCACCACGCGCGCGAGATGCACCAGGCGATGCACCGGCTCCCTGCTCGGCTTGGTGACGTAGCGCTTGCGCGCCAGCAGCAAATAAGCGATGGCGGACGCGCGCAGATCGACCACCGCGTCCCAATGCCGCAGAACGGCATGGCGCCACAGCCCGATCCAGTGCCGTCCGCGCGGCTGCTTGTCGATGATGTAGATATCCTCGAGCCCGGGGACCGCCTCGAAAAGCTCCGCCGCCGCGCGCCCGCAGGCGATCGTGACGCGTGCCTCGCGGTAGCGATCGAGGAGATACGAAAGCACCCCGGTCGACAGCACCGCGTCGCCGACCCGCGAATGAGTGATGAACAGGAGCCGCATGGCGCCGATGATTATGCCGTAATCGACATCAAAGCCAAATGGCCTCGAACGCGGCGGCGGCACGCTCCCACGTCCGCTCTTTTGCGCGCCCGCGGGCGCCCTCGCTCAATCTGACGTAGGCGCCGTCGTCCTCGAGGAGGCCGAGCGTGAAGCCGGCGAAGGCGTCCTCCTCGAGCGCCAAATGGCCTGAAACGTTGTCGGCGATGCGCTCGGCCGCGGCGGGAGTTGGGCGCGCCACGGCCGGCGTACCGCACGCTTGGCTTTCGGCCAGCGTATAGCAATAGACCTCGCGCGCGTCGCCCGGATGGAGGTGGAGGCGCGCGCCGCGGTAGGCCTCCGCCATCACCGGGTCCGAGCCCGGGCGATGGATGGCGATACCCTTGTCGCGGGCGTCGAGCGCCAATGCGGCGACCGCCTTGAACGGCTCGGCCACCGGCGCGCCGAAGAGCGCCCGGTCGAGGAGCGCCGAATAGAGGCGGAGCTCGGCATGCGGGCATCGGGGGTAGATGCGAGCGCTCCATAGCTTGATAAGCCACGCGAGGCCGAGCTCGGGATGGCTGGTCGCGACGGCATAGGGCGGGATGCGCGGCGAGGCGGCCGTGTCCTCGAGATATTCCGGCCGAACGCCGGGGGCAACCGCCGTTGTGCGCAGCTCGAAATCGGGGGCGCGATAACTCGCGCGGTGCGTCTCGCCCATGAACACGAGCGTGGGGCGATGCGCGAAGAGGAGACCCTTGTTGCGCTCCTCACTCAAATACTGTGCCGGGCCTGCGATCCAAAGGACTTTTTTGCCGGCATGGGCGACGAAGCCGAGCAGCTCCGGCCTGCGGAAGGCGATCAGCACCTCGCATTCGACGGGGCGCGTGCCCTGCCAGCTCTCCCACGCCGCACCCTCGCATTCGCACGACGCCGCGGCGCGGTTGAACACTTGCACGCGATGGCCGCGCCGCGCCAAGGCGCCCGGCAGGCTCGCGAACGCCTTCTCGGGACCGCCCAAGGGCTGGCTCTCCGGGCTTCGACCATCAAAGGGGATGGAGTCGTCGACAAGGACGATATGCATGGCGCCTGCCTTATAGGGCCGCCCATTCCGCTTGCCAAGCGCAACGCGAAGTATCAAATCTCTTGCGGTCCGTTGGTGAAGGCAATCGGCATGGCGGATCTGCGATATACGCTCAACCCCGAGCGCGCCTGCCTGGTGGTCGGAGGCGAGGAGGTGCGCCCGTTCCTCCAAGGGCTGCTCTCCAACGATCTCGACAAGGTGAAGGCCGACCGCGCCATCTACGCGGCCTTGCTCAACGCGCAGGGCCGCTTCCTCCACGACCTCTTCATTGCCGAGATGCCGCAAGGCCTGCATCGCGACGCGCTCGTTCTCGACGGTGAGGCCGGCCGGCTCGACGACCTCAAGCGCCGGCTGACGATGTACAGGCTGCGGGCCAAGGTCACGATCGCGGATGCGCGCGAAGAGTTCTCCGTGGCGCTCTTGTGGGGAGAGCATGCGTCAAAGGCTCTTGCGCTCCAGAGCGAGAGGGGAACGGCGCGGGCGCTCGAGGGCGGCGTGGCTTTCGTCGATCCGCGCCTTGCGGCTCTCGGCTGCCGCGCCATCCTGCCGCGCGCCGGCGCTCGAGCGACCCTCGAGCGCCTTGGCTTCGTGGCCCGCCCGCTCGCCGAGCATCGTCGCTTGCGCCTCTCCCTCGGAGTTGCCGAAGGCAGTGCCGACATGCCGGTCGAGGAGGCGCTCGTGCTCGAGAGCGGCTTCGAGGAGCTCGGCGGCGTCGATTTCAAGAAGGGCTGCTTCATCGGCCAGGAAGTGACGGCGCGCATGAAGTACCGCTCCCTCGTCAAGAAGCGCCTCCTGCCGGTTGAGCTCGAGGGCACGCCGCCGCCCGTGGGCACGCCGGTCACGCTCGGCGGCGCCGAGGTAGGCGAGCTGCGCTCCGCCGCCAACGGCGTCGGCCTCGCCTTGCTCAGGCTCGAGGCGGTCGAGGCCGCCGCGGCCAAGGGCGAGCCGCTCGCGGCAGGGGAGGCAACGCTGCGCCCACTCCGGCCTTCCTGGCTTGCGGTGTGAAATCCCTCACCTTTCCGATCCCCCGGGGACGAAGTGCCCTACGGGGTTCACACATCACAGCGGCGGCGCCAAGCCCCTCGCGCGCCTGCGGGAGAGGGGCTTAGCGCGATCGGTGCCTCCGCGAAAATCCGCGAAGATGCGTGAATGCCGTAGGTGGAAGTGCCCGACGCAAGCGCCAGCATCGCGGCCACGAACTCGGCGACGTCGCCGACGAAGGTGTAGCCGCTGTCGAGCCTTACTTGATCTTCGCCTTGATCCTCTCCGCGAGGACGGCGATTGCCTCGCGGTTGCCCGGCTTCAATCCCCAATTGATCTTGAGCTCGTCGCCCAGGCGGCGCGGCAGGATGTGAATGTGAAAATGCGGCACCGATTGGGCGGCACCCGGCCCGTTCGCCTGGATGAGGTTGAGCCCATCGGGCTTCACCACCTGGCGCACGGCCTTGGCCACCTTGGCCGCGGTCTCGGCCACCTTGCCCACTTCTCCGGTGCCTGCCGAGTAGATGTCCTCGAAATGACCCTTGGCGATGGCGAGACAGTGCCCCTCGTTCGCCGGATTGATGTCCATGAAGGCGAGCGTGGCCGCGTCCTCATAGACCTTGAAGCAAGGCACCTCGCCTGCCGCGATCTTGCAGAAAATGCAATTGGCCTCGCGCTTCATGAGCGGCCTCCCCTCCTTGCCCCATCACGCTGCCCAAGAAGAAGCCCGCTGGCACCCCGATGGCAAGCGCCTAATCCGCCCGCACGGCGGCCGTCTTGAGCGCCGCCTGGGCACCCGCAAGCCGGGCGACGGGCACGCGGAAGGGGGAGCAAGAGACGTAATCGAGGCCGATCTCGGCGCAGAAATGCACCGAGGCGGGGTCGCCGCCGTGCTCGCCGCAGATGCCGCACTTGAGACCCTTGCGCGTCTTGCGGCCGCGCGCGACGCCGAGGCGCACGAGCTCGCCCACCCCCTCCACGTCGATCGAGACGAAGGGGTCGCTTGCGAAGATGCCCTTCTGCCGGTAGACCTCGAGGAACTTGCCCGCGTCGTCGCGCGAGAGGCCGAGGCAGGTCTGCGTGAGGTCGTTGGTGCCGAAGCTGAAGAACTCCGCCGTCTCGGCGATCTCGTCCGCGCGCAAGGCCGCGCGCGGCAGCTCGATCATGGTGCCGAGCAGATAGGCGGGTGCTATGCCCGTCTCCGCCTCGACCTGCTTGGCGACCGCGGCGATGCGCTCCTTCAGGATGTCGAGCTCGCGCTTCGTCGCGACGAGCGGGATCATCACCTCCGGCTCCACCTTGCGCCCGGTCTCCCGCTCGACGATCGCCGCCGCCTCGAAGATGGCGCGCGCCTGCATTTCGTAGATCTCGGGAAAAGTGATGGCGAGGCGGCAGCCGCGGTGGCCCAGCATGGGGTTGACCTCGAAGAGCTTCGCCGCCGCCTCGCGGATGCGCATCACCGAGACGCCCGCCGCCGCCGCGACCTCCTTCATCTCGGCTTCCTCGCGCGGCAGGAACTCGTGCAGCGGCGGGTCGAGAAGCCGGATGGTCACCGGCAGCCCTTCCATGATTTTCAGGAGCTCGACGAAGTCGTTGCGCTGCATGGGGAGAAGCTTGGCGAGTGCCGCGCGCCGGCCTTTCTCGTCCTCCGCCACGATCATCTCGCGCACGGCCACGATGCGGCCCTCCTCGAAGAACATGTGCTCGGTGCGGCAGAGCCCGATACCCTCGGCGCCGAACTCCCGCGCGTGGCGAGCATCCGAAGGCGTGTCCGCATTCGCACGCACGCCGATCTTGCGGAAGCCGTCGGCCCAGGCCATCAGCGTCGCGAAATCTCCCGAGAGCTGCGGCTTGACGGTCGGCACCGTGCCGAGGAATACCTCGCCCGTGCCGCCGTCGATGGTGACCGCGTCCCCCGCCCGCACCACGCGGTTCCCCACCGTCATGGTGCCGGCGTCGTAATCGATCTTGAGGTCACCGGCCCCCGCCACGCAGGGACGACCCATGCCGCGCGCCACCACCGCCGCGTGGCTGGTCATGCCGCCGCGCGTGGTCAGAATGCCCTTGGCGGCATTCATGCCGTGGATGTCCTCGGGGCTCGTCTCGATGCGCACGAGCACGATTTCCTGGCCGAGCTTGGCTTTCGCCTCAGCCTCACCGGCATGGAAGACGACGGCGCCGGAGGCGGCACCCGGCGAAGCGGGAAGGCCGCGCGCGAGCTGCGTGCGCGGCGCCTTGGGATCGAGGGTGGGATGGAGCAGCTGGTCGAGCGAGGCCGGATCAATGCGCGCCACCGCCTGGGCTTTCGTGATCAGCCTCTCTTTCGCCATGTCGACGGCGATGCGGATCGCGGCCACGGCCGTGCGCTTGCCCGTGCGCGTCTGCAGCATGTAGAGCTTGCCCTTCTCCACCGTGAACTCCAGGTCCTGGACGTCGCGGTAGTGGCGTTCGAGCGCGTCGCGCGCCTTGAGCAGCTCCTTGAACACCTCCGGCATCGCCTCTTCCATCGCGGGCAGCCGCGAGCCCGTCGCCCGCTTCGCCAGCAGCGTCAACGACTGCGGCGTGCGGATGCCGGCGACCACGTCCTCGCCCTGCGCGTTGACGAGATATTCGCCGTAGAACGCATTCTCCCCCGTGGACGGGTTGCGCGTGAAGGCCACCCCGGTTGCGCAGTTCTCGCCCATGTTGCCGAACACCATCGCCTGCACGTTGACGGCCGTGCCCCACTCGTCGGGAATGCCGTGCAGTCGCCGATAGGTGATGGCGCGCTGGTTGTCCCAGCTTCCGAATACGGCGCCGATCGCACCCCAGAGCTGGTCCTGCGGATCCTGGGGAAAGGGCTCGCCGAGCTCCTCGGCCACCAGCGCTTTGTAGCCTTCGACCAGCTCCTTGAAGTCGGCGGCCGAGATCTCCGTGTCGAGCGATACGCCCCGCTCCTCCTTGAGGAGCTCCAGGCGCTCCTCGAAATGGTGGTGGTCGATGCCCTGGACCACGTTGCCGTACATCTGAAGGAAGCGGCGATAGCTGTCGTAGGCGAAGCGCTCGTTCCCGCTGGCCGCAGCAAGGCCGAGCACGGTCTCGTCGTTGAGGCCGAGGTTGAGGACCGTGTCCATCATGCCCGGCATCGAGGCGCGCGCGCCCGAGCGCACGGAGACGAGGAGGGGGTTTCGCGGATCGCCGAACTTCCGCCCGACGCTTTTCTCGACCTTCCCGAGCGCGGCGCTCACGGCACCCTTGAGCTCGCGCGGATAGCGCCGGCCGTGCGCGAAATAATAGGTGCAGACCTCGGTCGTGATGGTGAAGCCAGGCGGCACCGGCAGCCCGATCCGGCTCATCTCGGCGAGGCCTGCGCCCTTGCCGCCGAGGAGTTCCGCCATGGAGGCCTTGCCTTCCGCCTTGCCGTCGCCGAACGAATAGACCCATTTCGCCATGTCTATCCCTCGATCTTGGAGAAATCCGCGACGCCGCCGAGTGCGGCGCGGATGCGGGCGAGCAGCTTCAGTCGGTTCGCCCTCAGCGTGCTATCGTCGCAATTGACCGTGACCTTGTCGAAGAAGGCATCGACCGGGGGCCTGAGACGCGCGAGTGCCGCCATCGCGCCCGCGAAGTCCTCGCGCCCAATGGAGGTTTGGATGGCGTTGTCCGCGCTTGCAAGCCCTTCCAAGAGGGCGCGCTCCTCGCCCGCTCTCAACAACGCCGTGTCCACGTCGCCGTCGTAGCTGATCTTGTCCTTCCTTTCCTCGATGCGAACGATGTTGGAGGCCCGCTTGTAGGCGGTGAGCAGATTGGCGCCGTCCTCGCTCGCGAGGAACTTGGCAAGCGCGTCAACTCGCGCGAGCAAGCGCACGAGATCATCCTCGCGGCCCAAGGCGAAGACCGCCGAGACCAGATCGTGCCGCACCCCCTTCTCGCGCAAATGCACTTTCAGCCGGTCGGCGAAGAACGCCAAGAGCTCTCCGGCGTCGAATTCGGCTGCATTCTCGGCGCCGGGCCGTTGCTCCGCGTAAAGACGATGCGCGAGCGCCAGCGCCTTGGCAAGCGGCAGGCGCAGGCCGTTCTCGACGATGAGCCGGATGACGCCAAGAGCGGCGCGCCGCAAGCCGTAGGGATCCTTCGAGCCGGACGGCTTCTCGCCGATCGCGAAGAACCCCACGAGCGTGTCGAGCTTGTCGGCGAGTGCGACGGCGACGGAAACGGGCGCCGTCGGGCAGCGGTCGTTGGGCCCGAGAGGGGCGTAATGTTCCGCGATCGCGTCCGCAACCATCGGGGCCTCGCCGTCGTGAAGCGCATAATAACGCCCCATGGTCCCCTGCAGTTCCGGAAATTCCCCGACCATGCCGGAGACGAGATCGGCCTTGGCGAGGAGGGCGGCGCTGCGCACGTGATCGATTTCGGCGCCGGGCACGTACGCGGCCAGCTCGGCCGCGAGCACCTGGAGCCGCGCCACCTTGTCGCCAACGGTGCCGAGCTTGGCGTGGAAGACGAGGTCGTGAAGGCGCGGGACTCGCTCCTCGAGCCGCGTCTTGCGGTCCTGATCCCAGAAGAACCTTGCGTCCGAGAGGCGCGCGCGCAGCACGCGCTCGTTGCCGGCAACGATGGCCGCCCCGCCGTCCGACGCCGCCATGTTGGCGACGACGATGAAGCGAGGGGCCAAGCGGCCGTCTTGCGTCTCGAGCGAGAAATAGCGCTGGTTCGTGCGCATGGTGGTGACGAGCACCTCGCGCGGAAGCGCCATGAAATTCCCGTCGATCGAGCCGATGAGCGGGACCGGCCACTCGACGAGTCCGGCGACCTCGTCCAAAAGTGTCGCATCTTCCCTGAGGGCCAATCCCTCGCCCGCGGCGAGCTCGACGGCGCGCGCCGAGATGAGGCGCTTGCGCTCCTCCCGGTCGAGAATCACGGAAGCTGCGCGAAGCTTCTCCTTGTAATCGGCGAAGCTCTCGACGGCGAAGGGCTTGGGCGCGAGGAAGCGGTGCCCGCGGGTCCTGTTGCCGAAGGCAAGGGAATCTCCCCCGAGATCGAGGGCACCCCTCAGCACCTTGCCCGCGAAGATGGCAAGCACGCCATGCAAGGGCCGCACGTAACGGAAGCTCGTCGAGCCCCAGCGCTGCGATTTGGGCCAGGAGAGCGCGCGCAGGGCCGAGACCACGAGCTCCGGCAACACCTCGGCGGTCTTTCGCCCCGCCACGGTGCGCACGGCGAAATAGAATTCGGCGTTGCCGACGGTGCGCCGCTCGCACTCGTCGATCGTCGCGAGACCGGCCGACTTGAGGAAGCCCTGGAGTGCTGCCTCGGCTGCGCCCACGCGCGGACCCTTGCGCTCCTCGCGGAGGTCGGGCTGCCGAGCCGGCAAGCCCGCGACCGCGAGCGCCAGGCGGCGCGGCGTTACATGCGCCTCGGCGCTGGAGAATTCGAGGCGTGCTTCCGCGAGCTTCTCCGTGACGAGACGCCGCAACTCCTCGGCCCCCCGCGCCTGCATGCGCGCAGGAATCTCCTCGGAGAGCAGCTCGAGAAGGAGCTCGGCCATGCGCCCCTCAGGCCATGTGTCCGCGGCTCTTGAGCCAGGCCTCGCAGCAGGCCTTGGCGAGCGTCCTCACGCGCGTGATATAGGCTTGGCGCTCGGTGACGCTGATGACCCCGCGCGCGTCAAGGAGATTGAAGAGATGGCTCGCCTTGACGCACTGGTCGTAGGCCGGCAGCGCCAGCGCCGCGCCCAGGAGCGACCCGCATTCCCTCTCCGCGTCCTGGAAGTGCCGGAAAAGGAGCTCGGTGTCGGCGCGCTCGAAGTTGTAGGCGGAGAACTCGCGCTCGCTCTCTAGGAACACGTCGCCATAGCTCACGCGGGCGGCCGCGGGAGCGCCGTTGAAGTCGAGGTCGTAGACGCTCTCGACCCCTTGCACGTACATGGCGAGGCGCTCGAGGCCGTAGGTGTACTCGACCGAGACCGGATTGCAGTCGATGCCGCCGACCTGCTGAAAGTAGGTGTACTGCGTGATCTCCATCCCGTCGCACCAGACCTCCCAGCCGAGGCCCCAGGCGCCGAGCGTCGGGCTTTCCCAGTCGTCCTCGACGAAGCGGATGTCATGGCGACGGGGAGCGATGCCGAGACGCTCGAGGCTTGCGAGGTAGAGCTCCTGAGCATTCGCGGGCGAGGGCTTGAGGATCGCCTGGAATTGATAATAGTGCTGGAGCCGGTTGGGGTTCTCGCCGTAGCGGCCGTCGCTCGGCCGACGCGAGGGCTGCACATAGGCGGCCCGCCATGGCTCGGGGCCAAGGCTGCGCAACGTCGTCGCCGGATGGAAGGTGCCGGCGCCCATCTCGAGGTCATACGGCTGCAGGATCACGCAGCCCTGCTCCGCCCAATATTGCTCGAGGGCCAGGATCAGCGACTGGAAGCTCTTGGCGGAGGCGCCGCGCTTGGCCATCGTACGCTCGTATCGGGCTCGATGTGCGGCGCACAATAGAGGGCGCTCCCGGACCGGTCAAGGCAGGGATCGTTACGTCCTAAGCTATTGACGCCGTAAAGAAATCCTCTCGGCTAGGCGCCGTAGGGACAGCCCGGCTGGCCGCAGCTGGTGGCACCTTGCGCGGGCACATAGGCGCCGCAAACCCGGCACTTCACGGTCTCTTCGATCTGCCGCGCCGTGCGGGCCGCCCCACCTGGCGTCGTGCGCGCGTTCTCGCGCCGCCGCCGCGCCTCGCCCTCGCGCAGCTCTTGAAAACGGCTCAACAACTTGGAGCCGTACACGACCGCGACGATGATGCCGACGAGGACGACGAGCTTCGAGAAAGACAAGGCGAACATGGCGCCATCTAGGCCCCCTCCGCCCGGTCGGTCAAGGAAAAGCGCCGGCGCTCCGCGTCCTTGCGGCCTCAGGCGCGCTTGAGCGCCTTCGCCATTGTCGCCATGTCGAAAGCGGGCATGGACTGCATCCGGCCGAACCCCTCCTTCGCGTACCACACCGAGAAGGCCAACATCGCTTCGGGGTTCGGTGCATCGACCACATCGACGAAATCATATTGGCCCTGGGTGTAGTAAACGGACTCGAGCGCGATGCCGAGCGCCTTCAGCTTCGCCTTGGCGGCGCGGAGGCGGGCCGTCTGCTTGGTCGCCCAATCCGGGCTCAAGCTTCCGAGGATCACGTATTTCATGCAGGACCTCCCTCTGGGCTGGGCAGCGACAGGCCGGCGGGGGCCGGGAAGGCTACCGGCGGGATTATACACCATCGAAGTGGAAAAAGGCGCGCCGGCCATTCAGCGAATATTCATGGCTCGGCAAGCAAAACGTCACCTCCCGCCCTACATAAGAGGGAACGCCGACCGGCCGCAGCCCCTTCCTTTGACGTCGATGAGGATGAAGCCGCGATGAACGAGACCTCGCTCCCCCCTCAGCACCGTAGCGAGCGCAAGGTAGCGCTCGTCCTCCAAGGAGGAGGCGCGCTCGGCGCCTTCCAAGTGGGCGCCTATCGCGCGCTCTGCGAGCGTAAGCTGGAACCTGCGTGGCTTGCCGGCACCTCGATCGGCGCGATCAATGCCGCCATCATCGCCGGCAACGAGCGCAGCCGCGCGCACGAGCGCCTCGACGAATTCTGGCGCGCGATCTCCACACCCGATCCCTTGGCGCCGCCCGCCCAGCTCTCGGACCTGCGCAAGCTTTACAGTTTCTGGAGCGCCCAGAGCACGGTATTCGCCGGCCAACCCAATTTCTTCACGCCGCGCCCGTTTCCCTCGCTCGCGATCTTGCCCGGCGAGCCCGGGGCGACAAGCTTCTATGACACGAGGCCCTTGCGGCGCACGCTCGAGCAGATCGTCGACTTCGACCGCATCAACGCGCGCAAGGTGCGCCTGAGCCTCGGTGCCGTCGAGGTCGAGACCGGCAGGACCATCTACTTCGACAACCACGAGCGCAAGCTCGGTCCCGAGCATGTGATGGCGAGCGGCGCCTTGCCGCCGGCCTTCCCGCCGGTCGCGATCGACGGCACGCTCTACTGGGACGGCGGCATCGTATCGAACACGCCGCTCGAGGCAATCCTCGGCAGCCCGCCGGAAGAGGATTGGCTCATTCTGGTCGTCGATCTCTGGGACCCGACGGGACCGGCGCCAAAAACGCTTCTCGATGTGGAGAGCAGGGTCAAGGACATCACCTACGCCAGCCGCGCTACCCACCACATCCACAGCTTCAACCGCATAAGCGAGCTGCGCGCACTCATCGATCGGCTCTACCGCAAGCTGCCGCCCAACGCCGACGACGAAGGCCTGTGGCTTCAGGTCCAGGCGCTCGGCTGCCCGCACGCGATCGATATCCTGCATCTCGTCTACGAGCAGGCGGCCTTCGAGCTCGCCTCCAAGGACTATGAATTCTCGCGCTCCTCGGTCGAGCGGCACCTTGCCGAAGGATACGCCCAGGCGCATCGCCTGCTCGAGGCGCACGGCTGGTGCGCGCCCGCACCCGCGCCGGGCATCGTGCGCGTCTATGAGAACGAGCCGTTGCCGGCGGCCAAGCCCCGCCCGGGCCGCGCCCGCGCTGAACAAAACGGAGAATAGTCATGCGGATGAAAGACAAGATCGCAGCCGTCACCGGCGCCGGGAGCGGAATCGGGCGCGAGATCGCGCTTGCCTTCGCGCGCGAGGGCGCCAAGCTCGGCATCGCCGACGTGAACCTCGACGGCGCCAACGCGGTCGCCAAGGAGATCGGCAAGGCCGGCGGAGCGGCGATCGGCCTGCGCATGGACGTGACCAAGGAGGCCGAGGTCGACGGCGCCGTCGAAACGCTGGTCAAGACCTTCGGTGGCCTCGATGTCATCGTGAGCAATGCGGGCATTCAGCACATCGACCCGCTCGACAAGCTCAGCTACGCCGATTGGCGCAAGGTGGTGTCGATCCATCTCGACGGCGGCTTCCTCGTCACGCGCGCGGCCCTGCGCCAGATGTACAAGCAGGGGCGCGGCGGCGCGATCATCTACATGGGCTCGGTCCACTCGCATGAGGCCTCGCCGCTCAAGGCGCCCTACGTTGCGGCCAAGCACGCCCTCCTCGGGCTGTGCAAGACGGTCGCCAAGGAGGGCGCCGAGCACGGCGTGCGCGCCAATGTGATTTGCCCCGGCTTCGTGCGCACCCCGCTCGTCGACAAGCAAATCCCCGAGCAGGCCAAGGAGCTCGGCATCAGCGAGGAGGAGGTCGTCAAGAAGGTCATGCTCGGCGACACCGTCGACGGCGAGTTCACCACGACCGCCGACGTGGCCGAGCTCGCGGTCTTCCTCGCCGCCTTCCCCACCAATGCGCTCACCGGGCAATCCGTCGTGGTGAGTCACGGCTGGTTCATGCAATAGGTGCGCGGCGGCGCGCGCCGGCCGTATGGCCGCCGCAGCCGGTCTAGGCTATGATCCTGCCCTCGCTTCGACATGCAATTCAGGGAGGATGCGATGCCTCAGGTCCATTCGACGGCCGGCCTCACGCGCCGGCGCCTGCTCGCCGCAGCCACCGCCACGCTCGCCACCTGGGCCGTGGCACCGCTGCCGAAGCTGGCCTTTGCGCAGCAGAAAGCTCCTTTCAGCCTGCCACCGCTGCCGTACGGCGAGGACGCGCTCGACCCGGTGATCTCCGCCCGCACCATGTCCTTCCACTACGGCAAGCACCATCGCGCCTATGTCGACAATCTCAACAAGCTCATCGAGGGCACCGACTTCATGAACCAGTCTCTCGAGGAGATCATCAAGAGCACGCTCGTCAATCCGAACCGGACTGCGATCTACAACAACGCGGCGCAAGCCTGGAACCATGCGTTTTACTGGCAGAGCATGCGGCCAGGCGCCGGCGGCGAGCCGAGCGGCGCCGCCAAGGAGCGCATCGCGGCCTCCTTCGGAGGGTACGACGGCTTCAAGAAGGAGTTCTCGGCCGCGGCCTTGACCCAGTTCGGCAGCGGCTGGGCTTGGCTCGTGGCCGACAAGGACAAGGCGCTGCACGTGCTCAAGACCGCGAACGCGGACACACCGGTCGCCCAAGGCATGCGGCCGCTCTTGACCATCGATGTGTGGGAGCACGCCTATTATCTCGATTACCAGAACCGGCGCGCCGATTACATCGCCGCCTGGCTCGACAAGCTGGTCAACTGGGATTTCGTCAACGCCAATTTGGCGTGAGGAGCGGCGTTCGTCATTGCGAGCCGAAGGCGAAGCAATCCAGCATTGAGTAAGATATTCTGGATTGCTTCGTCGGCTGCGCCTCCTCGCAATGACGATGCTGGGGTTAAAGCCCGAAGCGGACCCAAAGCGCGCGCGCCTCGAGGGCGGACAGAAGCTCGGCCGCCCACTCGGCCGGCGCTGCGGTTTGACCGGCGGAGTCCGCCGCGAGCCTGAGCCGGCGCCTGAGCCAGCCGCGCTCGCCGCCGACCAGGCGGAGACGCACCTTGTCGCCGAAGCGGCGACGCAAGGTCGCCCTGAGATCGCCGATCCCATCGACGAGGCCGAGCTCGAGCGCGCGCTTGCCTGTCCAGAACTCGCCGTTGAAGAGCTGCTCCTCGGGCAGCTTGAGCTTGGAGCCGCGGCGCGCGCGCACGTAGGCCTTGAAGGCCTCGTGCACCTCGCGTTGCAACGCCTTGAGACGCTCCACGTCCGCCGGGTTCTCCTCGAGGAACGGATCGAGCATCGCCTTGCGCTCGCCCGCGGTGTAGAGCCGGCGGCGGATGCCGAGGCGTGTGATGAGCTCGTGGAAGCCGAAGCCAGCCGAGATCACGCCGATCGAGCCGACGATCGAGGTCTCGCTCGCGTAGATCTCGTCCGCGGCCGCGGCGAGCCAATAGCCGCCCGAGGCCGCGACGTCCTCGACGAAGGCGATGACGGGCACCTCCTTCTCCTCGGCGAGCTGGCGAACCCGCGCCGCGATGAGCGCCGACTGGGTCGCCGCCCCGCCCGGCGAGTTGAGCGCCAAAGCCACCGCCGCAAGCGGCTTCATGCGGAAGGCGCGCTCGAGCGGCGCCGCCAGCGAGGCGATGCTGAGCCCGCCGCGCAAGGGACCGAGGGGACCGATGACTCCGGCAAGCCGCACCACGGCGACCTGGGGTGCGGGCGTGCGCAACGCGCCCAGGGGCAAACGATCGAGCCAGCTAGAAAGCGTCATGTTAAATGCCTAAGGCGCTGAATTTCTCTTTCCAACCATCGCCCCCAGTCGTGAAGGCGCGGGCTCACAGCTCGAGCGCCGCACCCCGGCGCAGGATGGCCTCGACGGCCTCGGTGAAGCGGCCGTCCGGACGATGCAGCACGAGGCCTTGGGCCAGACGGGTCGGCGTCTCGATGTCCTTGCGCGCGCGCACGATGACGCGTCGCGCGGCGCGGCCGTCCGCCATCGGCCACAGCGGAAAGACGACGATCTCGCCTGCCTTGCGGTAAAGTGCTGCAAGCACCGCATCGAGGCGGTCGGCACGGTGAATCACGGCAACGCTTCCCTTCGGGCGCACCATCGCAAGGCAAAAAGCGAGCCAGGCGCCGAGCTGGGCCTCGCCTTCGACGTTGGCTGCAACCTTGCCGGGCGTTGGAGACGCCGTGCCGCGGCCGGGCTCGAGATGGGGCGGATTGGTCATGACATGATCGAAACTGCCCGGTGCCAGGCGCGGCGGCGGGCGCAGGAGGTCGCCCTCCATCACCACGACGCGGTCGTCGAGCCCGTTGAGCTTGGCGTTGTCGTTGGCAAGGCGCACGAGCGAGCGCTGCACCTCGAGCCCGGCCACCCGGCAGCCCGCGACGCGCGTGGCAAGGCAGAGTGCCGCAGCCCCCACGCCGGTGCCGACGTCGAGCACCTGCTCGCCCGCGCGCGCCGGCACCGCGGCGGCAAGGAGCACCGGATCGATGGCGACGCGATAGCCGGCGGCGAGCTGGGCGATCCGCACGCGGCCGCCGAGCAGCGCGTCCTCGCTGATCTCTTCCTCAGACACCGTCCACCGGCCCCCCGCGCT
>DASPPM010000118.1:0-2963 GCA_035625535.1 Alphaproteobacteria bacterium
GCCAGGGATCAGCGCTCCGCCACGAGCGGCGAGCGGCTGTCGCCCACGTGGCGCGGCAAGCCGTCGTTCATGATGAGCCAAGGGATACGGTCCGGCGCATAGACGTGACGGTCCGGCGTCACGCGTTCGGGATGGTCGAGGCTGCCGGCGGTCACGTCGACATAGCCTGCGTAGCGCGTCGAGGTGAAGAAGAGCGGAGTGCCGCAGCTCGGGCAAAAGGCGCGGCGCCCGTGATCCGAGGATTGGTACCAGCTCGGCGTGCCCTTGGTGACGGCGAGGCCCTGCTCCTTGAGGGTGATCCAAGTGACCACAGGCGCTCCGCCCGCGCGGCGGCACATGCTGCAATGGCAGTGGCCGGTATGGTGGGGCTCAAGAGAGATGCGGTAGCGCACGCTGCCGCAGAGGCAGCCGCCCTCGAGTGGCATCGGCGTGGCCATGTTGCTCTCCTTTCAGTGCGTTCCCTTCGTTCGTCCCTCAGTCCGCGAGCGTGACCCAGACCGGCGTGTGGTCCGAGGCGCGCTCCCAGCCGCGCGGCTCCCGCGCGATGTCGCAATCCTTGAGACGGTCCGCGGCTTGGGGCGAGAGCAGGAGGTGATCGATGCGCAGGCCCTCGTCGCGCTGCCAGCGTCCGGCCTGATAGTCCCAGAAGGTGTAGCGGTGCGGCTCGGGGTGAAGGGCTCTGAAGGCGTCCGTGAGCCCGAGGTGGAGGAGGGCGCGGAACTGGGCCCGGCTTTCGGGCCGGCAGAGCGCATCGTCCTTCCAGGCGACCGGGTCGTAAACGTCCTTGTCCGCGGGAGCCACGTTGTAATCGCCACCCAGCACGAAGGCTTCGTCGAGCTTCACCAGCCGCGCCGTATGGGCCTTGAGACGCGCCATCCATGCGAGCTTGTAGGCGAACTTCTCGCCAGGGGCCGGATTGCCGTTGGGGAGGTAGATCGTGGCGACCCTGAGCGTACCGATGATCGCCTCGAGGTAGCGCGCCTGGTCGTCCTCTCGGTCGCCCGGCAATGCCTTGTGCTCGACCTCGATGGGGCGCTTGGCGAGGATGGCGACGCCGTTATAGCTCTTCTGCCCGACCACGGCGGTGTTGTAGCCGAGGTCTTCGATCTCGAGCGACGGGAAGTCCGCGGTCTGCACCTTGATCTCTTGCAGCAGCACGATGTCGGGGGCTGCCTCCTTGAGCCAGCGCAGGAGATGCGGGAGGCGGGCCTTGACCGAGTTGACGTTCCAGGTGGCGATCTTGAGCAAGAGCCGGCTCCGCTCGGCGCGCGGGAGACATCTCGGCACTGTCATAGCATGATTTGTCGGGTGCCGAGCGCCCTCTTGTCGGATTTTTTCTCAAGGGTCGCGTGAGATCCGCTGCGCGAGCGGCACGCCGAATGCCACAGCTCTCACACTGAGAACGAGCTGCCGCAGCCGCAGGACGAGGTAGCGTTCGGATTGTGCACCTTGAAATAGGCGCCGAGCAGGTCCTCGACGAAATCGACTTCCGCCCCCTTGAGAAATTCGAGCGAGACCTCGTCGACCACCACGCGCGCGCCTCCGCGCTCGAAGACGCGATCGTCCGCGTTGCGGGCATCGTCGAAGCTGAAGGCGTATTGGAATCCGGCACAGCCCCCGCCGGAGACGGCGATGCGCATGCCAAGGGCGGCATTGTCTTCCGCCGCCAAGAGCTCAGCGATGCGCCTGGCGGCATTCTCGCTGATCGCCACGGTCGGCGTCTCGGAGGTGACGGCAATGTCCGTCATGATCGGACCGGCTCCTCGTTTCGGGGCAGCACTTCCTGGCCCGCGCGCGCCTTCCTATTTAGCCCACCCCAAGGCTTTGTCAATGAAGCCCCGGTAGTGCCGGCCGGCCCTTTTGCCTCGGTCTCGAGCCCCATTTTGCCGCAGCAGCAGGTCCAAAGGGCTCTCCTCGCCGGCCTTGTCTTATGCCCATGAGGGCGGCAGCGCGTTGCCTGCGGCGGGCGGCACCTGTAGGGTGGCGCCATGAGCGGAACTCTCCTGGCACCTTACGCGTGCGATCCGGCCAAGAGCCGCGGCCGCCTCGTCAAGGAGCCGGAGAGCTCGACGCGCACGCCCTATCAGCGCGATCGCGACCGCATCATCCACTCCGCGGCCTTCCGCCGCCTCAAATACAAGACGCAGGTCTTCGTCTTTCACGAGGGCGATTACTACCGCACGCGGCTCAGCCACAGCCTCGAGGTTTCCCAGATCGCGCGCTCGATCGCGCGCGCGCTCGAGCTCAACGAGGACCTCGCCGAGGCGCTGGCATTGGCCCATGACCTCGGCCATCCGCCCTTTGGGCATGCCGGCGAGCAGGCGCTCGAGGAAGCCATGAAGAGCTTCGGCGGTTTCGATCACAATGCGCAGACGCTGCGCATTCTCACCAGGCTCGAGCAGCGTTATGCCGAGTTCGACGGTTTGAACCTCACCTGGGAGACGCTCGAGGGAGTGGTGAAGCACAACGGCCCGCTTGCCGGCGACAACGCCAACGGCCCCATCCCGGAGGGCATCTCCGAGTATAACGCGCAGCACGATCTCGAGCTGGCCAGCTGGCCGTCCGCCGAGGCGCAAGTGGCGGCTCTTTCCGACGACATCGCCTATAACAACCACGACATCGACGACGGTCTGCGCGCCGGCCTCTTCAATATCGAGGACCTCTCGGCCATTCCGCTCGTCGGCCCCACCTTCAAGGCGGTCGAGAGGCACTACGCCGCGCTCGAGCGCTCGCGCCTCATCCACGAATCGATCCGCCGCCTCATCGACCACATGGTCAACGATCTCCTGGCCGAGACGCGCCGGCGCCTTGATGAGGCGAAGCCCCAGAGTGCCGCCGACGTTCGCGCATGGGGCGGCGCCGTCGTTGCATTTTCCGCCGAGATGCGGGAGAACGACCGCGCTCTCCGGGGTTTTCTCTTCGAGCGCATGTACCGCCATTTCCGCGTCAACCGCATGACCAGC
>DASPPM010000119.1:0-14518 GCA_035625535.1 Alphaproteobacteria bacterium
CAGTCCACCGGCACCGCTCGGCCTTGCCGCAGCACCGCCGCTTCGGTGGCCTCGACATCCTCGTCAACAATATTCGCGGCCCGCTTCACCGAGCTCTCGACCGACCTCGAGGCCTTCGATAGCGAGCCCGTGGTCTAAATCAAGATAGGCGCCCGCCGCCAAGATATGCCAGAATCGCCGAGCGGCGCGGTCTTGGGGGCGGGCCGGCCGGGAACGGAGGTCGAGCGATGGAAGCGCAACCGCAGCGCACGCCCGAGCGCGAGGCCTATTACGCGCGCATTGCCGCGGGCAACATGACGGCTCTGTGGGAGGTCCTGCGCGGCCTCGTCACCAAGGAGCCGGTCGTGCGCGAGGTGCCCGCCGTGTGGCATTACCAGGCGATCCGTCCGGCGATCCTCGAGTCCGGCCGGCTGATCACGGCGAAGGAGGCCGAGCGCCGCGTGCTCGTGCTCGAGAATCCCGCCCTTCGCGGGCTCTCGCGCATCACCATGAGCCTCTTTGCCGGGCTCCAGCTCATCCTCCCGGGCGAGGTGGCGCCGAGCCATCGCCATGCCGCCTCGGCGCTGCGCTTCATCATCGAGGGCAAGGGCGCCTATACGGCGGTCGACGGCGAGAAGACGGTCATGAGCGAGGGCGATTTCGTCATCACCCCGCCCTGGACCTGGCATGACCACGGCAACGAGAGCGAGCTGCCGATGGTGTGGATGGACGGGCTCGACCTGCCGCTCGTCAATTTCCTCAATACGAGCTTCATGGAGCCTTATCCCGAGGATCGCCAGCCGCTGTCGCGCCCGCTCGGCGATTCCCTCGCGCGCTACGGCCAAGGCATCCTGCCCGACGGCTACGCGGCCAAGGGCAAATGCTCGCCCGTCTTCAATTACCCCTACGCCCGCACGCGCACTGCGCTCGAGGCCATGCGCAAGAGCGAGGAATGGGATGCCTGCCACGGCCTCAAGGTGCGCTACGTCAATCCGGTCGACGGCGACTATGCCATGCCGACGATCGGCGCCTTCATGCAGCTCATCCCCGTAGGCTTCGCAGCACTGCCCTATCGCTCGACCGACGGCACCATATTCGCCTGCGTCGAGGGGCGGGGCCGTACCCAGGTGGGCGACGAGAGTCTCGAGTGGGGTCCGCGCGATGTTTTCGTGGTGCCGAGCTGGTCCTGGTACCGCCACGAGCCTAGCGAAGACGCCGTGCTGTTCAGCTTCTCCGACCGACCGGTGCAGGAGAAGCTCGGCCTCTGGCGCGAGCAGCGCGGCAACACGGCGCCGCGCGGCTGAGCGCGGAGCGCTCGGACGGCGTCTTTGCGAGCGCTCTCGATGACGCCCGAGGAAGTGCTTGCCTTCTGGTTCGCCGCCGCCCCGGGGACGCCTGGCTACGGCCGCATGCGCGAGGTCTGGTTCGAGAAGGACCCGGCCTTCGATGACGAGGTGCGCCGCGTGCTCGCGCGCGCGCACGAGGCCGCGTGGGCGGGCGCCTCGGACGGCTGGGCCACCACCGGGCGCGGCGCGCTCGCCCTCGTGATCCTTCTCGATCAGGTGCCGCGCAATATCTTCCGCGGCGAGGCGCGCGCCTACGCGTGCGATGCCAAGGCGCGCGGCGTAGCCGCGGCCGGTGTCGCGCGCGGGGATGACCGCGCGTTGCTGCCGGCCGAGCGCCTCTTCCTTTATCTCCCTTTCGAGCATAGCGAGCTGCCGGCCGACCAGGAGCGCGCGCTCGAGCTCTTCGCGGCCCTCGAGGCCTTTCCCGAGACCAGGGGCGTCATGAAAACGGCCAGGCGCCATGCCGAGATCATTCGGCGTTTCGGCCGCTTCCCCCACCGCAATGCCGCCCTCGGCCGTGCCACCACGCCGGAGGAGGCGGCGTTTCTCGCGGAGCCCGAGTCGTCGTTTTGAGGTGAGCGCTCGCGGCCGCCGCTACTTGAGGGGCCGCACCCAGCAGTCGGGCCCGGCCGCGCGCAGGCCGGCGCAGAGCTCCTTGGCCTGCGTCTCGCTCTCGAAGGGACCCAAGGAGAGACGCGCGACCCGCATGCCGCCGACGGTGGTGACGGTGTCGATCCGCGGCTTGAGCTCGCCGAGGAGCCGCGGAAGACGTGCGCGGAGCGTATTCCAATCGCGGCCTGCCTCCGCGGGCGAGCGGAACGAGACGTATTGCACGAGATATTTTCCGGTAGCGCTCTCGCGCGGTGGCGCGCCCCCGGCTGCGGGGCCGGGTAGGGCCGCCAATTGGGACGCTGCGGCCGCCGGCGGCTTCGCTTGAGGCGCGGCTGCCGTCGCCTGCGCGGTCACGGCGGGTGCCGCCGCGGGCTTTCTTGCCGCAGATGCGGGCTTTGTCGGCGTGGCCGCCTCAGGAGTAGCGGGAGACGCGGCGGCGGCGGCCGGCGCCGCTTGGCCGGCCTCGTTCGCCGCGGGCTCGCCCTCGGCTGGCGGTGGTGTCAACGGCGTCTCGGCGACGGCGGTCGTGGGCACCGGAGCGGGCGCTGCCGGCGCCGCGGCGGACTCCGCCGCCGCCTGCCCTCCTGCGGCAGCTCCCGTCTCGCCCTCCCGCCCTGGCTTTGGTGCTGCCGCAACCTGTGGCGGAGGCACGCCGGTCTTCTGGTAATCGGTGAGCGTAAAGCGCTCGACCTTGGCGCCCGCATCGCGCTCGCGCAGCACGACGGCGCCGATTTCGGGCGCGTAATAAAGCGTCTCGCTGACCTCGCCGCGCCGACAGGCAATCTGCCACGCCGCGAAGGTCCCCGCCTCGACCGTAATCTTATTAGGCCGGCTCACCTCGCAGAACTCGCGCTCCTCACGCGGCGGAGCGTCGCCTTCCTGTGTCACGACCTTGTAGGAGACTTGCTTGCCGGCCACGAGAGGGAAGACGGTGGGATTTGCGGGATCGAAGGTGCGCGTGAGTGCCGGGCCGCCGCCAGCAGGGGTTTCGGAGCGCGGCGGAACGGTCGGATCGCGGAAAGAGATCCACTTGGCATTGGAGTTGTCGATCCAGCTGATCTCGTCGCCGTTTACCGCGGTGACGAAGATCGGGCGCTCGTCGCCGTTCTCCTCGAAGGTGAGACTGTCGCCGACGCGGTAGACGGGCGGGGAAGCGCTGTCCGGAGCCGCCGCCGTTGACGGCGAGGGCGCCTGCGTGGTCGGTTTCCTCTCGCATGCCGCAAACGCAAACGCGAGGGCCAAGCCGAGGGCCAAGCTTCTGAACGCGCTCACGAGACGGTCTGATCGAGGCTCAACCGGCATCCGGCCCCACTCCAGGCGCTCTCTTGCACGCCGCGATCGAGTGTGCCAAAGCGGGCGCGGGCGGGCAACAGGACCTTGGTCGCGGGCAAGCCCGCGGCAGGCTCCGGCACCGCCCTCGCTCAGCCCTCGGCGACCTTGTTGCGCAGGACGCCGATCCCTTCGATCTCCATCTCGACCACGTCGCCCTTCTTCATGAAGACAGGCGGCTTGCGGGCGAAGCCCACGCCGTGCGGCGTGCCGGTCGGGATGAGATCGCCCGGCTCGAGCGTGGTGAAGCCCGAGCAATAGGCGACGAGCTCCTCGACCGGGAAGATGAGCTGGGCGGTGGTGCTGTCCTGCAAGGTCCGCCCGTTGATCTTGGTGGTGAGTCTGAGCTTCGAGGGGTCCTTGAGCTCGTCGCTCGTCACCAGCCACGGACCCACGGCGCCGGACTTGGGAAAGTTCTTGCCCGGCGTGAATTGGGAGCCGTGGAACTGCCAATCGCGCACCGAGCCGTCGTGATAGATGGTGTAGCCAGCGACATGCTTGAGCGCGTCCTTGGCCGCGACCCGGCGCGCCCGCTTGCCGATCACGATGCAGAGCTCGACCTCGTAGTCATACTGCTCCGACTCCTTGGGCTTCACGAGCGCCTGCTCGTGACCCACGTGACTGTTGGCAAAGCGCACGAAGACCACGGGCTTGCTCGGCGCCTTGACGCCGGCCTCGGCCGCGTGATCGGCATAATTGAGGCCGATCGCGAGAATCTTGTCAGGAGCGGGGATGACCGGGAGGAAGCTCACCTGGCTCAGGCGCAGATCGGGCTTCGCCCCTTTGGCGAGGCGGCGCGCCGCAGGGAGCCCGTTGCCGGCGAGGAGCGCCTTCAAGGTGGGGAACTTCTTGCCGAGACGGCGCCCGAGATCCACCACCCCTCCGTCCACGACGGCGCCATAGCTCTCGCGGCCCTTGTGCTTGAAGCTCATCAGTTTCATGGCGAATTCCCCTTCCGAGATAGACCCCCTCCGCGCCATCGCGCACCGGGGGAGAATCACAGGGCGGTCGCCGGGTGTCAATCGCCCTCGCCCCTGCCCAGGCCCTCACTCGTAGGGTACCGCAACGGCCTCCGGATCGCTCTCGTGCAGCGCCCAGTAGGCCTCCCTCAAACGCATGGTGAGCGGGCCGGGCACGTCGTTGCCGAGAATGCGGCCGTCGAGGCGCGTCACGGGGATGATGCCGCCCGCCGTCGAGGAGAGGAAGATCTCGTCGGCTTCGGCCAGCTCGGATGAGGCAAGGGGGCGCGCCGCGGCCGGCACGCCGAGGGCGGCTGAGAGCTCGAGCACGGAGCGGCGCGTGATCCCTTCAAGGATGCCCGCCTCCGGTGTTGCCACCTTGCCGTCCGAGACCGCGAAGACGTTGAAGCCCGGACCCTCCGCGACATTGCCCTCGAGGTCGAGGAGGATGGCTACGTCGGCGCCGCGGTCATAGGCCTGCCACTGGCTCTGCACCAGGTCGAGCCAGTGGTAGTTCTTGACCCGCGGATCGACCGAGCGCGCGGGGATGCGGACGTAGGAGCTGACGATCGCGTGGATGCCGCGCTCCTGGCGCTCGGGTGTCGCGAGCCAGACGAAGGGGAGCGCATAGGCGATGAACTGGTTCCGGCAAAGACGCATGTCGCGGCTGCCGGCCGGCGGCTGGCCGCGCGTGCACACCATGGCGACATAGGCGTTGCGCAGGCCCGTACGGCGCACGCATTCTATGAGGATGGCGCGCATCTCCGCACGGCTCTCGGGCGGCGCCAGGCGCAAGCTCCGCATCGAGGCAGAGAAGCGCTCAAGGTGTGCCTCGAGCCGGAAGAAGCGCCCCTGCCAGACGTGGACGACGTCGTAGGTCGCATCCGAGCGCGTGAAGCCGAAATCGAGCACCGAGATCCTGGCCTCGGCGATCGGCACGAAGCGCCCCTCGATATAAGCCAGCCCCCTAGCCAAAGCGTCCGTCGCCCCCGTGACGGTGGGCGGCGCGGCGTCGTTCTGGAGGCGGATGCCCTTCACCGCAAATTCGTCCTTGATCGAGATCGTCGAGCCCGGCTGAGCGATCGCATAGGGCACCAGGTTAGCTGCGATCCGCGGCGAGCCGCAAGAGGCAAGGGCGCGGCGGCCCTTGGCGGGGGCGCGCCCGGCCTGCTATGATTTCTCCTCAACGCATAAGGCCGGAAGGCTCGAACTGGGAGGACGCAATGCGATTTTTCACGCTATTGGCAAGCCTTGCGCTTGCGCTCGCCGTGGCGACCGCCGCCAGGGCCGAGACCATCAAGCTCGGCGTGGTGCTGACCTATTCGGGCGTCAATGCCGAGCTCGGCGATCTGATCACGAAAGCCATGGAGCTTTACGTCAAGCTTCACCAGAAGGAGCTCGGCGACAACAAGATCGAGATGATCAAGCGCGATTCGGGCCCGCCCACGGGGGCGGGGGCCAAGACTCAGGTCACCGAGCTGATCACGCAGGACAACGTCAATCTGCTGATCGGCTTCATCTTCTCGCCCGACGCGATCGCCAGCGCCCCGGTGGTGACGCAGGCGAAGGTGCCGATGATCATCGTGAACGCGGGCACGGCCTGGATCACCAACCTGTCGCCCTATATCGCGCGCACCTCCTTCTCCATGTGGCAGTCCGGCTATCCGATGGGGACCTATGCCGCGAAAACCCTCAAGTGCGCCACGGCCGCGGTGGGCTATACCGACTACCCGCCCGGCAAGGACGAGCTCGAGGCCTTCACCAAGGGCTTCGAATCGGCGGGCGGCAAGGTCATCGACGCGATCCCGATGGGCAATCCCTCGCAGGTGCCCGACTTCACGCCCTTCCTCCAGCGCGTCAAGGACGAGAAGCCGCAGTGCTTCTACGTCTTCGTGCCCTCGGGCGTGCACGCCGCGGCCCTCGTCAAGACCGCTGGCGAGCTCAACCTCAAGGCGGCGGGCATCAAGATACTCGGCCCGGGCGACGTCATCGAGGATACCAAGCTCCAGGCCATGGGGGACGCGGCGGTCGGCTTCATCGCCATGGGCCATTATGCCGCCGATTACGACAATCCCGCGAATAAGGCCTTCGTTAAGGACTGGCGCGATGCCTACGGCCCCGACTCGACGCCCGAGTTCATGTCGGTCGCGGGCTGGGACGGCATGGCGGCGGTCTTCCATGTGATCAAGACGCTCAACGGCAAGCTCGACCCGGACAAGGTGATGGCGGCGTTGCGCGGCTGGAGCTTCGACAGTCCGCGCGGGCGCATCACCATCGATCCGGACACGCGCGACATCGTCCAGGACGAGCATGTCGAGGAGGTCGTCAGGCTGCCCAGCGGCAAGCTCGGCGTGAAGGTGCTCGAGACCATCCCGGCGGTGAAGGACCCGTGCAAGGAGCTCAAGATCGGGAAGTGCGGGAGCTGAGCGCTCTCGACACATCGCTCTCCGCCCATGGCACCGCTGCCGCGCGCGAGGGCGGCGGCGTTAGCCGCTCATAAGAGGCGCGGGTGCAGCACGTCGCGGACGTCGCCGTCAGCATTCTCTTCGATGGCCTTGCCTATGCGATGATTCTCTTCGTCATCTCCGTGGGCCTCTCGGTCACCATGGGGCTGATGGGATTCGTCAATCTGGCCCACGGCGCCTTCGCCATGGCGGGCGGCTATCTCACCGTGACCCTGACCGTGCGGCACGGCGTGCCTTTTCTCCTGGCGCTCGCAGTGGCGTTCATGGTGGTGGGCGGAGCGAGCGTCGTCATCGAGCGCCTGCTCTATCGCCGGCTCTATGGCGCGGGCGAGCTCGACCACGTGCTGCTCACCATCGGCCTCGCCTTCATGGCGGTCGCCGGCTACACCTTCTTCTATGGCCCGGTGCCGAAGCCGGTCAAAGTGCCCTCCTATCTCGAGGGGCAGATCGACCTCGGCATCGGCGTCTTTCCGGGCTATCGGGTGTTCATGATCGCGGTGGGCGCGGTCCTCATCGCGGGGCTGTGGTCTGGCTTCGAGCGCACCAGCTTGGGCGCCCGCATCCGCGCCGCCGTCGACAACCGACGCATGGCCCAGTCGATCGGCATCGACGTCGACCGGCTCTTCACGCTCACCTTCGCGCTCGGCAGCGGGCTCGCGGCGCTCGGCGGCGGGCTCGCGGTCAACCTCCTCGGCCTCACGCCGAGCTTCGCCATCCAGTACCTCGTGCTCTTCCTCATCGTCGTCGCGGTGGGCGGGCTCGGCAGCATCAAGGGCACGGTGCTCGCGGCCCTCGTGCTCGGCATCTTCGACAACGCCGGCAAATATCTCTATCCGGACGGCGGCGGCTTTTTCATCTACGCGATCACCGTGCTGCTTCTGCTCCTCAAGCCGGCAGGGCTCTATGGTCGCGAGTGAGCCGCTCGAGGACGCGCGCGCGCGCGCGGCGGCGTTCCTGCTGCGGCGGCACCGGTTGCGCGCGGCCGAGGCGCTGCCCTGGCTTGCCGCCGTCCTCGCCTACTTCGCCTTCCCCGGCCACCTGGCGTTCGGCACCCAGCTCCTCATCATGGTGCTCTTCACGCTCTCCCTCGACCTCATCCTCGGATATGCGGGTATCGTGAGCCTGGGGCATGCGGCCTTCTTCGGCACCGGGGCCTATACGGCCGGCATGCTCGGCGCGCGCTACGGTTGGGGCGAGCCGATCACCGGCCTCCTTGCGGCGGGTGCCGCCGCCGCCCTCGTCGGCTGCATCTCGGGCTGGTTCCTCCTGCGCTATCGGGGCTTGACGCTTCTCATGCTGACGCTTGCCACCGCGATCATGCTGCAGGAGCTCGGCAATGCGCGCGCCGACATCACGGGCGGCTTCGAGGGGCTCACCGGGATCACGATAGCGCCGCTTCTCGGCCGCTTCGATTATGACCTCTACGGCCATACCACCTACCTCTATGCGCTCGCGGTGCTGTTCCTCGTCTTCCTTCTCGTGCGGCGCATCGTCTACTCGCCCTTCGGCCAGGCGCTCACCGGCATCCGCGAGAACGTGCGCCGCATGCACGCGCTCGGCTCGCCGGTGCATCGCCGGCTGGTCGTCGCCTACACGATCGGCGCCGCCATTGCGGGGATCGCGGGCGCACTCTTCGCACAGGCGAACGCCTTCGTCACCCTCGGCGTGTTCGGCTTCGACCGCTCGGCTGCGGTCCTCGTCATGCTCATCCTGGGCGGCGCCGGGCGCCTCTACGGCGCCTTCGTGGGTGCTGCCGTCTACATGCTGCTCGAGGACAGTCTCGCCAAGCTCAGCCCGGAATTCTGGCAGTTCGGCATCGGGCTTCTGCTCGTGCTGACCGTGCTTTTCGCGCCGAGGGGGCTCCTGGGGCTGCTCGAGGACCTCGGCCGGCTCCTCAGCCGGAGCGCTTCGCCGTGAGCGCGCCCGCGCTCGAGACGCGCGGGGTCAGCATGAGCTTCGGCGCGCTTGCCGTCGCGCGCGACATCAGCCTCGCCCTTCCGCGCGGGGCGCGCCGCGGGCTGATCGGACCCAACGGCGCCGGCAAGACGAGCCTCGTCAATCTGATTACGGGCGTGCTCAAGCCGTCGGCGGGCCGCGTGCTGTTGGGCGGCGAGGACATCACGCACCTCTCCCAGGAGGCGCGCGCGCGGCGGGGCCTCGCGCGCACGTTCCAGATCAATCAGCTCTTCCGCGGCTTGAGCGTGCTCGACAACCTCTGCCTGGCGATCGGCGAGCGCACCGGCGCCTGCAACAACCTCTTTCGGCCCGCGGGCTCCAAGCCGGCGGTGATCGAGGAGGCGCTCGAGCATCTCGCGGCGCACCGGCTGGTCGAGGACGCGCTCAAGCCGGTCCGCGAGCTGGCCTACGGCCGCCAGCGCCTGGTCGAGATCGCGCTCGCGCTGGCGCAGCGCCCGCGCGTGCTCCTGCTCGACGAGCCCGCGGCCGGCGTGTCGTCGCGCGAGAGCCATCTCATCCTGGACGTGCTCGAGCGGCTCGACGAGGAGATCGCCATCCTCATCATCGAGCACGACATGGACGTGGTGTTCCGCTTCGCGCGCGAGATCACCGTGCTGGTGGGAGGTGCCGTGCTCATGGAGGGCTCGCCCGAGGAGGTCGCCGCGGACGCGCGCGTGCGCGCCGTCTATCTCGGCGAGGAAGTGCGGGAAGAGGCGCGCCATGGCTGAGGCCGGGGCGGCACTCGAGCTCGAAGGGGTCTCGGCCGGCTACGGCGAGACCGTCGTGCTCGATGACGTGAGCCTCAGCGTCCGCGAGGGGGAAAGCATTTCCATCATCGGGCGCAACGGCGTCGGCAAGACGACGCTGCTCGCGACCGTGATGGGCCATACCAGCCTCCACCGCGGCGCGGTGCGCTTCAAGGGCCGCGACATCTCGCGTCTCGCCGTGCACCGCCGCTCGCTCGCGGGCCTCGGCTACGTGCCGCAGGAGCGCGAGATCTTCCCCTCGCTCAGCTTGCGCGAGAACCTCGAGGTCGCCGCCCGCCCGGGCCCGTGGACGACGGAGGCGGTGTTCGAGCTCTTCCCGCCCTTGCGCGAGCGCCAGACGAACGGCGGCCATCAGCTCTCGGGCGGCGAGCAGCAGATGCTCGCCATCGGCCGCGCGCTCATGGGCAACCCCTCCGTCATGCTGATGGACGAGCCCTCGGAGGGTCTCGCCCCCGTCATCGTCGAGGAGCTCGCCCGTGCGGTGCGGCGCCTGCGGGAGAAGGATTCGCTCACGCTCGTGCTCGTCGAGCAGAACATGCGCTTGGCGCTCGAGCTCTCGCCGCGCGCCGTCGTCATGGAGCGCGGCCGCATCGTCTATGACGGCGCGAGCGCCGCGCTCAAAAGCGATCCGGCGGCACTCGACCGGCTCATCGGGGTGGCGCGGGGATGAGGACGTGAAGAAGCCCATCTCGCGCTTGCGGAAGAGCGAAGGGGTGGCTCGCCGCCCATCTGGGCCGGTCGGATCAAAATGCGTCCTGCGAGTCGCCGATTGTCGTGTTCAAGTGGCGGCGAGCCAATTCGTAAGCGGTGTCTTCTTAAAGCTGCAGTGATGATAGCGAGAACAGTCGGAAACCGGGAATTGCCGATTCAGCGAGCGCCCATACGCACGAGACGGTCAGCGGGAGATACAGATCCAGGCTAGCGTCCAACCCGGCGTCGCGCAGCGCTTCCGCGTGGAGATCATATTGGCCAAAACGGCCGTCCGACAGCTGCTGAAGTCGCAAGAAGGACTGCGCGTCCCGGATCACGGCCTCATTGGCCGGACCCAAATAGGCGGCGAGCCGAAGCAGCATCGCGCCCGTGGCCAGATCGTAACTATTCAACGCATCGATGAGCAGGACCCGTATCACAAATGCTATTTGCCCCCGCCCGCGGAACCACCGACACTCCTGCGTACCAAAGTGCGTCGCCGCGCAAATTCGGGCATAAAGGTTGCGTATCGCTTCAAGATCGCCGCGCAAGACGTCGTGCGCCGCAGCATGCGTGACCGATGGATCAACGGCAATGTTGCACGGGTAGTTGCTCAAGCCGAGACGGGCCAGAACAATGCGCTCGCCGACGTGATCATCATGCGTTGCCGCATATTGACGAAACGCACCTGCAACTTTTCTGCCGTAGCTCTCCAACGCATGGGCCGGATAGCCGCATTTCCTTACGATATAGAGAGCAAGAAGCAGTAACTTCGAATCGAAGGATGAAATCGCGGCTTCTTGCAGCGGAGCCAATTGTTTCGAAATGATGGCAGCCAGCTCTCGAGGACCGTCGCGCCGGGTCTGATCGAGCGCACGCTCACAAATCCAAAGTCCCAACAGACATTGCAGCGAGCGCTCGGAAAAATTGCGCTGGCGCAACACCACGGAGAGGCCGCGAAGCCAAGTTTCCGCGGCATGCAAGCTTCTGCCGATCTCGCCATTTTGCAATGCGGATCTCCCAAGAGGAGTGGCGGAGGCGATTTTACAAAGAACCGCTCAATGATGTTCCGAACCAGCGTCAACTCCGCCTACTCCAAACCACGCCTGCCAACGCGGAGACCAGAGTAGTGTGATAGCAAGCGTCGAACAGGTGCTCCGCATCCCGCTCGTTATCGGCCAATTTTTTCAGATATGGCCCATCCATGCGGCCATCGGCCTGCTGCGTCTCCATCAACAGCCGCCAGCCCATCACCGAGTGACGGGATGTCCTTCCCAAGCATTTCTCCGCGGCCAACAACTCGGCTGCCAAATCCCAGTTCTTGCGGCGAATGTACACTCCCAGCAAGTGAGTTACGGCTTCGTGGATGTGCTCAACCTCTTGTGGAGAGAGGAAGTCGATGCTGCGCGCAGCGAAGTCGCTCACGTAAAACAGGGCATGCGTGATGCTGTAGACGTCGTCATCGGACAAGAACATCAGGTTTGGCCGATGTGCTAGGAGGGTACGGCTCCACAATTCACGATAAGAGGGGAGACCATGCGCAAAGCCGCCCGCATCCAAAATGTGCCGCAACTCAAGTTGCCGGTAGGGTACTCGCTCGATGATGCAGACGTTGCTGTGTCGTACGATCCGCTGGATCATTTGCCGTCGATTATTTTCCGAGGTCAGTCCGTATGCCTCAAGCGTGGCCGCTAGAATTAGAACGGGAACGAGGGCGTCGTTCCATCGGCAGAGACTCGCCTCGAAAAATGCGTTCTCGTTCAGGCCAGCCACGAAGGCCATGACGTCGCGTATTTCGGGCAGCGAGCGAAAATTCTCGTGACGCCTCAATAGAAGGCAAAGAAGGACAAGCTCGGCGAGCGCTTTATGCCTGAGATCCTGCGAGATCGACGACTTGGCGAAAGGATCGAAGTAGCCGAGATTGTCGTGTATCCACCGGACAGATCTCTCGGCAACCGCTGACGGCACCATCCCCGCAGGCAGCATCTGCAGTTCCAGTCCCTTCGGCTGCGCGGGAGCGGTTGTCCTTAGAGCGCCGGTGTCGACGGCGATTTATTATTTGGGCACGATGATGCACCAATGGTTTCTATTGCAAATGATCATTCTGTCCGCCTGCGCAGCCATCTTATCCTCGGTGAGTTTTCTGACGAGAGCGTCGAGGTCGGTTATTCCTTTGTCCCGCAATTCAGCAAGGAACTGCTTGCCTTCCTCCGAGTGGGGATGTGTCTCAGCCATCGCACGGCCCTCCCGTTGTTTCCGACCGAAAGCGCTTATGGGTCCAGCACGTCGCCGCAGCCGGCCCCATCGGCGGACTGCGTGCAACGAGCGTCGAATCGACGATAATTCACTGACCTAGTGGCTTGACGACGATGCACCAGTGCTGACTGTTACAAATGAGCATTCTTGCCTGAGCAGCTGCTGGCCTATCCGCGGTGATTTTTCTGACGAGACCGTCAAGGTCGGTTATTCCCTTCTCCTTCAATTCAGCAAGGATCTTTTTGCCTTCCGCCGAGTGGGGTTGTGACGCAGCCATCTTGGAGCCCTCCCGTTTTCCGCGATAAACTTTGACAGACAACTCATAAATCCGATGCGGGCGAGGTATATGCACGCAACGATATATATTCTTTCAATGATACTACCGGAAGTCAAGTGAAATGCTGAAAGTGGGTCATTATGCCATCCGGCGCTTTTGAGCGGGCCCTCCCACGCCCCCATGCGCCGGAGGTGAGCGCCAAGGGGTGAAATCGAGAAAGATCAAGGGGGCAGGCAATGCAACGGAAGGGGGCATCCGGATTGACAGTCGCGGCGCGCAAATTCGCCGCTCGCCTGGAGCAGGTCTTCGCCCTTTTCCCGCGCGTCAAGGTGCTCAAGGCTTCCGGGCTCACCATCCTGCTCGTCGAAGAGAACGCCCATCTCGCCTTCGCCACGAGCGACCATGCCTACGTCATCGCCGACGGGCGCCTCTTCAGCGAAGGCGCGCCCGCCGACCTCAGGGCGCGGCGCGAGATCAGGCAGGCGTATCTGGGGCTCTGAGGCGGCGGCGAGATGCCGCTACGCCTTGCTCTCGAGCCCGTCGCTCACGGCGACGTTCTCGGGCTCGAGTGCTAAGCCCGCGGCCTTGGCCTCGAGTGCGAGGAGGGCCGCGAAATCGCAGTCCACGTAGCCGTTGCCGATGAGGCTCTGCACGATCTCGCGCACTGCGGCCGCGAGCGGCATGGGGACCGCGAGCTCGCGCGCGGCGGCGAGGCCGAGATCGAGATCCTTCCTCAACAGCACGGGCGTGAAGGTGGGGGTGAAGTCGAGGTTGACGAAGGCCGGCGTCTTGTAGCGGCTGAAGGCCGAGCCGAGCACGCTCTTGTTGACGAAGTCGAGGAAGGCGTGACGCTTGACGCCTGCTTTCTCGGCCAAGACCGTGATCTCGGCGAGCGACTGTGCGATCACGCCAAGCAGCACGTTGTGGCAAATCTTGACGATGCGCGCGCGCTCGCCCTCGCCGACGTAGCTGACGCCCTGGCCGAGGGCCGCGAGATAGGGCTCGGCCTCCGCGTAGGCGGTCTTGGGACCCGAGACGACGAGGCTGAGCCGGCCCGCCTTGACGGCCTTGGCGTTGCCGCTCACGGGGGCTGCGAGAAAGGCGGCACCCGCCGCCGCGGCGCGCGCGCGCGCCTCGGCCGAGGCCTCTTGGGAGACGGTCGAGCAGTCGATGATGATCTTGGGCGCCTTGCCCTTCTGCGAGAGCAGGCCCGCGGGGCCGGAGAGCACCTCGAGCAGATCGGGCGAGGCCGAGACCATGGTGAAGACGATGTCGCGTTCGGCGAGCTCCGCGGGCGCCGACACGATCTTGGCGCCGAGAGGGGCGAGCGGCTCGGCCTTGCTGCGCGTGCGGTTGTAGGCGGCAAGCTCGCAGCCCCGCTTCAAGAGGCGCGAGGCCATCGAGAATCCCATGCGGCCGAGGCCGATCCAGCCGAGCTTGTGCTTGTCGAGGGTCGCGTTCGTCATGTGCGTGCGGCTCCTTGCTTGGCGTCGAGCCTGAGGCCTGCTCACCCTTTCCCTCTCCTCCTGAAGGAGGGGGACGCGGACGACGCAGGAAATGCCCAAACCGCCCCGGCAATGCCCAAAATTCTCAATAAAGACAATGATTTCTCCCCGTGTCGTGCCAATCTGCTGGGAGCGGTCGAGAGGGCGCCTGGGCTTTGTAGCTTTGGACATACCGCCGACGCAACCGCCGGCGAAAGGACGGGCCGATGATCACCGCTGATGGCACGGCTCGCCTCCTAGAGCAATATCCGACGAAGTGGAATCGCCCCCTCACCCAGCTTTGCCTAAGCTCGCTACGCTCGCTAAGGCTGCGCAACCCTCTCCCCCTCAAAGGGGGAGAGGGTAGGGTGAGGGGGCTGCTTCCACCGAAATGGATT
>DASPPM010000120.1:0-4204 GCA_035625535.1 Alphaproteobacteria bacterium
CCGAGTGCCGGCGCGACGGCGTCGAGATGCGCTTCAACGCCTATGCGGAGGCGGCGGACGTGCTGCGCGAGGAGCCCGACATTGTGGTCGTCGCCACGGGCGGGGTGCCGAACACGTCCTTCCTCGACGAGGGCGCCGAACTCGCGACGACGAGCTGGGACATCCTCTCGGGCGCTGCCAAGCCCGCCGAGAGCGTCATCCTCTTCGACGACAACGGCGCGCACCCGGGCATGAGTGCGGCCGAGCTCATCGCCGAAGCGGGCTCGCGCCTCGAGATCGCGACGCCCGAGCGCATCCTCGCCCCCGAGGTCGGCGGCACCAATTACCCCGCCTACTTCAAGGCGTTCGCCGAGCACGACGTGGCCGTCACCTTGAACCACCGGCTCGAGCGCATCCGCCGCGAGGGCAACCGTCTCGTCGCGGTCTTTTTCAACGAATACGACAAGTCGCATCGCGAGCGCAGAGTCGATCAGATCGTCGTCGAGCACGGCACCCTGCCCCTCGACGAGCTCTACTTCGCGCTCAAGGCTGGCTCGCGCAATCTCGGCGAGATCGACCACGACGCGCTCATCGCGAACCGCCCCCAGGCGCTCGTGCGCAATCCGGCCGGCACTTACGCGCTTTACCGCATCGGCGACGCGGTCGCCTCGCGCAACATCCACGCCGCGGTCTTTGAAGCGTTGCGCCTGGCCAAGGATTTTTAGCGATGGGCCTCGGAGCCATCCCTCACCCGGCTCGCTACGCTCGCCACCCTCTCCCGCTTTGCGGGAGAGGGAAGGGGCCCATCGCGAAGGCGATGGGAAGGGTGAGGGACCGCGCATGGCAGCCATTCCGGCAATACTGGGCATTGCCCGAGCGCCCGCGCTAGAATGCCGCCTCGAGGCGGAGGGAACGGGATGACGGCGATCGCATCGGCGGCGCGCGGCAATCGCGATGTGCGGATCATCGCCGTCGTCGGCGCCGGACATTTCTCGAGCCACTTGATGCAGCTGGCGCTGCCGCCGCTCTTTCCCATTCTCTACGCGCAATTCGGGGTGAGCTTCACCGAGCTCGGCCTCGTCATGACCGTCTTCTATACCGCCTCCGGCCTCGGCCAGGCGCTTGCAGGCGTTCTCGTCGACCGCTTTGGCGCGCCCCGCCTCCTGGTCGCCGGCATCGTGACCATGGGCATCAGCCTAGCGCTGGCCGGCTTGATCACCTCCTACTGGATGCTGTTGCCGCTTGCCTTTTTCGCGGGCCTCGGCAACAGCGCATTCCATCCCGCCGATCTCTCGATCTTGAGCCACCGCGTGAGCGAAGGGCGCCTCGGCCGCGCCTTTGCCGTCCACGCGCTTTGCGGCACGCTCGGCTTCGCGACCGCACCCGTGTTCGTCACCGCGGTCGCGGCCTACACCAGCTGGCGCCTGGCGCTCCTCGCCATCGGGCTCTATGCGCTGGCGACCGCATCGCTCGTCCATGCCAACCGCGCGCACCTCGCCTACAGTCAGCGCTCGGAGCCAGTGTCCGCCGCGCGCGTGCCGCGGCTCTCCGGCTACCTCGCCGTCATCGGCTCGCCGGTCGTGATGATGGGCTTTGCCTATTTCGTCCTGACCGCCTTTGCCGGAGGCGGGGTGCAGACGTTCGCGGTCGCGGCCTTGAGCTCGGGCTACGGCTTGGTGCTCGGCGCGGCCACCTTCACGCTCACCGCCTATCTCGTCGGCATGGCCGGCGGCACGGCATTTGGCGGCCTGCTTGCGGACCGTACCGAGAGCCACCACAGGGTGGCGATGGCCGGCATGGTGACGGCGGCGACGTTCATTCTCGTCGTGGCTCTCGTCGCGGGCCCCGCCGCCCTCATCGCGTCGATGATGGCGCTTGCCGGCATCGCCAATGGCATCACGGCGCCCTCGCGCGACGTGATCATCCGCCGTGCCGCGGCCGGGAGCGGAATGGGCAGCATCTTCGGCTTCGTCTATTCCGGCTTCGATCTCGGCTCCTCGGCGGCACCGCTCCTCTTCGGCGCGCTCATCGACCATCACCTACCCCACGGCGTGTTCGTCGCCGCCGCGGTCGCCTTCGCTTTGGGGGCTCCCACGGTCATGCAGGTGCGGCGCCGCACGGCGCGGCCGCGGCCCGCGGCGGCAAGTGCCGACTGAGGGGGAGCCCGTTCGCGCGACCCCGCCGCGCCCGCACTGCGAGGGCAGCCGCGCATGAGCGAGGCGCGCCTCAAGACGGAGTTCTGGGTGCAGGCCTGCATCCGCCGCGGCAATGCGGCCGGCATCGCGGTCACGGTCGTGCACAAGGGCGATGCCACGCGCGGCAGCGTGCTGGTCAAGCTCAACCGCCTGGGCGGCGGCTGCACGGTCCTGGCCGAGACGCAGGACGCGCGCGGCATGCGCGCCTGGATCAGGGGGACGGGCGCCGAGCCCGTAGCTGAAGCGGCAGCCGACGACTATATCGCGCGCAACCGCAAATACGATCCCGACCTCTGGGTCATCGAGATCGAGGACCGCGAGGGACGGCTGCCGTTCGAGGGCACCATCCTCTCACTCTGACCGGGCGTCTCGCTTCTCTTCACAATGATGGCGACAGGCTCGATTGCGTGGGAAGATCAAGCAGAGGAACGGATGCTCACGACGGTTCCCGTGATCGACATCGCCCCCTTCATGGCGGGCTCGAGCGAAGGCAAGAAGGCCGTGGCGGCAGAGGTCGGGCGCGCCTGCACCGACATCGGCTTCTTTTCCATCGTCGGCCACGGGGTGCCCGAAGCGCTCATAGAGCGGATGTACGACGTGTCGCGCCGCTTCTTCGACCTGCCTTTGGCGGAGAAGCTCGCGGTCAAGCGGTCGAAGCCCGAAGAGAGCCGCGGCTATATCGGCTTCGGCGACGAGAATCTCGCTTACAGCCTGGGCAAGGAGGCGGTCACCGATCTCAAGGAGTTCTTCGCCATCGGTCCGGTCGACGTGCCCGACGAGGCGTACTACCGCCGTAGGGCGGCCTATCCGAGCTTCGCCCCCAATATTTGGCCGGCCCGGCCCGCGGAGCTGCGCGCGATCTGGACGGAGTACTACCGCGCGCTCGAGCGCCTCGGCGCCGTCGTCATGCGCATTTTCGCCTTCGCGCTCGAGCTCCCCGAGGATTTCTTTGCCGACAAGTGTGACCGGCACATCAGCGGCATCCGCGTCATCAACTATCCCGACCAGACGACGCCGCCCGAGCCCGGGCAGCTCCGCGCCGGCGCCCACACCGACTTCGGCGCGCTGACGATCCTCAAATCGGAGAACGCGCCGGGCGGGCTCGAGGTCTTGAACCGCCGCGGCGAATGGACCCCTCTTGTGGCCGTGCCGAAATCCTTCGTCGTCAACATCGGCGATCTCATGATGCGCTGGACGAACGACCGCTGGATCTCGACGCTTCACCGCGTGGTCAATCCGCCGCAAGAGGCAGCGGCGGGGAGCCGCAGGCAATCGATCGTTTTCTTCTATCAGCCCAACTACGACGCCGTTATCGCATGCCTGCCGAGCTGCACGGGGCCGGGCAATCCGCCCAAGTACGCGCCCGTGACCTCGGGCGAGCATCGCCTCGCGAAATTCCTCAAAGGGGTGGGTGCCGCGACACCGGCGGGCGGGCGCTGAGCGTGAGCTCCCTCTCCCGCTTGCGGGAGAGGGAAGGGGCCCGTCCCGAAGGGATGGGAAGGGTGAGGGGCGGCCCGATGTTGGAGTAATCCCTCACCCTCCCGCGGCCTTGCGGCCGCGGGCGCCTCCCTCTCCCGCATAGCGGGAGAGGGGATTCATGAAATATGAGCGGCGGCGCTATCCCTGCGCCACGAACTTCTTGTTGGTGTAGGCCTCGAGGCCCTCGATGCCGCCCTCGTGGCCGTGCCCGCTCTCCTTGATCCCGCCGAAGGGCGTCTCCGGGGTGGAGATCGCGAAGGTGTTGACGCCGACCATGCCCGACTCGAGCGCGTCCGCAATCAAGGTCGCGGTCTTGTTCGAGCCGGTGAAGGCGTAGGCCGCAAGCCCGAAGGGGAGCGAGTTCGCCCGCTCGACGACCTCATCGAAGCTCTTGAAGGGGGTGATCGGCGCCACGGGACCGAAGGGCTCCTCCTTCATCATGCGCGCGTCCTCGGGGATGTCGGTGATCACGGTGGGCGCGAAGAAGAAGCCCTGATTGCCGCGCCGGCTGCCGCCCGCCGCGATCTTGGCGCCGCGCTTCTTCGCGTCCG
>DASPPM010000121.1:0-4119 GCA_035625535.1 Alphaproteobacteria bacterium
AACGTCGCCTCGCCGATCAGCACTTGCACGCTGCCTTTGGCCGGTGCTGTGCGGCCTCGCTGCTTGACGGAAACCTGGGCAAGGCGCTCGATGAGGCCATGGTTGCGCTCCAGGCGCTTCAGCGTCTCTTGACCGGCTCCGCGCATCTCGACCGGAAGCTCCGCCTTGGGCGGTACGTTCATCTCCGCGCGCACGGAGCGGATCTCGGCAATCACGCGCACCACCCAATTGATCTCGTCCCGCGCCTCGGGGTTGACGAGCTCGTCGCCGGGCGCGGGCCAGGGCGCAGTGATGAGCCGCGCGCCGGGCCGGCCCCCGAGCTGCTCATGGAGCTCCTCGGTGATGAAAGGCATGAGCGGGTGGAGATAGTGGAGAAGCTGGTCGAGCACCCACGCGGCCGTGGCCTGGGTCTCGCGCCTGGCTGCCTCGTCCGTACCCATGAGGATGGGCTTGGCGAACTCGATGTACCAGTCGCAGAAGAGATTCCAGGTGAAGCGGTAAAGCGCCTGTGCGGCTTCGTTGTATTTGTACTCCTCGAGCGCCAACGCCACCTTGCGCCCCGCCTCGGCGAGCTCGCTCACGATCCAGAGGTTGATCGTCTCCTTCGCCGCGGCCGGAGCGAAGCCGGGCGCGGGCCGGCATCCGTTCATCTCGCAAAAGCGCGCCGCGTTCCAAAGCTTGGTGCAGAAATTGCGGTAGCCCTCGACGCGGCTCTCCGAGAGCTTGAGATCGCGGCCTTCGGCGACGGTTGCGGCGAGCGTGAAGCGCAGCGCGTCGCAGCCGTAGGAGTCGATGAGGTCGACCGGGTCCAGGATGTTGCCCTTCGACTTCGACATCTTGTGCCCGCGCTCGTCGCGCACGAGGCCGTGGATATAGACGTCGCGGAACGGCACATCGTCCATGAAGTGGATGCCCATCATCATCATGCGCGCGACCCAGAAGAAGAGGATGTCGAATCCCGTGACCAGCACGTCGCCCGGATAGTAGCGCGCGAGCTCGGCCGTCTTCTCCGGCCAGCCGAGGGTCGAGAACGGCCACAGCGCCGAGGAGAACCAGGTGTCGAGCACGTCCTCGTCGCGCTTGAGCTCGACCTCGTGCCCGTAATGGAGTGCTGCGGCCCGCTTGGCCGCGTCCTCCGTCATCTCGACGAAGGTCTTCCCGTCGGGCCCGTACCACGCCGGCACCTGATGGCCCCACCAGATCTGGCGCGAGACGCACCACGGCTGGATGTTGTTCATCCATTCGAAATAAACCGCCTCCCACTGGCGCGGCACGATGCGGGTGCGGCCGCTCCTGACCGCCTCGATCGCCGGTGCGGCGAGCGTCTTGGCATCCACGTACCATTGGTCGGTGAGCCAGGGCTCGATGACCACGCCGGAGCGGTCGCCGTAAGGCAGCATCAAGAGGTGGTCCTCGACCCGCTCGACGAGGCCGAGGGCCGTCAAGTCGGCGACGACCTTGGCGCGGGCCGCTTCGCGCGAAAGGCCGCGGTAGGCGGGGGGCACGTTGTCGTTGAGCCGCGCGTCGCGGTCGAAGATGTTGATCAACTCGAGGCCGTGGCGCCGGCCGACCTCGAAATCGCTCACGTCGTGCGCCGGCGTGATCTTGACGGCACCGCTCCCCTCTTCCGGATCGGCGTGGAGGTCGGCCACGATCTTGAGCCGCCGCCCGACGAGCGGCAGGAGGGCATGGCGGCCGACGAGCTCCTTGTAGCGCCGATCGTCGGGATGCACCGCCACGCCGCTGTCGCCGAGCATGGTCTCCGGCCGCGTGGTCGCGACCGTGATCGTGCGGCCGCTCTCGCCCTCGATCGGATATTTGAGATACCAAATCTTACCCTTGATCTCACGCGACTGCACCTCGAGGTCGGAGATCGCCGTGTGGAGCTTGGGATCCCAGTTCACGAGGCGCTTATCGCGGTAGATGAGGCCCTCCTTGTAAAGCTCCACGAAGACCTTGCGCACGGCAAGCGAGAGACCCTCGTCCATGGTGAAGCGCTCGCGCGACCAGTCGGCGGAGGCACCCAAGCGCCGCAGCTGGCGCAAAATGGTGCCGCCCGACTGCCCCTTCCAATCCCACACGCGCTTCAAGAAGGCCTCGCGGCCGAGCCTGTCGCGCGTCGTGCCCTCGGCTTCGAGCCGGCGCTCGACCACCATCTGGGTGGCGATCCCGGCATGGTCCGTGCCCGGCTGCCACAAGGCGTCGCGGCCGCGCATGCGATGGAAGCGGATGAGGATGTCCTGGAGCGTGAAAGTGAAGGCGTGGCCCACGTGCAGGCTGCCGGTCACGTTGGCCGGCGGCATCATGATCACGTAGGGCCGCTTGTTCGACGTCACCTCGGCGCGGAAGGCGTGCGATGCCTCCCACGCGAGATAATGCCTGTTCTCGACTTCACTCGGCCGATAGGTCTTGTCCAGCATGGCTTCTGCTGCATCGTCGCAAAGAGAGAGTCACGGATGAATGCCGAGGGTGGAACGCGGGTGTCCCGAGTGCCATGGGATTTCGCGAAGCGAGCTCCGACGGCGCGCAACCGGGCCGGACTTTAGCGGTCCTGGGCGCGGCGTACCAGCTTTTCGATTTCCTTGCGCACGAGGCGCTCGATGAGGCCCGGCAGGTTCTGATCGAGCCATTCGCGCAGCATCGGACGCAAGAGCTCGGTGACGATCTCCGCAAGCGTGTGCGAGGAGGTGCCGAGCGGAACATCGACCCCCTTGACTACCTCCTCCCGCGCCACCGCAGTGGCGAGCTCGGAGAGCGCGCGCGTCGAGGACGCCGTCGCTGCCGCGGAGATGAGCCCGCCCTCGCTCGGGGCGGCACTCGCCCCAGGCACCGGAGCGGCACCCGACGCCGCATCGCCCGCCGCCGCCGCGGGCTCGTTCTCCAGCCGTTTCACCGATCCATCTTCCTGCAACACGTCCGTGAGCTCGAGAACCTCGTCCTTGCGCTCCTCGGCGGGCGGCCCCCCGTAAGCACCCGGCGCGCCGGCGTCCTCGGAGATGATCCGGCGGATCGAGGCCAGAATCTCCTCCATCGAGGGCTCTTCGCTCCTCCGCTCGCTCATCGCGAGGCCTTATCCGCCAGCATCATCCGCCCCTCTCCCGCAATCGCAGCCATAAGGCACAGCAAGATAACAAGAATTCGCGGGCGGGGCGAGACGTTATTCGACCGGATCGCCGATGCCGTGCCACTTGCCGCGGGTGTCCTCGTAATGAACGGTCGGGTCGTAGTACTCGACCGGGAGCTGACGCGCGCGCGCGGTGAGCCGGCCGGTCGCGTTCAAGAGGTTGAAGGCCGCCTGGATCGCGTCGTGGCGCGACTGCACGAGGTTCACCTGCGAGGTCAGAAGCGCCTGCTGCGCATTGAGGATGTCCAGCACCGTGCGCAGCCCCGCGAGCGCTTCCTGCTGCACGCCCTCGAGCGCCACCTGGTTGGCCCTGATCTGGTCCTGGAACGAGACCGCCTGCGCCCGCGCGCTCAAGAGCGTGTCCCACGCGTTGGCCGCGTTTTGAATGGCCTGGCGTTGCGCCACCTCGACCTGCAGCCGGCTCGCGCCCACCTGCTCCTTGGCCTGGCGCGCCTGCGATTCAACCAGTCCGCCCGTATAGATCGGCAGCGACAGTACGGCGAGGATTTGCGCCACCGAGGTATCGTCGATCCGGCTCTCCTGCTGCTCGCTCTTCTCCAGGATCGCCTGCAGCGAGAGGCTCGGCAAGAGCCCGCTCAGCTGAACGTCCACGTTCGCCACGGCCGAGCGCTCCGTATAGATCGCCGCCGTCACGCTCGGGTTCTCCCGCTGCGCCAGCGCCAAGGCCTCGTCCCGCGTCGCCGGCAATCCTTGCGGCTCGCCCGGATCGATAAGCTGCCCCGGCTGGGCCCCCACCACGTTGCGGTAGTTCGCCTGAGCGATCTCCAGCTGGCTCTTCGCCGCCTCAACCCCCGCATGCGCCGCCGAGAGCTGCGCCTCCGCCTGGGACACGTCCGTCCGCGTCACCTCTCCCACCGAGAAGCGGTCCCGCGTCGCCTCGAGCTGCGTCGTCAGCACCTGCTCGTTCGAGATGTTGAGCTCCAAAAGCGCCTGCGCCTCCACCACGTTGATGTAGGCCAGCGCCGCGTTCAACA
>DASPPM010000122.1:0-2707 GCA_035625535.1 Alphaproteobacteria bacterium
TCGGGGCGGCTGGCGCTTGACGGCACCACGCTCGTGCCCGCGGCAGGAGAGGTGGTGAAGGGCCGCACGCGCCTGATTTGGCATGGTGCTGCCGTTGCCACCGTGGTGGTCGACGGCCATGGCGATCTGGTTGCGGACCCGCAGATCGCCCTCCCGGGCTTGGCCGGCGACGAGGGCACGGCCGAGCTTGCGAGCCGGGCGCGCGAGGCGATCGCGGCGGCGATCGAGGGCCTGCCCAAGGCCATGCGCAACGACGACGAGGCGCTCAAGGAAACCGTCAGGCTGGCCATCCGGAGGAGCATTCGCCTGGCGCGCGGCAAGAAGCCGGCGATCGACGTGCATCTCGTCCGTGTATAATGGCCGCGGGCGGAGAGGAAACCCGAGGCTGGGACGCAAAGCATGATCGGCAGGCTCAACCATGTGGCGATCGCGGTGCCCGATCTCGCGGCGGCGGCGGCACTTTACCGCGATGCGCTCGGCGCCAAGGTCTCCGCACCCGTCGACATGCCGGCGCATGGGGTGACGACCGTCTTCGTCGAGCTCGCCAACGCCAAAATCGAGCTCCTCCATCCCTATGGCGACAGCTCGCCGATCGCCGGCTTTTTGGCGCGCAATCCGGCAGGCGGCATCCACCACGTCTGCTACGAGGTGGACGATATCCTGGCGGCGCGCGATCGGCTCAAGGCCCGCGGCCTGCGCGTGCTTGGCGACGGCGAGCCCAGGCTCGGCGCGCACGACAAGCCCGTGCTGTTTCTCCATCCGAAGGACCTTTGCGGCACGCTCGTCGAGCTCGAGGAGGTCTAGAATGGAATCCATTTCGGTGGAAGCAGCCCCCTCACCCTACCCTCTCCCCCTTCGAGGGGGAGAGGGTTGCGCAGCCTTAGCGAGCGTAGCGAGCTTAGGCCAAGCTGGGTGAGGGGGCGATTCCGCTTCGTCGGATATTGCTCTAGGACCGCAGGCGATGAACTGGTTCGAGGGACTTGTCACTTTCATCATCATCTGGTGGCTGGTTCTGTTCATGGTCTTGCCCTGGGGCGTGCGCATTCCCGATGAAGGCCAGGTCGAGAAGGGTCACGCGACGAGCGCGCCTACGCGGCCGAAGTTGTGGCTCAAGGCGCTGGTCACGACTGGAATCGCGGTCCTGCTTTGGGGCATGGCGTACGGCTTGGCATCCACCAACCTGATCTCGTTCCGCAACGGCTGAGATGGGTTCGCATTATTGCGACATCGCACCCGGCCACGAATGGCACGGCGCCTACCACGACGAGGAGTACGGTTTTCCTCTCACGGGCGAGCGCGAGCTCTTCGAGCGCTTGGCACTGGAGATCAACCAGGCCGGGCTCAATTGGCTCACCATGCTCAAGAAGCGTGAGGGCTTCCGGCGCGCCTTCCGCGGCTTCGAGGTGGACCGCGTCGCCCGCTTCGGCAAGCGCCAAGAGGCGCGCCTCCTGGCCGACCCGGGCATCATCCGCAACCGGCTCAAGGTCGCAGCCGTGATCGAGAACGCGAAGCGCATCCGGCGCTTGCGGGTGAGCCACGGCTCGTTCGCCGCCTGGCTCGCCGCCCATCACCCGCTGCCGAAGGACGAATGGATCAAGCTCTTCAAAGCGACCTTCGTCTTCACCGGGGGAGAGATCACCGGCGAGTTCCTGATGTCGATCGGCTATCTTAAGGGCGCGCACCGGGAAAGCTGTCCCGTCTTCAAGCGCATCGCCAAGCTCTCACCGCCGTGGCTGCGAGCATAGTTGAGAGCCGCCGCCGTCGTTCGTTGAAAAGAAGGGCAAGCGCTCCCGAGGAGCCTTGCCCTGCTGCGTCGTCGAAATTTTCTGTGGCGTTACGGATATTTTTTCTGCGAGCGGATGAGTTGCCTCTTTCGTACGACGCCGAGTTTTCCTCCGTACACTTGTGGCCGTCCTCGCGAGACGAGCCCCTTCTTGGCCGCCTGGAAAAGGCGCTGGGCGCCTCCCATGCGGCATCTGGCATCATGCTCAAGGCGAGTGGCGATTGCAATGAAAAACGGCAATAATCGCAGTAGCTTGGCGTTTTTTGCAGCAAACCGACCCGAGGCTCGGGAAATGCCGGCCGCCTTGCTCAGCCGAACGTGATCAGTGTAATCCCCTGGGGGCGATCGTGCCGAGCGCGGGAAGACGCGTGCCGCATGCCGTCGGCGCGCCGCTTCGGCTGCGCTCGGCGCCATTGCCATGGCACGGGCCTTTGCCTACATTCCGGCCCACTGTCGAACGCCTGAGGCCCCGGGCCCGTCGGAGTGCGGCCACGAAAAGAGGGCAGGATGCGACTCTCCGCGTATTTCATGCCGACCCTCAAGGAGAACCCGGCCGAGGCGCAGATCGTCTCGCACCGCTACATGTTGCGCGCCGGCATGATTCGACAGGCGAGCGCCGGTATCTATAGTTGGCTGCCGCTCGGCTTCCGCGTGCTCAAGAAGATCGAGCAGATCGTGCGCGAGGAACAGGACAGGGCGGGTTGCCAGGAGCTTCTGATGCCGACCATCCAGGCGGCCGACCTGTGGAAGGAGTCCGGGCGCTACGAGGATTACGGCAAGGAGATGCTGCGCATCCTCGACCGGCACGAGCGCGAGATGCTCTACGGTCCCACGAACGAGGAGCAGATCACGGAAATCTTCCGTGCCGCGGTCAAGAGCTACCGCGAGCTGCCGAAGCTCCTCTACCACATCCAGTGGAAATTC
>DASPPM010000123.1:0-6768 GCA_035625535.1 Alphaproteobacteria bacterium
TGACGGCGAGCTCGCTCATCGCCATCGACGAGGACGGCCGCACGGTCGAGGGCGAGGGGTTCCCACCGGTGAGCGGGGTCGCCATCCACGTGCCCATCCACCTGCGGCACCCGAGCGCCAATGTGGTGCTGCACTGCCACATGCCCTACGCGACCGCGCTCACGGCGATCAAGGGCGGCCGGCTCGAGATGGTGCACCAGAACTCGGCCCGCTTCTTCGGCAAGCTCGCCTATGACGACCATTTCAACGGCATAGCGCTTACCCAGGACGAGGGGCGGCGCATGGCGGCGGTGATGGGCGAGAAGCGCATCCTCTTCCTCGCCAATCACGGCGTCATCGTCGCGGCCCAGACGGTTTCCGAGGCCTTCGACGACCTCTATTACCTCGAGCGCGCCTGCCAGGTGCAGCTTCTCGCCATGCAGACGGGAAGGCCCTTGAACGTCATGACGGACGACATGGTGCGACGCACGGCGGCCGAGTTCGGCGACTTCGCGGTGAATGCGGAGCTTCACTTCGATGCGCTGCGCGCCGCCCTCGACGAGGAGGAGCCGGCCTACGCGTCCTGACCATTTCCCATGCGCGCGTCGCGCGCGGCACGTCTTCTGGCGGCGCGCGCGATCTAACCATGTTGCGATGCCGCGGAATCACCCCCTCACCCACCCCGGATTAAATCCGGGGCCGACTTCGTCTCGGCTCAAGCCTACGCAACCCTCTCCCCCTCCGAGGGGGAGAGGGTAGGGTGAGGGGGCTGCTTCCAAATCAACGGGACATGCTCTACCGCTCGGCGGCGAGGCGAAGAAACTGCCGCTTCATTGCATTTCAACCGGCATCCCCCGGCTTGCCGGTCAAACCAGCCCTTCCTTGGGGAGAGCACGCCTAGCGCGGCTGCCGAGCCCTCACGCCACCAGCTGCAGGCCTTGCTGCAAGGCTTTCAGGTTGGCCTCGGCGACCGCGGGAGGCTGATAGCGGCGGATGGCTTCCTCGAGCGCCTCGGTCGGGATCAGCTTGGCGTCCGCCACGATGGCCGCGACGGCGAGGACGCTGGCCGTGAGCTTGCCGAGCGCCTTGGTCGCCCGCGAGAGCGCGATCCGCCTCACGCGCGCCTTGGTGTCGGGGAGCTCCATGGACTCGTCGACATAGAGCGTGCAGCTCTCGGGCAGCCGGCCGATCGACTTGCGGGTCTTCTTGAGCCCGTCCTCCGAAAGGACGGCGACGTAATCCGGCTTGTCGATCGCCGTGTATTCGATCCGCCCCGGCGAGAGGCTGATCTCCGACACCGAGTGGCCCGTCATCACGGTGATCGGGTAGTCGTCCTTCTGGACCGCATCCAATCCGCACAGCATTCCCGCGCGGGCCAGGAGTGTGGCCGTGCTCCTCACCTTTTGGCCGGCGCTGCCGGCGATGACGATGCCGACCTGCCGGTCCAAGGCGCTCTCGAAGGCCTTCTCGATCACCAGCCTCGGCCGCACCTTCGCGCTCTTGCTCGCCGCGCGATAGGCAGCGCCGAACTCGGCCCGCGTCTTCTCGACGAGGAGGCCCGTGCGCATGCCGGTGGCGCTGGCGAGTGCCGCCAGCTCGCGCTTGTTCATGGCGTTCTGCGGCGTGTAATAGGCCGTGCACAGCTCCCAGACATCGAGCACGGCAAAGCCGGGATAGCGGACGCCGTCCACGATGCGGTCCGCGAGATCGGCGTCATGGGTCATGCCGCGGTAGACCCGGCCGGCACCCGCCGCGATCACCGTGGCGCAGATGTCGAGGGGACCTTCCACGTTGCCGCCGGGCGTGGTGGCCGTCCGCCCGCCGAGCGGCGTGGTCACGGAGTGCTGTCCCCCGGTCATTCCGTAGTTGAAGTTGTTCGCGATGATCAGCGTGAGATCGAGGTTCCGCCGCGCAGCGTTGAGCAGGTGCGCGCCGCCGATGCCGCAGCCTCCGTCGCCCATCAGCACGATCACCGTCAGCTCCGGCCGCGCCAGCTTGAGGCCGGTCGCGTAGGTGAGCGAGCGGCCGTGGAGGCCGTGGAAGCCGTTGGTGACGAAGTAGGGATCCGAGAGGCCGATGCAGCCGATGTCGGTGACGATGACGGTCTTGCGCGGATCGAGCTGGAGCTTGACGAGCGCCCGGTCCAGCTCCTTGAGCAGGCGCTCGTGGCCGCAGCCGGGGCAGAACGGGAGCGGGCCCGCCTCCTTGTTCATGTAGGTCTCTAGCACGGCGGCATCCATCACAGCTCTCCTCGGACCATGATTTCGCTCGGCGAGATGAGCGTGGTGTCCATTCGGTTGACGCCGGACACGCGGACGCCGGCAGGGGCGAGCCGCTCGACCTCGCGGCGGTATTGGCCCAGATTCATTTCCGGCACGACCGCCCGGCGCACGCCCGCCAAGGCCCGCTTGAGCGCGCGCTCCGGCACCGGATAGAGCGTCTGCAGCACGAGCGAGGAGACCTTGCGGCCCTTCCGGCGCGCCTCGCGGACGGCCATGCGCGCGGCCCTCGAGGTGACGCCGTAGCTCACCATCAGCGTCTCGGCGCCTTCCTCGGGATCGTAGCGGTAGAGTGCTATGTCGTCGGCCGCCGCCTCGATCTTGGCCGCGTAGTGCTCGATCATCTCCTGGATGACCTCGGGGTCCGCGGTCAGGCGGCCGGCCTTGTTGTGGGTCGAGGTCGTGTAGCGCGTGAGCGCGCCCGCGCCGAAATCCGCAAGCGCAGGTACCTCGTCTGGCCGCTCGAACTGATGCGGGTTGTAGGGGACACCCTCGGGCGGACGCTTGCGCGAGACGAGCGGCGGAAGCTCGATCGCGTCGAGATCGACCGCCTCGCTCGTCATGCTGACCTCCTTATTCGACAGCACGAACACCGGAGTGCGGTAAGTCTCCGCGAGATTGAAGGCGCGGTAGGTCAGCTCGTAGGCTTCCGCCACCGTGGCCGGGCACAGCGCGATGATCGGCAGCCCGCCCGAGGTGCACCAGCGGGCGAACTGGATGTCGCCGTCGGCCCCCTTGGTCGCCGAGCCCGTGGCCGGGCCCTGCCGCTGCACGTCGACGATGACGAGCGGCGTCTCGCCCATGATGGCCAGTCCGATATTCTCGCTGTAGAGGCTGATGCCCGGCCCACTGGTGGCCGTCATCGCCTTCCAGCCGGCCATGGCGGCGCCGATGCAAAAGCCGATCGAGGCGATCTCGTCCTCGGCCTGGAGCGCTACCCCGCCCTCGCTCGGCAGCAGATCCATCATGTGGCTCAAGATGGTCGAGGCCGGCGTTATCGGATAGCCCGCGAAGAACCGGCACCCCGCCTTGACGGCCGCGCGCGCGATGGCCTCGTTGCCCTCGATGAATTCCAAGCCCACAAGACCCTCCCTCGCCCCGCGCAGAATGGGCCGCCAAGCGTCGCTATAGTGATCATGGATCCAAGGGCGTCCGCGCATTGATCCAAATCAACCTGACGTTCCCCGGATCGAGGGGACTAATTTTCTCGCGCGAGGCGGTCCCAACAGCCGTGCGTGTCGCGCGGCAGCCTGTGCTTCATGATGCGCTGGCTCGCCGTGCGCTCGAAGTCGTCGACGAGGGCGAGGTAGCGGGGGTTCTGATAGGGGGCGAGGCGCTCGCCGAGCCAGGCGGAGAGCTCGGCGAAATCGATGCGCCGGCCGGGTTTGAGCTTGAGGAAGAGCATGATGTCCTCCTCGCCGAGCTGGGCCGCGACCCCGATCATGGCGCAATCCTCGACCGCCGGATGCGCCGCCGCGACATGCTCGACCTCCCAGGCGGTGACGTTCTCGCCCTTCGTGCGCACGTTGTCGCCGAGGCGGCCGAGGAAGACGAGGTTGCCCTCTCGATCGAGGGCGCCGAGGTCGCCTGTATAGAGCGCGCCCTCCTTGAGCGCCGCCGCACTCGCCTCGGGATTGCGGAAGTAGCCGGGGAAGAGTGCGCCGGGGCGGCTCGTGCGCACGACGATCTCGCCTCGCTCGCCCACACGTGCCGCGCGGCCGTCCGCTTGCCTGAGCTCGACGGTGAACCAGGGTACCGGCCGGCCGACGGCGCCGACCACGCCGGTGTCGTTGTAGGTGGTGATGCTGCACGCCTCCGTCATGCCGTAGCATTCCCTGATCTCGACGCCGAAGCGCTCCATGAACGGGCGCCAGACGTCCTTCGGGCAGCCCCCGCCCCAGGCGATGCGCACGCCGTGCTTACGGTCGAGCGGGGAGGGCGGCTGCTTCAGCAGGATTTGGAGGATGCCGCCGAGATAGTGGATGTGCGTGGCGCCGTACTCGCGCGCCTGTTGCCAGAAGCGGCTCGCGCTGAAGCGGTCGATCATGGCGAGCATCGCCTCGCGGATGAGCGGGAGTACCAAGAGCTGCGCGCCGCCGATATGGTAGAGCGGCTCCCACATCAAGAGCACGTCCCCCGTTTTTGCGGCGGAGACGAGGGCTGCCGCCTCGCCGGCAAAGCGCAGCATGCGGTGCGTGACGATGACGCCTTTGGGCTTTCCGGTGGTACCCGAGGTGTACATGATCGCGAAGGCATCGTCGGCGCGGGGAAGCGGCTCCGCGAAGCCCGCGCCGCGCTCGAGGAGTGGCTCGAGGCGGAGAGGGGCCGCGGGCTCGCCGAGCGTCAGGAGCGGCCGATCGCGTAAATCCGCACCAGAGCCGCGCACCGTCGCCGCGAGCCCGCCATCCGCGATCACGAGCCGCGGCTCCGAATGCTCGAGAATGTAAGAGAGGCCCTCGCCGCGCAGCTGCACGTTGACCGGCACCCATACCGCACCGGCGCGCGCCAGACCGAAGAGGACGGCGAGCGTCTCGGGGCGGTTGCGCAGCATCACCGCGACGCGGTCTCCGCGCGCGACGCCCAAGTCCCTCAAGCCGCGAGCGAATGAATGGGCCGTGCGCGCGAGGCCCGCGAAGGAGACGGGCGCTCCGTTGAAGCGGGCGAAGTTGCGCGCCGGAGTGCCCTCGGCTCTTGCCGCAAGGAGATGGATGAAGCCTTCGTCGTCGCCGGTCATGCGCGCTTGCCGGCGCTCCCCTTGCTCAGGAACTGCTCCATCATGCGGGCCGGCTCGCCGGTGGCATAGGATTGCCGCTGGATGCGTATGCCGGCCTCGAGGCAATCGTGGAACCCTGCTTCGGTCATCTCGCGGAAGCGCTGCTTATTGAGCCTCATGGCCACGGGCGGCTTTGCCGCCAGCTCCTCGGCAAGCGCCAGCGCCTCGCTCAGCACGCGCTCGGGCGGAACGAGGCGGTTCAAGAGACCGAGCCGCGTGCATTCGTCCGCGTCCATGAGGCGCCCGGTGAGCGTCAAATCGACGGTGCGCGCCAAGCCCAGTATCTCGCGCATGATCCAAGGCCCGGTCGTGCTGGCGATGCCGGAATTGATCTCGGGCTGGCCCATGCGCACGCCGGGATGCCCGATGCGGAAGTCGCAGAGGAGGGCCACCTGGAAGGCCGAGCCCGCCGCGACGCCGTTCAAGGCCGCGATCAGCGGCTTCGAGAGGGCGCGGATGACGCCGTAGAGCCGCTCCCATTCGCGAATCCACTGCTCGGCGCGATCGGGATCGAAGTCCACCGTCTCGTTGAGGTCCTGCCCGGCGCTGAAGGCGCGATCGCCGGCCCCGGTGAGCACGATGGCGCGCGCCTCCCGATCCGCCTCCGCGAGCTCGAGGGCTTCGACCAGCTCGTCGCGCATGGCCGCGTCCCACGCATTGAGCAGCTCCGGACGGTCCAACGTGATGACGGCCGCATGCCCTCGGCGCTCGCGACGAATGAATTTTGCCATAAGCTCCACCTCTCTCCGCGTGCCGGTAGGAAAGCGCTCCCGGGTCCGCTACAAACTATCGGCAGGTCTCGCTGGTGACAAACGAAAAGGGGGGAAGAGGGCGCATGACGGTAGGAGCCGATATCATCGTCTTCGGCACCGGGAGCTTCGCGGCGCGCATCGTCTTCGACATTGCGGCGACCGCGGGTGCGCCGGTCACGGTCGCGATCGCGGGGCGGAACGCGGAGCGGCTCGACTGGCTGCGCACCGCGGCGAACGCCCGGGCGGCCATCTTCGGGCGTCCGGCCCTCTTTTGCGCGGAAACCGTCGATCTCTCGCTTCCGGGCGCGGCTGAGACCGCGATCGCGGGCCTGCGGCCGAAGCTCGTCGTCCAGGCCGCCTCGCCCCAGGCCTCCTCCGTCATCAGCCGCCAGAGCGACCGCTGGAGCCAACTCGTGGCCGAGGGCGGCTTGAGCGCGACGGCCGTGTTCCAGGCGCTCTTCTCGGCCCGTGTCGCGCAGGCACTCGCGCGGACCGAGCCGCACTGTCCCTTCATCAACTGCTGCTTCGCCGATGTGGTCAACGCGCTGCTCGCGTCGGCCGGCCTTCCGGTCACTTGCGGGGTCGGCAACATCGCCATCCTCGCGAGCGCCTTTGCGGGCGAGCTCGGGATACGCGAGGCGGGGAGGGTGAAGGTGCTCGCCCATTACCAGACGATCGCACCTTGGCGGCGGCCGGCGGCCACGCGGAGCGGCCCGGCCGCGCGGAGTGGGCCGGCCGCGCGCGTCTGGATCGAGGACGAGGAGGTCGCCGACATCTATGCGAGGTTCCGCAAGGTGAGGCTGACGCCGGAGCCGGTCATCGACATCTCGGGTGCCTCCGGCGTGCCGCTCATGCTCGCACTCGTGAAGGGCGCGGACTGGCGCGGTCACGCGCCGGGTCCCTCAGGTCTTCCCGGCGGCTATCCGGTCGCCTTGCGCGGCGGCGTGCTCGAGCTCGATCTTCCCGCGGGCCTCGGCCGCGACGA
>DASPPM010000124.1:0-8187 GCA_035625535.1 Alphaproteobacteria bacterium
TCTCCATGCGCGTCTTGTCGCCGAGAATCGAGCCGCCGCCGCGTTTCGAGGAAGGGTCGACCGCGAGCACGGCCAAGCGGCGGCCCTCTCCGATCACGTGGAGGCCGAAGGCCTCGATGAAGGTCGACTTGCCCACCCCGGGCGAGCCCGAGATGCCGAGGCGGATCGAGTTGCCGGTTGCCGGCATGAGCCGTGCCAAAAGCGCTTCCGCCTTGGCGCGGTGATCGGCGCGGGTCGATTCGACAAGCGTGATGGCGCGCGCGAGCGCGCGGCGCTCGCCCCGCTCGACGGCGGCGGCCAAGCGCTCGATCTCGTCAGGCTTGGTCGTGCGCTTCTCGCTCATGGCGCCTTCCTAGCGGAAAACCGCGACGGCCGCCATGGGAGACAGGTTGATCACCAGGGAGGCATGGAGGACACGGAGAAGCGGTCTGGATCGCTTCGCCTCCTGCCTTCGCCGAAGCGAAGCCGCTTCGGCTTCGCGCAGGCAGGTCGGCTCGCGATGACGGGTTTAGGATCGTCATTGCGAGGAGGCGAAGCCGACGAAGCAATCCAGGAGCAAATCCCTCTCCGTGTCCTCCGTCTCTCCGTGGTTGAACGAGCTCGAGAAGCGAGATGCGCGCCTTACCCGACCGCACTCGCCCTCAGCTCGTCGGCATCCGGCAGGCCCAGCTCGGCCGCCTCCTGCTGGCGCCGCCACATCGCGGCGTAGATGCCGCCGCGCGCCAAGAGCTCGGCGTGGCGGCCGCGCTCGGTGATGCGCCCGTCCTCGAGCACGAGGATCTCGTCGGCCTCGATCACGGTCGAGAGGCGGTGCGCGATCACGAGCGTGGTGTGGTCGGTCGAGACCTCGCGCAAGGAGGCCTGAATCTCGCGCTCCGTCTTGGAGTCGAGCGCCGAGGTCGCCTCGTCGAAGAGCAGGATCAGCGGGCGCTTCAAGATCGTGCGCGCGATCGCGACGCGCTGCTTCTCCCCGCCCGAGAGCTTGAGGCCGCGCTCGCCCACCATGCTCTTGTAGCCGTCGGGCAGGCTCGTGATGAAATCGTGGATGCGCGCGAGCCGCGCCGCCGCCTCGACCTCCTCCCGCGTGGCCCCGGGACGGCCGTAGGCGATGTTGTAGTAGATGGTGTCGTTGAAGAGCACCGTGTCCTGTGGAACGATGCCGATCGCGGCTCGCAAGCTCGCTTGCGTCACCCGCCGCACGTCCTGGCCGTCGACGAGGAGCCGGCCGCCGCTCACCTCGTAGAAGCGGAAGAGAAGGCGCGAGATGGTCGATTTTCCCGCCCCGCTCGGCCCCACGATGGCAACCGTCCTGCCGGGCGGCACGGTGAAGGAGACGTCCTTGAGGATGGGCCGGCGCGCGTCGTAGCCGAAGGAGACATGGTCGAAGACGACCTCCCCGCCTCGCGGCCGAAGCGGCTTCGCATCGGGCGCGTCCTCGATCTCGGCCTCGACCTTGAGGAGGCGGAACATCGCCTCCATGTCGATGAGCGACTGGCGCATCTCGCGGTAGACGAAGCCGAGGAAATTGAGCGGGATGTAAAGCTGGATCAGATAGGTGTTGACCAGTACGAAATCGCCGATGGTCATGCGCCCGGCCACGACCCCCGCTCCCGCCATCACCATGATGACGGTGAGGCCCACCGCGATGATCGCCGCCTGGCCGACATTCAGCAACGAAAGCGTCACCTTGCTTTGGATCGAGGCGCGCTCGTAGCGCGCGAGCGCCTGCTCGTAGCGCCCCGCCTCGTGCGCCTCGTTGCCGAAGTACTTGACCGTCTCGTAGTTGAGCAGGCTGTCGATCGCCTTGGTGTTCGCCTCCTGGTCGCTCTCGTTCATGCGGCGGCGGTACTTGGTGCGCCACTCGGTGACGGAGAGGGTGAAGGCGATGTAGCCCGCGATGGTGACGAAGGTGACGAAGGCGAACCAGAAATCGAAGAGCGCCCACAAGACGCCGCAGACGAGGCCGATCTCGACGAGGGTCGGCAGGATGTTGAAGAGCATGAAGCTGAGCGCGAACTCGATCCCCGCCGTGCCCCGCTCGATCGCGCGCACCATGCCGCCGGTGCGGCGGTCGAGGTGGAAGCGAAGGGCCAGGCGGTGGAGATGCACGAAGGTCTTGAGCGCCACCTGGCGGATGGCGCGGGCGGCGACCTTGGCGAAGACCGCATCCCTGAGCTCGCCGAAGACGAGCGCCATCACGCGCGCGAGGCCGTAGGCGAGGATGATGGCGATCGGCACGCCGGCGGCCGCCGCCGCCGCCGCGGTGACGTGACCGCCCGCCCCCTGGCTCAAGCTGTCGACCGCGCGCTTGTAGAGCATGGGCACGTAGACGTTGCAGAGCTTGGCGGCGAGGAGGAAGAGAAGCGCCGTCACCACCCGCACCTTGAGCTCCGTGGCACCCTTGGGCCAGAGGTAGGGCAGGAGCGTGCGGATGGTGCGGAAGGCTTCCGCGGCGGACTGGCGCGTGCCGGTGATCGTTTTGGGCGGCGTCATGGCGGAGAAGGTAATGCGGCCAAGGGGCGGGCGCCACTCTCAGGATTGATGCGCCGGCGCCTCACGCCGCCTTGCGCCGGCGGCGGATGAGCGAGAGGATCTCGCTCGCGGCGAGCGGGATGTTGGTGCCGGGGCCGTAGATGGCGGCGACCCCCTGGCCGCGCAGCGCCTCGTAATCCTGGGGCGGCACCACGCCGCCCAAGACGACGAGGATGTCGTCGGCACCCTCCGCGCGCAAGCGCTCGAGCAGCGCCGGCACGAGCGTCTTGTGCCCGGCCGCCTGGCTCGACACGCCGATGACGTGCACGTCGTTCTCGATCGCCTGGCGTGCCGCCTCCTCGGGGGTCTGGAAGAGCGGGCCGATGTCGACGTCGAAGCCGAGATCGGCGAAGGCGGTGGCGATCACCTTGGCGCCCCGGTCATGGCCGTCCTGGCCGAGCTTGACCACGAGCAGGCGCGGCCGGCGGCCTTCCTCCTGGGCGAAGGCCTCGACCTCGCGCTCGACGCGCTTGAAGCCCTCGTCGCCCGCGTAGGCCGCGCCGTAAACGCCGGAGACGGAGCGCACCACGGCGCGATGGCGGGTGAAGACGCGCTCGAGCGCATCCGAGATCTCGCCCACGCTCGCGCGCGCGCGCGCCGCCTGGACGGAGAGCTCGAGCAGGTTGCCCTCCCCGCGCGCGGCCGCTCCTGCGAGGGCGTCGAGTGCCGCCTTGCAGCGCCGCTCGTCGCGGCTGCTGCGGACCTGCTTCAGGCGCAGCACCTGCGCCTCGCGCACCTCGGTGTTGTCGATGTCGAGCACCTCGACGTCCGTCTTCTCCTCGGGCCGGTAGCGGTTGACGCCGACGATGATCTCCTCGCCGCGGTCGATGCGCGCCTGCCGCCTGGCCGCCGCCTCCTCGATGCGCAGCTTGGGCATGCCCGATTCGACCGCCTTGGTCATCCCACCCATCGCCTCGACCTCTTGGATGAGCTCGCTCGCCGCCTTGGCCAGGCTCACGGTCAGGCTCTCGAGGTAGAAGCTGCCGCCCAAGGGATCGATCACCTTGGGGATGCCCGTCTCGTCGCGGATGATGAGCTGGGTGTTGCGCGCGATCCGCGCCGAGGCCGGGGTGGGCAACGCCAAGGCCTCGTCGAAGGCGTTGGTGTGGAGCGACTGGGTGCCGCCGAGCACGGCGGCCAGCGCCTCGATCGTGGTGCGCACCACGTTGTTGTAGGGGTCCTGCTCGGTCAGGCTCACGCCCGAGGTCTGGCAATGGGTGCGCAGCGCCAGCGAGACGGCATTCTTGGGAGCGAAGGGCTGCATCAGCCGCGCCCAGATGAGCCGCGCCGCGCGCAATTTCGCGATCTCCATGAAGAAATTCATGCCGATCGCGAAGAAGAAGGAGAGGCGCGGGGCGAACTCGTCGATGTCGAGGCCGCGGCTCAAGGCCGCGCGCACGTACTCGACGCCGTCGGCGAGCGTAAAGGCGAGCTCCTGCACCGCCGTGGCCCCCGCCTCCTGCATGTGATAGCCGGAGATCGAGATCGAGTTGAACCTCGGCATGTGCTTGGCGGTGTACTCGATCACGTCCGCCACGATGCGCATGCTGGGGCCGGGCGGATAGATGTAGGTGTTGCGGACCATGAACTCCTTGAGGATGTCGTTCTGGATGGTGCCGGAGAGCTTCTTGGCCGGCACCCCCTGCTCCTCGCCTGCGACGATGAAGGAGGCCATCACCGGCAGCACGGCGCCGTTCATGGTCATCGACACGCTCACCTTGTCGAGCGGGATGTCGCGGAAGAGGATCTTCATGTCCTCGACCGAATCGATCGCCACCCCCGCCTTGCCGACGTCGCCGAGGACGCGCGGATGGTCCGAATCGTAGCCGCGATGGGTGGCAAGATCGAAGGCGACCGAGAGGCCGGTCTGCCCGCCGGCCAAGTTGCGCTTGAAGAACTCGTTGGTCGCCTCGGCCGTGGAGAAGCCGCCGTACTGGCGCACCGTCCACGGCCGGTTCGCGTACATGGTGGCGCGCGGGCCGCGCAGGTAAGGCGGGAAGCCCGGCAGCGTGGCGGCCGCCTCGAGGCCCTCGAGGTCGGCTGCCGTGTAAAGCGCCTTGACCCAAAGCCCCTCGGGCGTCTCCCAGGCGAGCTTATCGGGCGAGGCGCCCGCGAGCTCCTCGCTCGCCTGGGCTCGCCAGTCATCGAGCGTGCGCTTCTTGAAATCGTCCATGCCCGCTGATTATAACGCGCCGATAAAGCATGCCACAAAGAATCTGTGGCCGGCCAATCCGCGTGGCAAGCCCGCGGCCGGCCCCTTGCGCGCGACGGCCGCTTTCCCCAAGCTAGGGCCTGTGGACACTCAGGCCTGGCGTCATTCCGGAAGCTTAGGCGAGCCCGGGGAAAGCGGAGCTTTTCCCGGGTTGCGAGCCTTGCTATCCGGAATCCATGCCCTCCCCTCGCGCTGTCCCGGACGCGGATTCCGGATCGCGCAAATCATCGTTGCCACGATGATTTGCTTGTCCGGAATGACGAGCGGAAAACGAATGTCCACAGAAGCTAGCCTCGCCGCCACGGCCGGGAGCCGCGAGCGATGAGACAGAATGAGCCCCTCGCCCGTGCCGACCTCGAGGCGCTCGATGCGCGCGATGCGCTTGCGCCCTTGCGCGAGCGCTTCGCCCTTCCCGAGGGAATCCTCTATCTCGACGGCAATTCGCTCGGAGCGCTCCCCAAGGCGACGGCGGCACGGGTCCAAGAGGTCATCGAGGAGGAATGGGGCAAGGACCTCATCAAGGGCTGGCGCGAGCGCGGCTGGATGGCGCTTCCCTTCCGCGTGGGTGAGAAGATCGCGCGCCTCGTGGGTGCCGGGCCCGGCCAGGTCGTGGCCATCGACACCACCTCGATCAACCTCTTCAAGCTGCTCGCGGGTGCCTTGCGGCTCAAGCCCGGGCGCAAGACCATCCTCTCCGAGGTGGGCAATTTCCCGACCGATCTTTACATCGCCCAGGGCCTCACCGAGCTCCTCGACAGCGGCTATCGCCTGCGTCTCGTCGAGAAGCACGAGATCGTGGGCGCGATCGACGGCGACGTGGCGGTCGTGAGCCTGACCCACGTCGACTTCAAGACGGCGGAAATCCACGACATGGCCGCATTGACCGCGCGCGCCCAGGCGAAGGGCGCGCTCATGCTGTGGGACCTCTGCCACAGCGCAGGTGCGGTTGAGGTGGCACTCGACCGTTGCCGCGCCGATCTCGCGGTCGGCTGCGGCTATAAATTCCTCAACGGCGGCCCGGGTGCGCCCGCCTTCCTCTACGTCGCGAGACGCCTGCAAGAGGCGCTTAAGCAGCCGCTCACGGGCTGGCTCGGCCACGCCGACCCCTTCGCCTTCGAGCCGCATTATCGTCCGGCGCCCGGAATCGCACGCACGGTGTGCAGCACGCCCTCCGTGCTCGCGCTCGCAGCGCTCGAGTGCGGCGTCGATCTTATGCTCGCGCCCGACTTCGCCGCACTCAGCGCCAAATCGACGGCACTCACCGAGCTCTTCATCCGCCTCGTCCAAGAGCGCTGCGGCACCTTCGGCTTCACCCTCGCGAGCCCGCGTGAGGCGGTGCGGCGCGCGAGCCAGGTCTCGCTGCGCCACAAAGACGGCTATGCCATCGTGCAGGCGCTCATCGCGCGCGGCGTGATCGGCGACTTCCGCGCGCCCGACTACATGCGCTTCGGCTTGGCCCCTCTATACCTCCGCTACGTCGACATCTGGGACGCCGTCGAGCACCTGCGCGCGGTCATGGCGGAGGGTGCGTGGCAACGCGCCGAGTTCCAGAGCCGCGCCGCCGTCACGTGAGAGAGAAGACCGCCATGGCCACGAAGCGCAACCCGCTCAAGCTCAATCCGCTGCAGCTCAAGACGCTTGCGTTGCTGCAGGAGCTGGCGCGCCATCCCGAGCATGCCACGCGGCGGGGCGAGGACGTCATGGTCTCGCAGCTCCCGGCCCCCCACGGCGACCATTTCCACGTGGGCGACTTCGCCGTGGCCGCGCGCGACGCGACGGGGCTGTCGAACCCGGCCGTCTACGCCGCACTCGAGCGCAAGGGGCTCATCCGCTCGCTCTATCCGATGGGTGCGGTGCTCACCGCCCAAGGCCTCGCCTACGATACCGGCATGCGCGAGCACATCCTCCGCGGCGGGCACGCATAGCCGCGCGGCCGCAGGGCCCGGCAGGGGAAATAGGAGCGCCTCAGGCCGCCTTGCTCTTGCCTCCGCGGCGCACGAGCTTGTCGTAGCCTTCCATGAGCATGCGCGTGACCGGCCCGACCTTGAACTGGTATTCGCCGATCTCGGCGACGGGGGTGACCTCGGCGGCCGTGCCGCAGATGAAGACCTCCTGCGTAGTCGAGAGCTCGCCCGGCATGATGGCGCGCTCGACGACCTTGATCTGATGCTGCTCGGCGAGCGCGATCACGGTGCGGCGCGTAATCCCGTTGAGGAAGCAGTCGGGGGTCGGCGTGTGCAGCTCGCCGTGGCGCACGAGGAAGATGTTGGCCCCCGTCGCCTCGGCGATCTGGCCGCGCCAGTCGAGCATGAGCGCGTCTGCGTATCCCGCGCGCTCCGCCGCGTGCTTGCTGATCGTGCAGATCATATAGAGCCCCGCCGCCTTGCTCAGGGTGGGTGCCGTGTGCGGCGACGGACGCGCATACTTCGCCCAGCACATGCGGATCCCCTTGAGCCGCGCCTCGGGCGAGAAGTAGGAGGGCCAGGGCCACGCCGCGATCGCCAGATGAATCTTGCTCGACTGCGCCGACACGCCCATCATCTCGCTGCCGCGCCAGGCGATCGGCCGCACATAGCCGTCCGAGATGTTGTTGGCGACCACCACCTCGTTGCACGCCTTGTCGATCTCCGCGACCGACCACGGAATCTCGAAATCGAGAATCCGCGCCGAGGCGGCGAGCCGCTCGCTGTGCTCGTTCACCTTGAAGATGGTGCCGGCATAGACCCGCTCGCCCTCGAACACGCAGCTTGCGTAATGCAGGCCGTGGCTCAGCACGTGCAGCTTCGCATCGCGCCAAGGGACGAGATGGCCATCGAACCAGATGGTGCCGTCACGGTCGTCGAAGGGAATGAGAGACATGTGTCGTGTCTTCCGTTCGCTGTTCCGGTTCCGTCGTTCGCTGCGTCGGGGCGGACACGCGCGGTCAGCGACCCCTTGCCTCAGGTAGCATTCCACGGCATATACGTCAACATGGCCGACCTGAAGTCTGGCTTCAACCAGCTTTTCCTGCGCGAGGAGGAACTCCGCCGCGGCATGGAGCTTCTCTTTTTCGCCTACCGCGACTTCTCCGTCGAGCCGGACATGCTGCTTGCCAAATACGACTACGGCCGCGCCCATCACCGCGTCGTCTACTTCGTCGGCCGCTACCCGGGGATCAGCGTCACCGAGCTCCTCAATATTCTCAAGATCACCAAGCAGAGTCTGTCGCGGGTCCTGAGCCAGCTCGTGCGCGACGGGGTGGTGGTGCAGCGGCCGGGGCCGACCGACCGGCGCCAGCGCCGCCTCGAGCTGACGGACAAGGGCCGCGAGCTCGAGCAGGCCTTGACGCTGCGCCAGCGCGAGCGCTTCGCCCGCGCCTTCCGGCAAGCCGGCGCCGACGCGGTCGAGGGCTTCCGCCAGGTCCTGCTCCAACTCATCAACGAGCGCGACCAGGCGCGCTTCCG
>DASPPM010000125.1:0-4008 GCA_035625535.1 Alphaproteobacteria bacterium
AACACCATGCTCGCCGTCGCCGCGGCGATCCGCAAGGCCGGCGCCACCGACACGGAGAAGCTGATCAAGGCCGCCGAGGGGCTCAAGCTGGCGACGCCGATAGGCGAAATCACCTTCCGCGCCATCGACCACCAGTCCACCATGGGCACCTACGTCGGCAAGACCGACGTGAAGCAGGGTGAAGGCGTCATGGTCGATTGGCATTACGCCGACGGTGCCGACTATCTGCCGAGCGACGCCGAGGTGAAGAAGATGCGTCCGGCGGAGTGAGGGCAACCCTCGCTCTCGCGTGAGCGGGCGAAGGTATGTACATATCTCCCGATGCTTGCAAAACCATCGGGGGCCCTTCGAGAGGCCCGGCGCGCGCGTCTCGAAGGACGCATCTGAGCCGGTCCGAGACGCCTCAACAAAGCGCAAGAACCGGATTTTTGGCTGCGCGGATTTGTGTGCATAGCGTAGGCCTCAAGGAGCGAGGGTGAGCGATCCTTGAGCTTCCTTTTCGTCCAATTCCTGACCGGGCTGACCGCAGCGTCGTCGCTCTTCCTCGTCGCCTCGGGGCTTTCGCTCATCTTCGGCGTGACGCGCGTCGTCAATTTCGCCCACGGCTCCTTCTACATGCTCGGAGCCTATATCGCCTATACGCTCGCCACCCGGCTCGCGGGGCCGCTCGGCTTTTGGGCCGCGATCCTCTTAGCCGCACTCGCAGTCGGCGCGATCGGCGCCGTGATGGAAGCGCTGATCCTCCGGCGCATCTATCAGGGACCGGAGCTCTTTCCGCTGCTTGCCACTTTCGGCGTCGTGCTCATCGTCCAGGACGGGGCCCTCGCGATCTGGGGCCCGGAGGACCTGCTCGGGCCGCGGCTGCCCGGGCTCAAGGGGGCCGTGCTCGTCTTCGAGCGCGCCTTTCCCGCCTACGACCTGGTGCTGATGGCCCTGGGGCCGCTCGTGTTGGGCGGCCTCTGGCTGCTTTTCCACCGCACGCGCTGGGGCACGCTCGTGCGCGCCGCGACGCAGGATCGCGAGATGGTCGAAGCGCTCGGCGTGCGCCAGACGAGCCTTTTCACCGCCGTGTTCTTCCTCGGCGCCTGTCTCGCGGGCTTAGGCGGCGCCGTTGAGCTGCCGCGCGAGGCGGTCAACCTGCACATGGACCTCAATACGGTCACCGAGGCCTTTGTCGTGGTCGTGGTCGGCGGCATGGGCTCGATCGCGGGCGCCTTCCTCGCAGCATTCCTCATCGCCGAGCTCAATGCCTTCGGCATCCTCGTCTTTCCCCAGATCACGCTTGTGCTGACTTTCCTCGTCATGGCGGCGGTTCTCGTGCTGCGGCCCTGGGGCCTCATGGGGCGGCCCGACGTGGTGCTGCGCCCCCCAGCCGTCGCGTTGGAGCCGCCGCTCGGGAGCGGAAAGAGGGCCGCGCGGCTCCTCCTCTATGGCGCGGCGGCTCTCCTCCTGCTGCTGCCGCTCGTTGCCGGAGACTATGGGCTCGTCGTCCTGACCGAGATCGTGGTACTCGCCCTATTCGCCGCGAGCCTCCATTTCATCATGGGCCCGGGCGGCCTGGTGTCGTTCGGCCATGCCGCCTATTTCGGGCTCGGCGCCTATGGTGCCGCACTCGCGATACGGCACCTCGGCGTCGCCATGGCGCCGGCTCTCCTCGCGGCCCCGCTTCTTGCGGCAGCGGGCGCCCTTCTCTTCGGCTGGTTCTCCGTGCGGCTTTCCGGCGTCTACTTCGCCATGCTGACGCTCGCCTTCGCGCAGATCGCCTGGTCGGGCGCCAGCCAATGGCTCGCCTTCACCGGCGGCGACAACGGCATCCTCGGCGTGTGGCCCCCTACCTTCCTCGCCAACAAGCTCGCCTTCTATTATCTGGCGCTCGTGCTGTGCGGCAGCTCCATCCTCTTGCTGCGCCGGCTCGTCGCAGCACCTTTCGGCTATACGCTCAGAGCCGCCCGCGATTCGCCGCTGCGCGCCGATGCGATCGGCATCGATGTGCGCCGGCACCAGTGGCTCGCCTTCGTGGTGGCGGGGCTCCTTGCCGGGATCGCGGGCGGCACTTACGCCTTCTCGAAGGGCAGCGTGTTTCCGACCGTGCTCTCGATCTCGAACTCGGTCGACGCCTTGGTCATGGTGCTTTTGGGCGGCCTCCAGAGCCTCGCGGGTCCGCTCATCGGCGCCGCCGTCTTCGCCGGCCTGCTCGAGGAGATCGCACCCCTCACGGACTATTGGCGCGCGATCGTCGGCGCCATCATCCTCGTCCTCGTCATCCTCTTCCCGCAAGGTCTGGCCGGCCTCGTCCGCGCGCGGCCGCGACATCTCCGGGGGGCGGAGGAGGACGCATGAGCCTCCTTGAGGTGAGCGCGCTCTCGAAGGCCTTCGGCGGGATTGTCGCGGTCTCGAATGTCGATTTCGAGCTCGGCGCCGGCGAGATCCTGGCCCTCATCGGGCCCAACGGGGCCGGCAAGACGACCTGCTTCAACATGCTGGGCGGCCAGCTGCGGCCCGACCGCGGCAGCATCCGCCTCGAGGGGCGAGAGCTCGTCGGCCTGCGGCCGCGGGAGATCTGGCGGCTCGGCGTGGGCCGCACCTTCCAGATCACCGCCACTTTCGCCTCGATGACGGTGCGCGAGAACGTGCAGATGGCGCTCATATCCCACCATGGCCGTACGCTTGCACCATGGCCGCGGGCGGGCGCGCTCTACCAGCGCGAGGCGACGGCGCTGCTCGAGCGGGTCGGCATCGCCGAGCAGGCGGAGCGCGCGTGCGGCGTGCTCGCCTATGGCGATCTGAAGCGGGTCGAGCTCGCGGTAGGCCTCGCCAACGCGCCGCGCCTTCTCCTCATGGACGAGCCGACCGCCGGCATGGCGCCCGCCGAGCGCATCGCACTCATGGGCCTCGTTGCCGGGATCGTGCGCGAGCGCGGCGTCGCGGTTCTCTTCACGGAGCACGACATGGACGTGGTCTTCGCGCATGCGGACCGCATCATCGTGCTCGATCGCGGCGAGCTCATCGCCGAGGGCGCCCCCGCCCGCGTGCGCGAGGACGCGCGGGTGCGCGAGATCTACCTGGGCCAGACGGGGAGCGGCTGATGCTCTCCCTACGCCGGCTCAACACCTTCTACGGCCGCGCCCACATCCTTTTCGATCTCGATCTCGAGGTCGGCGAGGGCGAGGTCGTGGTCCTCCTCGGCCGCAACGGCGCCGGCAAGTCGACCACGCTCAAGACCATCATCGGCCTGGCGCACGCGGCCTCCGGCGAGATCGAGTTTCGCGGGCGCGCCATCGAGCGGCTCATGCCTTACGAGATCAGCCGGCTCGGCATCGGTTACGTGCCCGAGGAGCGGCGCATCTTCACCGATCTCACCGTAATGGAGAACCTCGAGGTGGGCCGCCAACCCGCCCGGCCGGAGCTGGCCCCCTGGACGCCGGCGCGGCTCTTCGAGCTCTTCCCCAATCTCGGCGAGATGCGCGGGCGGCGCGGCGGCATGATGAGCGGGGGCGAGCAGCAGATGCTGACCATCGCGCGCACGCTCATGGGCAATCCGCTCCTCATTCTCCTCGACGAGCCGTCCGAGGGCCTGGCGCCCGTGATCGTCCAGGAGATGGCGCGCACCATCCGCTCGCTCAAGGCCGAAGGCCTCACCGTGGTCCTCTCCGAGCAGAACCTGCGCTTCGCCGAGCGGGTGAGCGATCGAGCCTATATCATCGAGAAGGGACGCATCCGCTATCGGGGCACCATGGACGAGCTCGCGGCGGACGAGGCGGTACGCGCCGCCTATCTGATGATCTAGGCGGATATGTGAAGGCGCGACCGCGCCTTGCTCTTTGGCCGCGGCTTTGCCAGAGTGTCGATTGTTCGAGTACGAACGATCCGGTGCCGAGACCGGGAAAGCAAGGGAGGAGAACATGGCGGAAGCCCAGGCGTCGGCAGCGGCCGGGAAGCTCGTCATCCGCAACATCGGGCTTCTGTTGTCGGGCGATCTCGCCAAGCCCGTGCTCGATGCCGATACCG
>DASPPM010000126.1:0-3313 GCA_035625535.1 Alphaproteobacteria bacterium
GCGCTGATGGCGGGGTGAGCGCGGAGCGCGCCGGGCACAGGCCGCCGCCTGCCTGCCTGGTCCTTGCTCCGCCGTGCGCGGCTGACTATAGTCCGGCGCCTGATCGAAGAGATTGGCATGGTCGATAGCCCGATTCCGGCCGACATCGCGAAGCTCAGCTTCGAGGACGCACTCGCCGAGCTCGAGGCCATCGTGCGCCAGCTCGAGGAGGGCAAGGGCAAGCTCGAGGAGGCGATCAAGGCCTATGCAAGGGGGGCGGCATTGAAGCGCCATTGCGAGGCGAAGCTCGCCGAGGCGCGTGCCAAGGTCGACAAGATCGTGCTCAGCCCGGAGGGACCCGCCGGCCTCGAGCCGGCCGACGTCAACTGAGGGGATCAGCTTGCGCGCATTCGACGCCGCCTTGGCCGCCTCGGCCGCGGTCGTGGAGGCGACCCTCGCTCATGTCCTGCCCAAGAACGGCGGACCCGAGGCGCGCGTCTTCGCGGCCATGCGCTATGCCACGCTCGGCGGGGGCAAGCGGCTCAGGCCCTTCCTCGTCATAGAGGGGGCGAAACTCTTCGGCGTGCCCGAGCCCTGGGCCGCCCGTGCCGCCGCAGCCGTCGAGCTCGTCCACTGCTACTCGCTCGTGCACGACGATCTTCCCGCCATGGACGACGACGAGCTGCGCCGCGGGCGGCCGACCTGCCACATCGAGTTCGACGAGGCGACGGCGATCCTTGCGGGCGACGGCCTCTTGACGCTCGCCTTCGAGGTGCTGGCGGCCGAGGCGACCCATCCCGAAGCCGCCGTGCGCGTGGCTCTCGTCGCGGCACTCGCCAAGGCCGCGGGTGCCGAGGGCATGGTGGGCGGACAGATGTGCGACCTCGAGGCCGAGACGCGCAGCCTCGCCCTCGATGAGATCAAGCGCCTGCAGCGCATGAAGACGGGGGCCCTCTTCGCCTTCAGTTGCGAGGCCGGCGCCATCCTCGGCAAGGCTTCGCAAGGCACGCGCCAAGCCCTTCTCGCCTACGCGGACGATCTGGGCCTCGCCTTTCAGATCGCCGACGATCTCCTCGATGCCGAGGGCAGCGAGGCCGAGGTCGGCAAGAAGGTCGGCAAGGATGCGGCTCTTGGCAAGGCCACCTTTGTTTCCCTCTTAGGCATTGAAAATGCTCGCAAAGAGGCGCAAAGGCTGGTCCATCGCGCGGTTTCCAGTCTTGCTATTTTCGGCGAAAAAGCGGAACCTCTAGCCGAGCTCGCCCGTTTCGTGATCGCGCGACGAGCGTAGGGGAGGAGAACGTGACGAGCAAAATCAACACGCCGATGCTCGATCAGGTGAAAGAGCCGCACGACCTGCGCAATTTCACGGTCGATGAGCTCAAGGAGCTCGCCAAGGAGCTGCGCCAGGAGACGATCGATGCCGTCTCGGTCACCGGCGGGCACCTCGGCGCCGGGCTCGGCGTGGTTGAGCTCACCGTCGCCATCCACCACGTGTTCAACACCCCCGAGGACAAGCTGGTCTGGGACGTGGGCCATCAGGCCTATCCCCACAAGATCCTCACCGGCCGGCGCGACCGCATCCGCACGCTGCGCCAAGGGGGCGGGCTCTCGGGCTTCACGCGCCGCGTGGAGAGCGTCTACGACCCCTTCGGCGCCGCGCACAGCTCAACCTCGATCTCGGCCGGTCTCGGCATGGCGGTGGCGCGCGACCTCACGGGGAAGCATTTCAACGTCGTGAGCGTGATCGGCGACGGGGCCATGAGCGCGGGCATGGCCTACGAGGCGATGAACAACGCGGGCTCACTCAAGCGCCGGCTCATCGTGATCCTCAACGACAACGACATGTCGATCGCACCGCCCGTGGGTGCGATGAGCGCCTATTTGGCGCGCCTCGTCTCCTCCAAGCCTTACCGCTCGCTGCGCCATCTCGGCAAGGAGATCACCAAGCGCTTCCCCCGCTCGCTGGAGAATGCCGCGCGGCGCGCCGAGGAATACGCGCGCCTCCTCGTCACCGGCGGAACGCTCTTCGAGGAGCTCGGTTTCTTCTACGTCGGCCCCATCGACGGCCACAACCTCGACCACCTGCTGCCCGTGCTCAAGAACGTGCGCGATGCGGAGGACGAGGGGCCGATCCTCATCCATGTGGTGACCCAGAAGGGCAAGGGCTACGCGCCGGCCGAGGCGTCGGCCGACAAGTACCACGGCGTCGTCAAGTTCGACGTCGTTACCGGCAAGCAGGAGAAGTCCGTCACGAATGCGCCGGCCTACACCAAGGTGTTCGGCAATGCGCTCGTGAAGGAGGCGGAGAAGGACGAGCGCATCGTCGCCATCACCGCCGCCATGCCCTCCGGAACGGGCGTCAACATCTTCGCCGAGCGCTTCCCCGAGCGCGCCTTTGATGTCGGCATCGCCGAGCAGCACGGCGTCACCTTCGCGGCGGGGCTGGCCACCGAGGGCATCAAGCCGTTCTGCGCCATCTACTCGACCTTCCTGCAGCGCGCCTACGACCAGGTCGTGCACGACGTGTCGATCCAGCGCCTGCCCGTGCGTTTCGTGCTCGACCGCGCCGGCTATGTGGGTGCCGACGGGCAGACCCACCACGGCGCCTTCGACCTGAGCTATCTCGGCTGCCTGCCCGATTTCGTGCTGATGTCGCCGGCGGACGAGGCGGAGCTCGTGCATATGGTGGCGACGCTGGCTCAGATCGACGATCGGCCGAGCGCCATGCGCTATCCGCGCGGAGAAGGGATCGGCGTCCAGCTTCCCGAGGAGGGCACCCCGCTCGAGATCGGCAGGGGCCGCATCGTGCGCGAGGGCTCCGTCGTCGCCATCCTCTCCTACGGCACGCGCCTGCATGAGGCGCTCAAGGCGGCCGACGAGCTTTCGGCGCGAGGGCTCTCGACCACCGTCGCGGATGCGCGATTCATGAGGCCGCTTGACGAGCAGCTGGTGCGCCGCTTGGCCGCCGAGCACCAGGTGCTCATCACGGTCGAGGAGGCCACGATCGGCGGCTTCGCCAGCCACGTGATGCACGTCCTCGCGCACGCCGGCCTGCTCGATCAGGGGCGACTCAAATTCCGCCCGCTCTACATGCCGAGCGTGGTGATGGACCACGACAAGCCGGCTCTGCAGTACGACAAGGCCGGGCTCAACGCCAAGCACATCGTCGCCCACGCGCTTGCGGCACTCGGCCAGGAGCAGGCCGGGAAGCTGGTCCGGGCGTAGGCGCTTTTCCCTCACCCCGCCCTCTCCCGCAAGCGGGAGAGGGAGCAGAGCGCGGTTACCTAATCCCTCGCCCGCTTGCGGGAGAGGGAAGGGGCCCGTCGCGGAGCGA
>DASPPM010000127.1:0-5408 GCA_035625535.1 Alphaproteobacteria bacterium
TCCGCCAGCGCCAAGATCGAGATATGGACGAGATCGACCTTCTGCAGCCGCGCCAGCTCAAGCAGCATATCGAGCGGCCCCTCGTAGCCGCCGAGCTCGACAATCAGCTGCTCGTGCGGGAGCGCCAGCGGCTGGGTGTCCTCGAAGCGCTCCTCGCTTTCCATTCGGCCAAGTCCGCCTGCTTGATGCCTCGACGATTCAGCCAAAAAATCCGCTCGACCCCGTCAGCCAAATTATCCACTCGAACAGCTTCTCCGCCGGCCATCCGATGAGCCACGCCATCACATTGAGGTCGGCGTGAAGCTCGCGCCCCAACATGGGCAGGATAAAGAGAACGGCGATCAGAATAAACATTCCCCAGCGCTCGACCCCGGCAAGTGCGCGCGCGGGCCGCAGCGGCAGCAACCCCACGAGCACCCGCCCGCCATCCAGAGGCGGCAGAGGAAGCATGTTAAAGACGGCCAATACCACGTTGATAATTAGAGAATTTTCCAAGTTATGAAAAACCCAGGGCCCGATCAGGCCGGGTAGAAAGGGGGCGAGGTGAACGAGCAGGCCGGAGGCCAGGGCCAAGAGGATATTCATCCCCGGGCCGGCGGCGGCGACCCACACCATGTCGCGTTTCGGGTGGCCGAGTCGCGAGAAGTTGACCGGCACCGGCTTGGCATAGCCGAAGAGGAAGGGCGCGCGGATCAAGAGCAGGAGCGCCGGAAGCACGATCGTGCCGAAGGGGTCGATGTGTCTTAAGGGGTTGAAATTGACTCGGCCGAGCCGATAGGCGGTGTCATCGCCGAGCCAATTGGCCACCACCCCGTGGGCCACCTCGTGAAAGGTGACCGCGATGATCACGGGCAGCACCCATATCGACGCTTCAAAGAGGATGTAGGAGAGCGAGGACGAGTTCACGGCGCATCGCTTACGCTGCAGCAAGAAGCGCGTCAAGCTCCGCCATCGCCGAGGCTGCGTCGAGCGGTTCCGCCTCACGGCGCCGCCCGAGCGCACGCGACACCCGCTCCGCGGCAAGGCCGCTCAAGGGGGGTGCTGCCGCGGCCACGGCGGCCATCTCCTCGGCCACGCCCGAGCAATGCAGCACGACATCGCAACCGGCCTCGAGTGCCGCCGCCGCGCGCTCGCCGAAGCTGCCCGCGAGCGCCCGCATGCCGAGGTCGTCGGAGAGCAGCGCCCCCTCGAAGCCGAGCTCGCCGCGCACGACCTCGGCGATGACGCGGCGCGAGACGGTTGCCGCATGTACCGGATCGATCGCGCTGAAGCGGACATGGGCGGTCATGGCCCAGGGCTGATCGGCAAGCGCCTTGAAGGGCACGAAGTCGCTCGCGCGCATCAGCTGCCACGGGGCGGCGACCTCGGGAAGCTCGAGATGGCTGTCGGCGCGGGCGCGGCCATGACCGGGGATGTGCTTGATCACGGGTGCTATTCCGCCGGCCGAGAGCCCATCGCAGACGCTCCGGCCGAGGATGGCCACGCGCTCGGGATCGGCGCCATAGGCGCGATCGCCGATGACATCGTGCGTCTCCGGCAAGGCCAGGTCGAGCACCGGCGCGCAATCGACCGTGATGCCGAGCTCAAGGAGCTCCGCCGCGATCAGCCGCGCATTGAGCCAGGCGGCTCGGCGGGCCCCTTCGAGCGAGCGCTCGGCCAATTCCCCAAGGCTGCGAGCGGAAGGGGCCTTGCGCCAATGCGGTGGAAGCAGGCGGGCGACGCGGCCGCCTTCCTGGTCGATCAGCACCGGCGCGTCGGCGCGTCCAACCGAGGCGCGCAACTCGCCGACGAGGGCGCGTACTTGCGCCGGCTCCTTGCAGTTGCGCGTGAAAAGGATGAAGCCGAGCGGATTGGTCTCGCGGAAGAAGCGCGCTTCGGCCTTGCCGAGGGCGGCGCCGGCGCAGCCGAAGATGACCGCGCGCGGCTCTTGCATGTCGGTCAGTGCAATCGTGTTGCGCTCAGCGCCTGACCGCCAAGCATCCGACCTGGACCGCCTTCAGCCGGTCGCAGAGCGCGTTCGCCTGCGCGCGGTCGGCGAGCGGGCCACCGCGGATGCGAAAGAACACGCCCTTGTCGCCGCCGAGGTCGACGCGCTGGATATTGAGCGAAAGCTGCCCGAGCAAATCCGGATACTTGCCTTGGAGACGCGCCCACTCGTGCTGCGCCTCCTCGGCCGTGCGTACGGCCCCGAGCTGCACGTGCCAGTCCCCCGCCGCTTCGGCGGCGGCGCGGCTTGGCGCCTTTTCCGCGCTGGCGGAAGCCGTCGGCGCAGGCTTGGCCGCCGCCGGCGCGCTCTCGCTCGCCGACGAAGGCTTGGCCGCCGGCTCGCTCGAGCTGCCCGATTTCGCGGGTGTCGCCGGCGCCTCCAGCCCGCCGCCTTGCGCCACCTGCTGCGGCGCGGCCTCCACCTTGGGCGCAGCAGCAGCCGCCGCGGCCGAGGGCGAGACGGGAGCGCTTGGCGCCGCGGCCGCAGCGGCCGCAGCGGCCGGTTGCTGGGGTGCCGGTTGAGCGGCTGGAGCCGGCGGCTCAGCTGCCTGGGCCTGCTGCGGCTGGGGCGCTTCCGTTTCGGGCTTGGGCAGCGGAGATTCCGGCGGCGGCATCAGGCGCTCGGCCGGCTCGGCGCTGGCCCCCGAGCCGGCTGCCTTGACTTCCTTGTAGATCAGCTTGTCCTGGTTGGGCACGTCCATCCCGCCGGGCTCTTCCGGCTTGACCTTGTAGGGCTGCTGCTCGGCCTTGATGAGCGGTGCAGGCCCTTGCGCGCCGGCGCGCAGCCCCAGCTGATAGGCGTAATAGACCACGAGCGCCATGGCGCCGAGCACGAGGAGCGCCACGGCACCGGTGAAGATCGGCGAGCGGCGCGGGCGCCTCTGCTCGTGCTCGTAAATTGCGCGCAGCGGATCGTGCGATCCTGCCGGCCCGGGATCCGATGGCATCAGTGCATCTCCTCTAGCGCGTCGACGCCGAAGATTGAGAGTCCGGAGGCGATGACGAGCTGAACCGCCCGAACAAGGGCCAGACGCGCGCGCGTCAGCTCGGCGTCGCCGTCCCGGATAAAGCGCAGGCTAGGCTCCTCCCGGCCTTTCGTCCAGAGCCCGTGGAAGGCGGCCGCGAGATCATAGAGATAAAACGCGAGTCGATGGGGCTCGTGCACCTCGGCCGCAGCCTCGATCTGGCGCGGCCAGCCGCAGAGCAGCTTGATCAAGGCAAGCTCCAGCGAGTCGCTCAGGCGCTGAAGCGCTTGCGGCGCCAGCGACTCGGAAGAAAAGTCGAGATTGGGAAAGGCCTCGCGCGCATTGCGCAGGACGGAGTGGCAGCGCGCATGCGCATATTGGACGTAGAACACGGGATTGTCGCGCGACTGCTCGACCACCTTGGCGAGATCGAAGTCGAGCGGCGCGTCGTTCTTGCGCGTGAGCATGATGAAGCGCACGACGCCCTTGCCGACCTCGTCCACCACCTCGCGCAAGGTGACGAAGGTGCCCGCGCGCTTCGACATCTTGACGGGCCGGCCTTCCCGAAGAAGCCTGACGAGCTGGCAGATCTTGACGTCAAGCGTGCCGGCGCCGCCGGTAATCGCGCTCAGCGCCGCCTGCGTGCGCTTGATATGGCCGCCATGGTCGGCACCCCAAACATCGATCATGATCTTCGCCCCCCGGCGAAACTTGTCCCAGTGATAGGCGATGTCGGAGGCGAAATAGGTCCAGCTCCCGTTCGAGCGCCGCAGCGCATGGTCGGTGGTATCGCCGAAGGCGGTCGCCCGGAAAAGCGTCTGCGGACGCGGCTCCCAATCCTCGGGCGGCTTGCCCTTGGGCGGCTCGAGCACGCCCGTATACAAGAGCCCGCGGCGGTCGAGCTCGGCGAGTGCGTCTTCCACCTTGCCCTTGCCGACGATGTCATGCCGCTCCGAGGTGAAGACATCATGATGAATGCCGAGGGCCTCGAGATCCGCCTTGATAAGCGCCATCATGTGCTCGACCGCGAGCTCCCGCACCTTGGGCAACCAAACTCCGCGTGCGGCGTCCTTGAGGCTCGCGCCATGGGCCTCGACAAGCGCACGGCCGACCGGCTTCAAATAGTCGCCCTGGTACTCCCACGTGCGGCCGGGAAAGTGGCGGGCGAATTCCTTCTCGCTCACCGTCTCGCCGAGCGCCTCGAGGTAGCGCGCGTAGGCCGAATAGGCCAATTGCTCGATCTGCTGGCCGGCGTCGTTGATGTAGTACTCGCGCACGACGCGATAGCCGGCGAAGGCGAGGAGCGAGGCGAGCGCATCGCCGAACACGGCACCCCGCGCGTGCGCCACCGTGAGCGGGCCCGTGGGATTGGCCGAGACGTATTCCACGTTCACGAGCCCGCCCTTGCCAATCTCCGAGCGCCCGTAATCGCTTCCCGCTTGGAGAAGCTCGGCCAGCGCCTGCTGCCAAAAGGACCCGGTTAGCGTGAGATTGACGAACCCCGGCCCGGCCACCTCGACGGTCGCGATCAAAGGGTAGGCCAAGAGGCGCTCGGCCAGGAGCTCGCCGAGCCCGCGCGGGGGCATCTTCGCCTCCCGTGCCAGTACCATGGCGGCATTGGTCGAGAGCTCGCCATGCCCCGACTCGCGTGGCGGGTCGACCGAGACGCGGCCGAGATCGAGCCCGCCGGGCAGCTTGCCGGCCGCCGAGAGCGCCTCGAGCTCGCCCTGAACGAGGCCCTTTACGTACTTGTAAACGTTCATTTTACGGTCTTGTCCGCGGGTCGAAGAGGCGCCGGTGCTCATCGAGGGCGTAACGGTCCGTCATGCCGGCGATATAGTCGGTGACCACGCGCGCCGTCTTGGCGGTGTTGCTCCCTTCGGCCAGGGCACCCCACTCCGTCGGCAGGCATTCGGGCTCGGCGAGGAAGAGGCGGAAGAGCTCACCCACCACGCGCCGGGCCTTGCTGGTCATGCGGTTGACGCGGAAATGGCGGTACATGCGCTCGAAGAGAAAACCCCGGAGAGCGCGGTCGTTCTCCCGCATCTCGGCGGAAAATGCAACGACGGCGCGGCCCCATGCGCGAACGTCGGCGGCACTCTGGGGCTTCGCCTCATCAAGACGCCGACGCGTCTCGGCCAGGAGATCGTTGACCATGTGGTCGATGAGCCGGCGGATCGATTCGTGGATGAGGCGCGAGCGCTCGAGCCCGGGGTAGTGCCTCTCGACCGCCTTGAAGGTGGGGCCGACGAGCGGAATGGCCGAGAGGTCCTCGATATTGAAGAGGCCGGCGCGCAGACCGTCGTCGATGTCGTGATTGTTATAGGCGATGTCGTCGGAAAGAGCCGCCACTTGCGCCTCGGCGGACGGCCAGCTGGCCAGCTCGAGATCGTGCTGCGCGTTATACTCGGAGATGCCCTCCGGGATAGGGCCGTTGGCGTTGTCGCCGGCAAGCGG
>DASPPM010000128.1:0-2404 GCA_035625535.1 Alphaproteobacteria bacterium
TATGGACTACGCGCGGCCCGCCGCGCAACCGCCCGCGATCCAAAGGCGCAAAAAAAAGCGGCCCAGTGGGCCGCTCTCTTGTCCACGGCTCTCACGCCTCCTCCGCCGGCTTTTCGACGCCCTCCCCGAGCGCATATCGGACGAAGCCGGAAACCCTGATCGGAGCGCCCGCGGTCTTCTCCGCCTCCTTGAGCGCCTGGGCGACGCTCTTGGCCGGATCGTGGACAAAGGGCTGATCGAGCAGGCACACCTCCTTGTAATAGGTCTTGAGGCCCGACTCGACGATCTTCTCGATGACGTTGGCGGGCTTGCCGGCGTTCTTCTCCGCGAGCACCGAGCGCTCGCGCGCGACCGTCGTCGGATCGATCCCCTCGGCATCGAGGGCGATCGGGCTCGCCGCGGCGACGTGCATCGCGACCTGCCGGCCGAACGCGGCGAGCGCGTCGCGAGCGCCCTTCGACTCGAGGCCGACGATGACGCCGATGCGCCCCAGGCCGTCGACGATCTGGTTATGCACATAGTGGCCGATCACGCCCTCGGAGACCCGCAGGCCCTGGACGCGGCGGAGCGTGATGTTCTCGCCGATGGTGGCGATCGCGTTGGCGATCGCGTCGGAGACCGTGCCCCCGCCCATGTAATGCGCGCCGAGCACGGCCTCGACGTCGACTTCGGGCGCCTTGTCGAGCGCGACCGCCAGGATTCCCCGCACCAGGCCCTGGAAGTCGTCGTTGCGGGCGACGAAATCGGTCTCGGAATTGACCTCGACGACGACTCCGACCTGATCCTCGACGGCGACGCCGACGAGCCCCTCGGCGGCGACCCGCCCGCTCTTCTTGGCCGCCTTGGCGAGACCCTTCTTGCGCAGCCAGTCGACGGCGGCCTCGATGTCGCCGTTCGTCTCGCTGAGCGCGTTCTTGCAATCCATCATGCCCGCGCCGGTCTTCTCGCGCAGCTCCTTGACCAGCCCGGCGGTGATCGCAGCCATCGAACTCCCTCTTGCTCACTCGAGCCTGCGCGCCCTTCAGGGGCGGCGGCTTTCGGCTTCAGAAACGCCGCTCCGCCCGGACGCTTGCGCCCGCGTCCTTTCGAGCGACCGGGCGCTCACTCGGCGGCTAGCAACGCGCGCGCCTGCTCGGCCCACTTGTCGCGGGCAATGCGGCCATTGAATCTCAGATCGGCGTCGAGCTTGCCGGCTTCGGCGTCCGTCATCGCGGCGAGCTGCCAGTAGTGGAACACGCCATGCTCGTTGAGCTTCTTGACGATCTGTGGGCCAACGCCCGTGAGCTTGGCGAGATCATCGGGCGCGCCGCGCGGCGCCGCCAGCAATTCGAAATGATCGGTCGCCGATGCGGTCTCAGGTTCGGGCGGCGTCTCCGGCAGAGGCTCGGGAATCGGCGTGACGGCCTCGCCGAGGTCGACGCCCGCCGCGCCCTGGCTGCGGCCGATGCCGTCAATGGCTGCGCGCGCCACCAGGTCGCAATAGAGCTGGATCGCCCGGCCGGCATCGTCATTGGCCGGAATGGGAAAGGCGATGCCGTCGGGATCGCAATTCGTATCGAGGATCGCCGCTACCGGTATCTTGAGACGGTTGGCCTCCTTGATCGCAAGGGCCTCCTTGTTCGTGTCGATGACGAAGACGAGATTCGGAACGCCGCCCATGTCCTTGATGCCGCCGAGCGCCGTCTCCAGCTTGTCGCGCTCGCGCGACATCATCAGCCGCTCCTTCTTGGTGAGGCCCTTGGCGCCCTCGTTCAACATCTCGTCGAGCTTGCGCAGGCGGGAGATCGAGGCGGATATGGTCTTCCAGTTGGTGAGCATGCCCCCGAGCCAGCGCGCATTGACGAAATACTGGGCCGAGCGCTTGGCGGCTGCGGCGATCTCCTCGGAGGCTTGGCGCTTGGTGCCGACCAACAGCACCCGCCCGCCCTTGGCGACCGTGTCGGAGACGGCCTTCAGCGCCTGGTGCAGAAGCGGCACCGTCTGCGCGAGGTCGATGATGTGGATGGAGTTGCGCGTGCCGTAGATGTAGGGCGCCATCTTCGGGTTCCAGCGATGCGACTGGTGGCCGAAATGTGCGCCCGCCTCGAGCAGCTGGCGCATGGTGAAATCAGGGAGTGCCATGACCCGCGTCCTTGTCCGGTTGAGCCTCGGCGGATCGTGAAAAGGCGAGACGAGCCTCGCCACCGGAGCGGGACCCTTGAGCAGGAGCCGCAATAATCCGCCTGTGGAATGGCGCCGCATATAAGCGAGCGGATGCGGAAAGGCAACTGCCCCGTCCGCAACGGGCATGCCGGGGCCATTTTCGTGGCAAGCAGAGAACAGGGAGCGATCAGGGGAGGCTTCGGAAGCGGGAGAAAGTTTAGCTCCGCTTGACTGACGAGCCAAGCGTCGGCGCCGCTACTCG
>DASPPM010000129.1:0-11709 GCA_035625535.1 Alphaproteobacteria bacterium
ACCTCTGCGCCGCGCCGCACGAGAAACTCCGCGTTGTGCGCGTAGGCGGTCATCCAGCCGTTCGCATGCTTGATCAGCACGAGATTGCCGAAGCCGCGAATCTCGTTCCCGGCGTAGACCACGATTCCGTCGTCGGCGGCCACGACCGGCGTGCCCTCCTTGACCGCGATATTGATGCCGTCGTTGAAGAGCCCGCCCTCCTTCGGCCCATAGCCCGAGATGATCTTGCCGTGCACCGGCCACAGGAAGCGGCCCCCGCTCGCACCCCCGGGCCCTGGGGGCACGCTTGCCTCGGGCGGCAACGACGCGAGCTTGGCGCCAGGCGGTGCCGGCGGCGGCGGTGCCGCCTCCTCCTCCGCCTCCCCTTTGCCTGCAGCTCCGTAGTCGACCACGGCCGAGGGCGGCGGCGAGGGAACAACGACAACGGGAGCCGAAGGCTCGCCCGCACCACTTGCGCTTTGCTGCGCCGGAGGTGGAAGCGGCACTGCGGTGACCGCATCGCCGCCCTGGGGCATTGACGCGGCAACGCTCGTCCCCGCCGCCGGGGAGGCAGGCGGCGGCGCTTGCGGCGGCAGCAGCTCGACGTGCTGCACCTCGGCCTCGACCGCGGCGGGCACTTGTGCGGGCGGGCTCGCGACCTTGCCGGGCAGGATCAGGACCTGGCCGACCGGCAAATGGTACGGTGGCTTCAAGTCGTTGACGCGCACTAGCTCGCTGGCGTCGACGCCATTCAGCTGCGCCACCCCGTAAAGCGTATCCATCATGCGCACCGTGTAGGTCTGCGCTTGCGGCACGATGAGTTTCTGGCCGACGTGCAGCACATAGGGCGGTGTCAGATGGTTGGCCTCGATGATGGCGCGAATCGGCGTATTGCTGCTCCGCGCGATGAGATAGACGCTGTCATTGGGGCCGACGATGACGGTCCTTGGCGCTTCGCCTTGCGGGGCCGGCGGCGCCGGAGCCGGTGTGGTGACCGGCGGCTGAGCGGGAACCGAGAGAAAGCCGCAGCCCGAGAGCACGCCAAGGAGTGCTGCACAGGCCGTGGCGCGCAACAAGCGCATGACGCCCCTCTCAGCCACCAGGCCGCCTCTCCGGCGCGGCCAGCGTCGGCACGAGGGGTACGAAGCGCACCGGGCCCATGTCCTTGGTCTCTATGCCACCTGGGAGCCGCCTTGCCTGCAGCAGGCGCTGCTCCCCGTGCCGGCTGCCCACCGGCAGCACTATAATACCTCCAACCTTGAGCTGCTGCACCAGTCGCACCGGCACCTCGCTCGCAGCCGCGGTCAAGAGGATGCCATCGAAGGGCGCCTGCGCGGGCCAGCCCAGACTGCCGTCGCCGAAGTTGCTCGTGATGTTGCGCAGCCGGAGCTCTTTGAAGCGCTTCTCTGCCTCGGCCAGGAGCGCCCGCTCACGCTCGATCGTGTAGAGCCGCAAGCAGAGTTGGGCGAGGATCGCCGCCTGATAGCCCGAGCCCGTGCCGATCTCGAGGAGCTTCATGCGCGGGCCGATCTCGAGCGCCTGGGTCATGCGCGCCACTACCACGGGCTGGCTGAGGGTCTGGCCGTGACCGATGGGAAGGGCGACGTTCTCGTAGGCCTGGTCGAGGAAGGGGGCCGGCACGAAGAGCTCGCGCGGGATGCGCTCGATCGCCGCAAGCACGCGCGTGTCGGTGATGCCGGAGCTGCGCAGCTCCATGGTCATGCGGATTTTACGCGCTTCGAGCATCACTCGAACACCGACGCGAGTGCGCGCATGGTGGGCTTGTGCGTGAGATCGAGGGAGAGCGGCGTCACCGAAACGGCGCCGGCATTGACCGCGGCGAGATCGCTGCCCTTGAGCGAAGGCTCTTCGGTGCGCATGGTGCTGATCCAATAATAGGGCGTGCCGCGAGGATCGAGCCGGCGGTCGAGCTCGCCGCCGATCTTGCGGCGGCCCTGCCTCGTCACCGAGATGCCCGTGACCCGCTCCGCCGGCAGGTCGGGAAAATTGACGTTGATCATCACCCCTTTCGGCCAGCGCACGGAGACGAGCTTCTTGATCAGCCCGGCCGCGTGATGCTCGGCCGGCGTCCAGCGCGTCTTCTGGCCCGTCGTGTAGCATTGGCTGAGCGCGATCGACGGCACGCCGAGCAGCGTGCCCTCCATCGCCGCCGCGATGGTGCCGGAATAGGTCACGTCCTCGCCGAGATTGGCGCCGCGATTGACGCCCGAGAGCAGGATGTCGGGCCCACGCCCGGCCATGATGTGCCGCACCGCGAGCAGCACCGCGTCGGTCGGCGTGCCGTTGACCGCGAAGCGGCGCGGGCTCAGCTCGCGGATGCGCAAGGGCACGCGCAGCGTGAGCGAATGGCTCGCGGCACTCTGCTCCATTTCGGGCGCCACCACCCACACGTCCTCGGAGAGCGTACGCGCGATGCGCTCGAGCACCTTGAGCCCCGTCGCCTCGATGCCGTCGTCGTTCGAGAGGAGGATGCGCGCGCGCGCGAGATCGAGGGGCGGCTTAAACATCGCGGGCCAAGCGCGCGAGGCCGCCCATGTAAGGGCGCAGCGCCTCGGGGAGGGCGATCGAGCCGTCCGCTTCCTGGAAGTTCTCGAGGATGGCGATGAGGGCGCGGCCCACCGCGATGCCCGAGCCGTTGAGCGTATGCACGAGCCGCGTGCCCTTCTCGCCCGCGCGCCTGAAGCGCGCCGCCATCCGCCGCGCCTGGAAATCACCGCAATTGGAGCAGCTCGAGATCTCGCGGTAGCGCGCCTGGCCGGGAAGCCAGACCTCGATGTCATAGGTCTTGCGCGAGCTGAAGCCCATGTCGCCCGTGCACAGCACCACCGTGCGATAAGGCAAGCCCAGGCGCCGCAGCACCTCCTCGGCGCACGCGGTCATGCGCTCATGCTCGGCCTGGGACGCATCGGGATGCGCGATCGAGACGAGCTCGACCTTGTAGAATTGATGCTGGCGCAGCATGCCGCGCGTGTCCTTGCCAGCCGCCCCCGCCTCCGAGCGGAAGCAGGCGGTGAGCGCGGTGAAGCGCAGCGGCAATGCCGCTTCGTCGACGATCTTGTCCGCGACCAGGCTGGTGAGCGGCACCTCCGCCGTCGGGATAAGACGGAGATCGACCTTCTCGAGCTTGAAGAGATCGTCACCGAACTTCGGCAGATTTCCGGTGCCGTAAAGCGTCTGGTCGCGCACGAGGAGCGGCGGGCTCACCTCGAGGTAGCCGAACTCGCCGGTGTGAATGTCGAGCATGAAGTGGGCGAGCGCGCGCTCGAGCTTTGCCAGCGCTCCCTTGAGCACGACGAAGCGCGAGCCCGAGAGCTTGGCCGCCGCCTCGAAATCCATGAGACCGAGGGCCTCGCCGAGCTGCCAGTGTTCCTTGGGCTTGAAAGCGAAGTTGCGCGGGCTGCCATGGCGGCGGAGCTCCTTGTTGTGGCTCTCGTCGCCGCCAACGGGAACGTCGGCGTCGGGCAGATTCGGGAGCACCGCCAGGAGCCCGTCGAGCTCTTCCGCGGCAGCCTTCTCCTCGGCCTCGCGTGCGGCAAGCTCGTCCTTGAGGTGCTGCACCTCGGCCTTCAGCGCCTCGCTCTCTCCCCCTTTGCGCTTCGCCTCGCCGATCTGGCGCGAGAGCTCGTTGCGTTTGGCCTGGAGCTCCTGGAAGGCGGTCTGCGCCGCGCGCCGGCGCGCATCGAGCTCGAGCACGGCCTTCGCCTGGGGCGCCAGGCCGCGGCTCACCAGGCCGCGGTCGTAGCCGTCCGGATTCTCCCTGATCCATTTGAGGTCGTACATTGGCGACACATCCCTCAGATCGGAAGGCCCTTATAAGCGCAAGGGCCCGTGAGCGCAAACGCCGCCGCCCCCGTGTTGCCGCCCTTGTGGGCCGGTCCGCCCTCGCCTAGAGTCGCGAGGCACAAGAGGCTCGCCCATCCTCGAGGCAGCGAGCGGCAAGGGAACGGCGTGACGCCGGTACCGATTTTCGCGAGTTCGTGATTCGCCGCGGGCGAATCACGAGCCGCGAAATCGGTACATCGGTCGATAGCTTGTACCCGCGCCCGCTGGCCCGCGCCTGTGGCGCGGATCAGCGGCGCCGGGTACTGGCGCGCCCTGCAACGACAACGGGTAGGGAGATGACGCATGTTTCGGTATCTCGCAAAAGTCATTTTGGCCTGCGGCGCGCTCGCGGCCGTCTTCGCCGCCTCCGCAGCCGAAGCTGCCCAAGGGGTCACGGACGATACCATCCTCATTGGCGCTTACGGGCCGATCACCGGTCCGGCCGCCTTCATCGGCTTGGGCGGGCGGGACGGCATGAACCTGGCGGTCAAGGAGATCAACGAGGCGGGCGGGGTCAACGGGCGCAAGCTCAAGGTCCTCTTCGAGGACGACGCCTTTTCGCCGGCACGCGCTCTCGCCGCGGTGAAGAAGCTCGTCGACGAGGACAAGGTGTTCATGATCTTCGGCGTCGCCGGCAGCAATTCGACCGTCGGCACCATCGACTTCGTCAAGGAGCGGCAGATCGTCATGTACGTGTCGATCGCATCCGCCCCCCAGGTGACGCACCCCTTCAACAAGTACCTCTTCCGCGGCGGCACCAACGAGGCGGCGCGCTACGGCGAGGTCTACAGCGAGTTCATCACGCAGTTCCTGCAGGCCGGCAAGATCGCGATCCTGAGCGGCCGCGACGAGTACGCCAAGAACGAGGCCGACGCGCTCACCCGTCTCCTCAAGGCGTGGTGGGACACGACGCCACTCACGCGCCAGGAGTTCAACATCGGCGACAAGGACTTCACGCCGCAGCTCCTCGAGATCAAGAAGGCCGAGCCCGAGGTGCTGGCGATCTCGGCGAACCCGGCCGAGGGCACCATCATCGTCCGCCAAGCACGCGAGCTCGGGCTCACGTGCGCGCTCTTCGGCGGCGGCACCATGCTCGACCGCGGCTTTCCCGTGAATGCCAAGTTCGCGGCCGAAGGCTTCACCGCCATGCTCAACGTGCCGCATTACTTCGGCTCGAAGGAGCCCGACATGGTCAAGTGGGAGGCGGCCTGGCGGGCGGCCTACCCCAACATGCCGGCCGGCCGGCCCAACAATTTCGATCTCCTGGGCTACACCGACATGTACGCAGTGGCCGAGGGGCTGAAACGCGCCGGCAAGGATCTCGACACCGACAAATTCATTGCGGCGCTCGAGACGCTCAAGGACTATCGCGTGAGCTCGATCGCCTCGCCGCGCACCTTTACCGCGAAGTACCACATCGGCAACTTCCTCCTCCAGCCCATGGTGGTGCTCAACGGCCACTGGCTGCCGTTGCGCTGGACGCCGCAGCATCCGAGCGACATCCTCAAGGAATACGAGTAGCCGCCGCGGCCGCCCCCGGGTCCAAGGCCGAGGGCGACCACTGAGCGCTAGCGCTGCAGCGAGGCGAGGAAGGCCTCGGCGTTCTTGGTGAAGACGCGCGCGAGGATGTCCTCGGCATAGCCCTCCGCCTTCCACTCCGCCAGCAGGCGCTCATAGGTGAAGAGCGGATAGTCGGCGCCGAACATGATGCGGTCCTTGAGCCGGCGGGAGATCTCGTGCTTGAGGTCGGGCGTGTGGTACTTGGGCGACCAGCCGTGGAGCTCGTACCAGATGTTCCGCTTGTGCATGAGGACCGCGAGGGTCTCGGTCTGCCACGGCCAGGCCGGGCGCGCGGCCACGATCGTGAGCTCGGGATGGCGCGCCGCCACCTCGTCGAGGTAGCGCGGATGGCAATGCTCGAGGAGAATGCCGTTGCCGCCCGGAAGACCCGCTCCCGAGCCCGTGGTGCCCACGAAAATGAGCACCGGGATTCCGGCCTCGATGCAAAGCTTGTAATAAGGCTCCCACATCGGATCGCTCGCCGGCCCCGAGCCGCTGCCGGAGACGGCAAAGCCGAGGAAACCCGCCTTGGCCTCGCGGCAGCGGCGCAGCTCCCGCACGCCCTCGGGGCCGGTCTTCGGATTGATGTGCACCCAGTTGCCGAGGATCACGTCGGCATGCTTGCGCTGCTGCTCGAAGCCGTAGTCGTGAAGCTCGGCCGCCTCGTCGAGCGGCAGATGCTTGTCGAAGCCGAAATCGAGGATGACGCGCACGTCCGACTTGCGGAAATACGCCGCCTGCTCCTCCTCGCTCACATACTTGGGATCGGAGTTCCAGGTCTTGCGCTGTTGCGCAAGCTCGGCCTCGGTGCGGAGCGTATAGCCCCGCTTGGTACCCCAGTGCGAGTGCATGTCATAGATCGGCATGGTCGGTCTCCTGGACGATGTTGAGGACGCTTGGCGTCGGCGCTCGTGTGTCAGCTCATCCCGAGGTAGCTCTTGCGTATCAGCTCGTTGCCGAGAAGCTCGCCGCTCGGACCCGCAACGGCAACCCGGCCGCTTTCCAGCACCGCGCATTGGGCCGCGATGGCCAAGACGCGCCGCGCGTTCTGCTCGACCAGCAGAATCGCGGTACCGTCCGCGTTGATGCGCTTGATGACGGCGAAAATCTCGTCGACCAGGCGGGGCGCCAGGCCGATCGACGGCTCGTCGAGAATGAGAAGACGCGGCTCGAGCATGAGCGCGCGGCCGATCGCGAGCATCTGCTGCTCGCCGCCCGAGAGCACACCCGCGAGCTGACGCCGCCGCTCGGCGAGGATCGGAAAGAGCGCGTGCACGCGCGCGAAACCTTGGTTGAGGCGAAACTGGCCGCGGCTCAAATAGGCCCCCATCTCGAGGTTCTCCTCGACCGTCATCTCGGGGAAGAGCATCCGTCCCTGCGGCACGTGGACGACGCCGAGGCGGACGATGTCCTGCGCGCGTTTGCCGTGGAGCGCCTCGCCATCAAGCTCGATGCGACCGGCGCGGCAGGCCAAGAGGCCCGATATCGTCCTGGCGAGCGCGGTCTTGCCGGCGCCGTTGGGACCCAAGAGGCCGACGATGGCGCGATCGGGCACGCGGAGCGAGACGCCGTGAAGCACGGCGGGGCGGCCGTAGCCCGCAACCACCTCGACAATCTCAAGCATCGGCCGCTGCCCCCAGATAAGCGTCAATGACGAGCGGATCGTTCTGCACGTCCGCGGGCGCGCCCTCGGCGATCTTCTCGCCGTGATCGAGGACGGTGATGCGGTCCGCGAGCGCCATGATGACTTGCATGTTGTGCTCGATCACGAGGAGGGTGATGCCGCGGTCGCGCGCGAGCGCGCGCGCCGTCGCGATCGTGCCCGAGGCCTCGCTCTCGCTCATCCCCGAGGTCGGCTCGTCGAGCAGCAGGAGCATGGGCCGGGCGGCGAGCGCGCGCGCGAGATCCAGGCGCTTCAAGATGCCGAACGGCAGGTCGCCGGCAACGGCGTCGCGATATCGGCCGAGATCGAAGGCCTCGAGCAGTCGCTCGGCCTCGCGCCGGGCCTCGGCCTCGCCGCGCCGCGCGGTCGGCAACCGCAAGGCGCTCGTCAAGAGGCCGTGCGAGAGGTGCCGGTGCAGCCCGGTCATGACATTGATGAGGGCACTCTGGTCGGCGAAGATCTCGACGTGCTGGAAAGTGCGCCCGACCCCGCGCGCGGCGATCTGGTGCGGCGCGAGCCGGGTGAGCTCACCGCCGTCGAAGAGGATGCGGCCGTCCGCGAGCGGCACCAGGCCGGTCACGGCGTTGACGAGCGAGGTCTTGCCGGCGCCGTTCGGCCCGATGAGGCCGCGGATTTCGCCGCGCTCGAGGGCGAGCGAGACGCTCTTGAGCGCGGTGACACCGCCGAACACCACGCTCGCGTCCTCGAGCGCGAAATAGCTCACGACCGCAACCTCCCCTCTGCCCCCATGGCGGCAGCGCCCGCGCGCCTCTTGCGGCGCCACGGCCGCAGCATCATGGGCCACAGCCCGACGAGGCCCTTCGGCAGCAGAATGAGGAAGCCGAGCAGGAGTGCTGCGTAGACGAAGTCGCCGTACTCGTGAACGCCGCGCAGGAGCTCCGGCAGCAAGGTGAGCACGACGGCACCCACGATTGAGCCCGCAAGGGAGCCGATGCCGCCCACGACGATGAAGGTCACGTGGCGCAGGGACGCAGAGGTGCCGTACTCGACGGGATCGATGAAGCCGACGATAGCGGCGGCGAGACCGCCGGCCAAGCCGGCGTAGAGCGCTGCGATCGCGAAGGCGACGAGCTTCGTCCGCGCCGGTGAAATGCCGAGCGTCTGTGCCGCAAGCGCGCTGTTGCGGATGGCGTCGAAGGCGCGGCCGACCGGCGAGCGCTGGATGTTCCGCGCGAGCGCCACGAGGCCGGCCACGATCGGCATGACCGCGTAGTAGAGCGCCAGGTCGCTCGAAAGCCTCCAGCCGAGGAGCGTGGGCGGCGATGCGATCATGCCGCGGATGCCGCCGGTCAGGTTGGGGAACTCCTCGATCATGATCTGGGTGATCTCGAGGAAGCCGAGGGTGGCGAGCGCCAGATAGAAGCCGCTGAGACGCATGGCCGGGAGCGCAAGCAAGCAGCCGAATGCCATGGCGACGATGCCGCCAGCCGGCAGCGCCAGCCAGAAGGAAAGGCCGGTTTTTTGCGCAAGCAAGGTCGTGGTGTAGGCGCCGATCGCCATGAAGGATGAATGACAGAGCGAGATCTGTCCGGCGTTGCCGGTCAGGAGGTTGAGCCCCACCGCCAGCACGATGTTCACGAGTGCGAGATTGGCGAGGTAGAGCTCATAGGTGCCGCAAAACGGCGGCGCGAGTAGCGCGAGCGCGGCAGCGGCCCCCCAGAGGAGCCATCGCCGGGCGGCTTCGCTCGCCGCCATTTCAGGCCCTCCGCGTGCCGGCCGAGCCGAAGAGCCCGTAAGGCCGCACCAAGAGGACCAGGATCAGCACGGCGAATGCGACGACGTTCTTGAGCGTGCTGCTGACGATCGCACCCGAGAAGGTCTCGATCACGCCGAGCATGAGACCGCCGACCACGGCACCGGGGAGGCTGTTGAAGCCGCCGATGACGGCCGCGACGAAGGCCTTCAGGATCAGGCTGCCCATCTCCGGATGGATGCCGGTCACGGGAGCGAAGAGCATGCCCGCGAAGGCGCCGATCGCCGTGCCGAGCGCCCAAGTCGAGGAGAAGACGCGCTCCACGCTGATCCCCATGAGGCGCGCCGCCTCCTGGCTCTGCGAGACCGCGCGCATCGCCTTGCCGACGCGGCTCTTCTGGAAGAAGAGCGCCAGTGCGACCAGCAGCACCAGGACGCTCACGATGATCCACACGAAGATCGGATTGAGGCGCACGCCGCCGAAGACCCAGGGCTCGGTCGAGAAGGGGATCGGCAGCGAGTAGACGTTGTCCTGCCAATAAAGCCGGATCGCGAACTTCACCATGAGGCCGAGCGCGAAGGTCCCGATGACGATGGTGAACTCGGGCGCCTTCACGAGCGGCCGAATGAAGAGCCGCTCGAAGACGACGCCCACCGCGCCGGCGATCACGAGCGTGAGGGGCACCACGGCATAATAGGGAAGCGGCGTGGTCATCGAGAGAACGAGCGCGATATAGGCGCCGAGCGTCACCATCTCGCCTTGCCCGAAATTGAGCACGCCCGAGGCCTTGAACGGGATCACGAGCGCCAAGGCCACGAGCGCATAGATGCTGCCGACGCTGAGCCCGGAAAACAGCAGTTGGAGGGCGATCTCTGGCGACACGTAGCTGCTCTCAAGAGGCTTCGGCGCACGGGCTCAGATGAGGCTCTCCAGGCTGCCGCCGTCGACCTGGAGGGTGGTGCCGGTGATGAAGGAGGCCTGCTCGGAGGCGAGGAATGCCACGACCGCGCCGATGTCCTCGGGGCGCCCCAACCGCCCCACCGGGATGCGCCTGGTGGCATCCGCCGTCACCTGCTCGACGGGCCTCTTCTCGACCCCGGCCTGCGCCTTGAGCGAGCGCTTCAGCAAGTCGGTGTCGACCCGTCCCGGGCAGATCGTGTTGATCGTGATGCCGTCCGGGCCGAGCTCGCGGGAGAGTGTCTTGGAGAAGCCGATGAGGCCGGCCCAGCTCGCCACCGAGAGGCCGAAGCCGGCGATGGGCGCCCTGACGGAGAGGGCGGTAATGTTGACGATGCGGCCCCAGCGGTTCGCCCGCATCGAAGGCACGCAGAGGCGGGCGAGGCGCACGACGCTCATCAGGTTCTGCCGTATCGCCTTTTCCCACGCCGCGTCGTCGAAGTCCATGATGAGGCCGAGCGGCGGAGCGCCGTCGTTATTGACGAGGATGTCCACGCGCCCGAAGCGTTCGAGCGCCTTGCCAACGACCTTCTCGTGATCCTCGGCGCGGCGCACGTCGCCCAATACCGGGACGACCTCGGTGCCGTACTCCTTGCGCAGGCGCTCGGCCGCCTCTCTCAGTGTCGGATTGCGCCGCGCCCAGATGACGAGCTTAGCACCCTCGCGCGCGAGCGCTTGCGCGATGGCGAAGCCGATGCCCTGGCTGGCGCCCCCGACGATGGCAAACTTGTCCTTAAGCCCGAGATCCACGACTTCCCCCCTCGCCCGCCACGAGCTCCCTGAGCGGGCCCTTCTGCACCTTGCCCGTCGGCGTGCGCGGCAATTGCGCGAGGAACTCGACGCGCTCGGGCAGCTTGTAGGTCGCGATCTTGTCGCGCAGGAAATCCACCACCTCGCCAGCAGCGAGCTTCTCGCCCGGGCGTGACACGATGCAAGCGCAGACGCGCTCGCCGAGCCTCGCGTCGGGAATGCCGACAACCGCCGCATCGAGAATCTTCGGGTGCTTGAAGAGCACCTCCTCGATCTCGCGCGGATAGATGTTCGCACCCCCGCGGATGATCATCTCCTTGCGCCGGCCGGCGATCCTCAAATAGCCGCGCTCGTCGAGCACCCCGAGATCGCCGGTGCGGAACCAGCCGTCCGCGGTGAAGCTGCGCGCGTTGGCGTCCGGATTGTTGTAATAGCCGATCATGACCGAGGGGCCGATGGAGAGGATCTCGCCGACCGTGCCGACCGCGACCTCGCGGTCGTGCTCGTCCACGATCCTCATGCCCATGTCCTTGTGCGGACGGCCGACGGTGCCCGACACCGCCTCAGGATCCTCGGAGAGCACTGTGCAGGACTGAGCGCCCGCCTCGGCCATGCCGTAGAGCTCGAGGAGATGCCCGGGCACCTTCGCGCGCCACTGGCGGATGAGCTCGATCGGGCAGGAGGCGCCGCCGGTGATGACGGCCTTGAGCGAGCTCAGGTCGGTCGTCGCAAAATTGGGCGCGTTGAGCAACGCCGCGAGCCCGGCGGGTGCCGTGGCGAAGTGCGTGATGCGCTCGCGCTCGATGAGCCTAAGCGCCTCCTCCGCCCTGAACATGTCCATGTAGACGAGCTTGCAGCCCGCCTGGATCGCCTGCAGCGTCTTGAAAAATCCCCAATTGAGCCCGACCGGAAGGAACAGCAGGATGGCGCTCTCGGCCGAGATGCCGTAGTCCTTGTTCTGGAAGCGGCAGGCGCACGCGGTCGTGTTGTGCGTATGCATGACCGCCTTGGGATCGCCCGTGGTGCCCGAGGTGAAGAGAACGCGCGCGAGATCGTTGCCGCCGGGCCGATGTCGCTTGAGCTCGGCCTCGGACACTTCCGGCTCCGCGTCGTTGTCGAGGAAGCCTCGCAGGTCGAAGCTGTCCTCGGGGGGTGCCTCGTCCGCGACCACGGCAAGATGCTTGAGCCGCGGCAGCGCCGGCTTGAGCTCGCGGATCAGCGCCAGATGGTCGAAGCCGCGGAA
>DASPPM010000130.1:0-6604 GCA_035625535.1 Alphaproteobacteria bacterium
CGCGCTCGCATTACACGAGCGTAGTCGGCGCCGCCAACATCCGCATCACCTTTTAGCACACGGCATCTCGCTTGGCGCCCGAATGCGACTGAGGGCGTGCCGTGCCTCTTTCTGTGTCGTTGTGCAAGGCCCGTCGCGGGCTGGGAAATTGAGGCCGCGGGTAACGCCGACGCCGCGGCCTTTTTGGATCTGCAATCAGCGCGCACCCTTGCCGCGGCCTGCGCGCTCGCTGTCGAGATGCGCCATCTGGGCGGGAGCGTAGCGCTCGCCGACGGCCGCAGCCTTGGGCACGGCCTTTTCGATCTCCTTGAGGTCCGCGGGCGTGAGGGCCACGTCGAGCGCGCCGAGCGCTTCCTTGAGGCGGTCGCGCCGACGCGCGCCGATGAGCGGCACGATGTCCTCGCCCTGGGCCGCCACCCAGGCGATGGCGAGCTGGGCCACGGTCGCACCCTTGGCCGCCGCGGGTTTGCGCAGCGCCTCGACAAGGGCCAGGTTCCGCTCGACGTTCCCGCCCTGGAAGCGGGGCATATAGGTGCGGATGTCGCCGGGACCGGCGGCGTCTTTCCGCCAGTACCCGCTGATCAGTCCGCGCGAGAGCACGCCGTAGGCGGAGATGCCGATGCCGAGCTCCCGGCAGGCCGCGAGAACGCCGTCCTCGATGCCGCGCGAGATCAGCGAATATTCGATCTGGAGGTCGCTGATCGGATGGGTGGCGGCAGCCCTGCGGATGGTCTCGGGGCCGACCTCGGAGAGGCCGATGTAGCGCACATAGCCCGCCTTGACCATCTCGGCGACGGCGCCGACCGTCTCCTCGATCGGCACGCCCGGATCGAGGCGGGCCGGGCGATAGATGTCGATGTGATCGAGCCCGAGGCGCTGGAGCGAATAGGCGAGGAAGCTCTTCACCGCCGCGGGCCTCGCGTCGTAGCCGGTCCAGCCCCCCGCGGGATCGCGCAGCGCTCCGAACTTGACGCTGACAACGGCACCCTCCCGCTTGGCACCCTTGAGCGCCTCGCCGACCAGCATCTCGTTGTGGCCCATGCCGTAGAAGTCGCCGCTGTCGAGCAGCGTGATTCCGGCCTCGAGTGCCGCGTGGATGGTGGCGATGCTCTCCGCCCGGTCGGCCGGTCCGTACATGCCCGACATGCCCATGCAGCCGAGACCGAGGGCCGAGACGCGCGGCCCCCTCGCGCCAAGTTGACGAGCTTGCATTTCCGAGCTCCTTGCTGCCGCCAAACTACCGGTTGAGCCAGCGCCGCGCGAAGCCGAGCAGACCCTGGGGCATGAAGATCACCATGGCGATGAATATGAGCCCGACCGGGATCAGGTAATACTCCGTGAAGAAGCGCGAGCAGGCCTCGCGCAGAAGAAGGAAGAACGCAGCACCCGCGATGGGGCCCACGAGCGTGCCGATGCCGCCCATGACGTTGTAGATGACCGCCTCGCCGGAGACCAGGAAGAAGACGAAGTCGGGGGCGGCGAACTCGTTCTGGATGGCGTAGAGCACGCCCGCCAAGCCCGCGAACAGGCCGGAGAGCATCACTGCCACGATCTTGTAGCGCTCGATGGGATAGCCGATCGCTCGCGTCCGCGCCTCGTTCTCGCGGATGGACTGCAGCACCATGCCGAAGGGCGAGCGCATGATGCGCCGCAAGACGAGATAGGACGCGGTCACCGCCGCGAGCACGAACCAGTGGAGCGTCCAGGTGGTGAACGGGACCGCGACGAGTCCGGGGATGCCGAGCTTGGGCCGGCTGAAGGTCAGCCCGTTCTCGCCGCCCGTCACGGCGGTCCAGGTGAAGATGATGACGTAGAAGATCTGCGAGAAGATCAAGGTCGTGATCGCGAAATAGATGTCGCGCAGGCGCGTCGAGAAGTAGGCGACGAAGGCGGCGACCGCGGCCGAGGCGAGAAGCCCGCAGGGTATGGCTAACCACAGGTTGGGCGGCTTGACCGCGAGCAGCGCCGCCGCCGCACCGTACATGCCAAGCCCGAAGAACGCCGAGTGGCCGAAGGAGACCATGCCCGTGTAGCCGATCAGGATGTCGGAGGACATGGCCAAAAGGCCCCAGATCAAGATCTCGGTCACGAAGCGGCGCCAAAACTCGGGCAGCACGAGGGGAGCCGCGATCAGCAGGGCCAGAACCACGGAAAATCCCGTCCAATAGGCGATGTCGTGGCGCCGCATCATTTCGGCGTCGGCACGAAGAGGCCCGTGGGCCGGAACAGCAAGGTCAGGATCAGCGCAGCGAAGGAGAAGATCACCGCCTGGGCCGGGCTGACGATGAGGGCAGCATAGGATTCCAGCAGGCTGATGAAGATGGCGGCGGCGACGGAGCCCGCGAGGTTCCCCATGCCGCCGACCACGACGACGATGAAGGCCTTGAGCACCCAATCGAGCCCCATGGCGTGGTCGACGCCGACGAGCGGGCCGAACAGCACCCCGCTGGCGGCCGCCATGCCGGAGCCGATGGCGAAGACCACGGTCAGGACCCGCGGCACGGGGATGCCCATCGCTTGCGCCATGACCCGGTCCTGGGTCGTGGCGCGGATCCAGACGCCGTAGGTGCTGAATTTGAGGAAGAGCCAGAGCGCCGCGATGATGGCGGCCGCGAGCAGCGCTATCACGATGCGGTACCACGGATAGTCGAGATAGAAGAGGGCGAAGTGTCCGGGGAAGGGCTCCTGGATCTTGCGCGCCACGGGGCCGAACTGCCAGAGCGCATAGTTCTGCAGCACAAGCGAGACCCCGAAGGTGACGAGGATGGTGTTCAAGGGATCGCGGCCAAGCAGCGGGCGCAACGTCGCCACGTAAATGACGGCACCGAGCAGGGCTATGGTCAGGGTAGCGGCCACGAGCGCAAGCCAGAAGCTCCCGGTGGCGGCCAAGGTGATCACGCCGACGTAGGCACCCAGCATGAAGAGCTCGCCGTGCGCGAAGTTCACTACGTCCATGATGCCGAAGATCAGCGTGAGCCCGGAGGCGACCAGCGCCAGGATCAGGCCGGTGACCACGCCGTTGACCGTCTGGACCAGGAACTGGGCGATCGATGTGGCCATGCTAGACGCCCAAATAGCGGCGCATGACGGGGTCGTCGACCCTGAGCTCCGAGGCCGCCGCGTGGTGCCGGATGGCGCCGTTTTCCATCAGGTAGATGCGCCGGCTCGCCTCGAGCGTGAGGGGGACGTTCTGCTCGACCAGCAGCACCGCCACCTCCTCTCGGCGCAGCACGTCGATGACCTCGCGGATCTGGGACACCATGCGCGGCATCAGGCCTTCCGTGGGCTCGTCCATGAGGATGATCTTGGGCTCGAGCATCATCGCGCGGGCGATGGCGAGCATCTGTTGCTCGCCGCCCGAGAGCGTGCCGCCGGCTTGGTGGCGCCGCTCGGCGAGCCGCGGGAAGTAGTCGTAGACCTTCTCCAGGAGCTCCTTCTTCCGCGCATTGCTGACGCCGTGGCGATCGAGGCCGGTGCGGAGGTTCTCCAGCACGGTCAGCAGGCGGAAAATCCGCCGGTCCTCGGGCACGTAGCCGAGCCCGAGCCGTGCGAGGCGGTAGGACGGCAGATGCGCGACGGGCCGGCCCTCGAAGCGCACGCTCCCCCGGCTCGGATGCACGAGCCCCATGATGGCCTTGAGCGTCGTGCTCTTGCCGACGCCGTTGCGACCGAGCAGCCCCACCACCTCCCCTTTCCCCACCTCGAGGGAGACGCCGTGCAGAATGTGGCTCTTGCCGTAGTAGGTGTGGATGTCCTCGACCGTGACGAGGGGGACCTTGACGAGGGGCTCGATGGTCGCGTCGTCCGCGTTCATGTCTTGAGGTAGACCTCCAGCACCCGGGGATTCTGCTGGACCTCTGCCGGCGTTCCCTCGGCCAGGATCTCGCCGTAATGGAGCACTGTGATGCGCTGGGCCAGCTCCATGACCACCTGCATGTCGTGCTCGACGATAAGGATCGTCAGATCCTTCGCGATGCGGCGGACCAGTTCCATGGTCTCACGGGTCTCGGCGGCACTCATGCCCGCCGTCGGCTCGTCCAGGCAGAGGAGCTGCGGCTCGGTCGCCAGCGCGACGGCGATCTCGAGATTGCGCTGCTCGCCGTGGGAGAGATTGGCGGCCAACTCGTCGCCCTTGTCTTGCAGGCCGACTGCCTCCAGAGCCGCCTCGGCTTTCACGATGATGTCGCGGTAGGCGCTGTAGTGGGTCAGCATGCTCCAGCGGTGTCGGCGCGACTGGGCGGCGATGCGGACGTTCTCGAGCGTGGTGGCGTTGGGCAGGATGTTGGTGATTTGATACGAGCGGGCGATGCCTTTCTGGGAAATGCGGTCGGGAGGGAGCCCCGCGATATTCTCGCCGTTGAACAGAATTCGCCCCGAGCTCGCGCGCAGGACTCCGGTCAGGCAGTTGAAGAAGGTGCTCTTTCCCGCCCCATTCGGCCCGATGATCGCGCGGATCTCGTGGTACCGGAGCTCGAAATTGACGCAGTTGAGCGCGCTCAGCCCGCCGAAGCGGACGCTCAGCTCCTCGGTGCGGAGGATCGGGGCCTGAGCGCTATCCGGGGCCGCGCGGGCTGGCGCGAGCATAGAGCGGCGGCGCTCGCTTAGGCGAACGTGCAGGCCGGCGGGACGATCGTTTTATCTTTCGGGACGACCTCGAGAATATGGTGCTTCCCGCCTTTGATGTCGAAGATGAACTGGCGCAGGCACGCCTGATGATCCTCCTTGCGCAGGGTCTTGTCGCCCTGGGGGAAGTCGTCGCCTTCCTTCATCTCGAGCCCTTCCAGCGCCGCGATCAGCTTCGGCGTGTCCTCGCGGCCGCGGAAGCCCGACTTCTCCATGGCGAGCTTGGCGGCGTTCATGGCCTCGAAGTTCGATTGGACGTAGCGGTCGGGCAGCGGACCGGAGGGGTCGACTTGCTTGAGCCGAGCCACGGCCTCGTCGAAAAACTTCTTGTGCGCTTCCGTGTTGAGCGGAGGATCGAGAACCGGGATGTAGCGATTGATGCCGACGAACCCCTCGATTTTGCTGCCGAGGGCCGGAAGGTTGGTCGATTCCGCAATGGCACCGTCGCCGGCCCACTTGTACTTCTTGGTCAAGCCGAGATCATAGGCCTGGTTGCCGATGGTCACCCCGTCCTTGCCGAAGAAAATGCCGAACAGGCCGTCGAAGTCCCCGGTGATCTTGGCGAGGAACGGCGTCATGTCGGCCGTGCCGAGCGGAATGCCGGTGCTGCCGACGATCTCGCCGCCCGCCTTCTTGATCTCCTCGGCGTAAGCATCCTTGGTCGACTGGCCCCAGGAGTAGTCGGCATAGGCGATGTGCCACCTCTTGCCCAATTTGCCGACGAGGTAGGCGGCGAATGCGACCGCCTGGGCCGGGGCGTAATCGAAGGTGCGGAAAGTGTAGCGGTCGCACTTGCTCGTCGTGATGGTGGTGTCGAGGCAGACGCCGATCAGGTTGACGATCTTCTGCTCCGCCCAGACCGGCATGCAGGCCAGGCACACGTTGGAGAGGAAGCCGCCCACGTGGACGTCGATGTTGTCCTCCACGGCCAGCTTCTCCGCCTTGCGCCGGCCGACGTCGGGTTTCGATTCGTAGTCCTCCACGTGCAACTCGACGGGCCGGCCGTTGATCCCGCCCGACTTGTTGATGCGGTCCACGGCCATCTGGACGCCGACGAGGGCCGTCTTGCCGCCCGCCGCACCGGCACCCGAAAGCGGCTGCAGCGAGCCGATCTTGTAGGGCTTGGCCTGGCCGAAGGCGGCCCGCCAAGGCCCCGGTACCAGCGTCGTGGCGCCGAGCGCGATGGCGCCGCCCGCAGCACCCCACCCAAGCAGCCGGCGCCGCGTGAGCTTGCCGCCGCGTCCGAATTCTTGACACCTATCTCCGGCTTTCTTCTTGTCGATCATCGCGGAGCCCTCCCCTGGTCATCGGCTGGGACGGAGCGGAGCGACACAGGTCCAGATCGCGCCCGCCCCCTCGCCTGAGGTTGGACAGGTCACACGTGGAGTCGACGTATGATATGGCAGCGCCTGGTGACGCGATCCCTGGGGATGCTCCCAGCGCGGCCGCAGCCTACCCTGTCCGCCATCAGGCTTCTTCTCTTGCAGCGGTTCGGGAGCGACTATACCCCAAGGGGGGCGCGCCAACAACCAACCGGGCGGTGCTGGCGGGGGGGCGCCTCAGCGCGCCGGACGCGCCTCCAAGCGCGCGCGCAGCGCCGCCATCTCGCGATAGACCTCCTCGAGGTCCTTCATCTCGAAGCCTTCGGCCAGCGCCGGGCTTTCCGCGCCCAGCCTCTCGTAAAGCGCGCCCGTGTAACGGGCCTTGCCTCCGGCCTCCACCACGAGGCCGCTCTTTTCCTCGAAGCGCCGGTTCCACCGGATCGCCTCGTCGCGGCCGAGTCCCGCGGGAAGATCGAGATCGAGCACGCCGCCGCGCAAGGCGACCGGATAGCCGCCGGGAAGACCTGAGGGACCCGGGACGTGGCCCCGCCAGTCCGCGCCCTTCACAAGTGCGAGCATGAGCGGCACGCCCGAGGCACCCGAGATGTCGATGACCGGCTCCGGCGTCAGCCTCACCTTGCGGAACCTCGCATAGATGT
>DASPPM010000131.1:0-18448 GCA_035625535.1 Alphaproteobacteria bacterium
GCCGAGGCGCGCGCTGCCGTAGCTCGTCCCGTTCTGCCAGTTCTCGAGCTGCGCCTCCTTCAATTCCTTGCCGCGCAGCCCGCGCGCCTGAAGCGCTGCCCAGGCCTGGGGGAGATCGATGAAATCGGCCGGGATGGCCCGCCTTGCGTCGCGGTCGACCGCACCCCAAGGAAACATCGGACCCGCGGCCGAGCCAGGCGTGAGCGAGAGACCCTGCTGGGTGGCCGGCGAATAGAGCTCGAACTGCACCGTGACCGTGCCGGCCGCCGTCGACAATCCGCCCATGCCTCCGGCTTGCGGCTCGAGGCTGAGCTTGGCCGACATCAGGACCGCGTCGGGCTGCCAATGGCCGCGCGCATATTTGAGCGCCCGCTCGGCGATGGCCGGAACACCCGCGACCGGCCAGCTCGCCTGCTTGGGCAGGATGCTGTCCACGTCGTTGCGGAGTGGTGCGTCCTGCGCGATGCGCCGCCACGAGATCTCGTTGCCGCTGGCGAAATGGAGGGTGAGGGAGTTGCGGCCATCGAGGCGGAAGGTGCCGGTGGTATAGGGCATCGAGCCGGCCTGCATCATGAAGGTGCCGGTGTCCTTGCCTTTGACGAAGAGCTGCGGGTTGTAGGTGCTGTCCTTGGTGGCGCCGATATTGCCCTTGTTGCCGGTATAGGGGGCGGGGCAAGAGTCGGTGAACTGCGCCTGGCCGAGGTCCTGCACGTCGAGGACGCAATCCTCTTTCGTGCCGCGCGCATCGGCGAGCGAGGCCTGCCAGCGCCCGGCCAGGGGCGATCTCATTGCATCCATCGGATTGGGGGGTGGCGCCGGCCGCATCAGCCACGCCGTCACGACCGCTGCGAGGAGGGCCACGCCGACGAGCGAGAGCTGGGCATAGCGCTTCTGCGGCAGCTTGCGGGCGAAGCGCTTCCAGGTTTGCGCCTCGCCCTTGAGCACGCGCTGGGTCGTCACCACGATCTGCGGCAGGTAGGTCGAAAGCGGCTCAGGGTAGGCGTTGAGCCAATGGGAGACGCCGAGGAAATATTCCATGTCCTTGGTCGGCATGGCATCGGCGATGCGCACCGGGATGAGCGGCAGGCGCTTCGCTACCGCGCACTCCATCTCGCGCGCGACCTGGGGCGAGTCGTTGGATTTCTCGCTGAAGATGATGAGGACCGCCCGGCTCGCCTCGATGGCGGCCACGATGCTGCCGCCCCACTGGGAGCCGGCGGCGATGTCGCGCGGCGCGATCCAGCACTTGACCCCGGCCGCCTCGAGCGCCTGGCAGATCATGTCCGCCGCGGCCTGATCGCGGGTGGAGTAGCTCAAGAAGATGTCGTGCGCCACGCCGAGCGCCTCCCTTCGCCCCATTCGCACAAGGCTTCGCGCGCCCCGCATTCGCGGGGACGGCAGCTTTCGTAAGCTCGCTGCGCTCGCCAGCGAAAGCAGGCTGGCTGGGGGACCTGGATTCGAACCAAGACCGCTCGGTCCAGAGCCGAGAGTTCTACCGTTAAACTATCCCCCAACGCGTAGTCGGACCCGCAGGCGGGGCTGCTCGTCGTACCTCGCGTGCGCCGCTCACGAGCCCGCATGATCTAGGACGCCGCCGGAGAAAATGCCAGTTTTTTGTGGTGGGGCCGGTCGGCGCTTTGCGCAGAGCCTCTCCACCCTCTCCTCCTTTAGGAGGAGAGGGCCGGGGTGAGGAGGCGGTGGCACGAGGCGGCCGTCGGTCACAAGAGCGCGCTGCGCTCGCCCCCCCTCACCCTCCCATCCCTTCGGGATGGGCCCCTCCCTCTCCCGCAAGCGGGAGAGGGGCTTATCGCGATCGGTGCCTACGCGATCATCCGCGAAGATGTGTGAATGCGATAGCCCTGAAGGAGGAGAGGAAAAGCAAGGCTCCTATCCGCTTGCATCGGGAGGGTGGCGGGACGGTTTGGAATCTAGGGCTCGCGCCGCGGCGGCGCGGCGAAGCCGGCCCAGGTCAGATAGATGCCGATCAGGAACGAGGGCATGAGATAGAGATACATATGCTCGCCATAGTGCATCCGCCCGAAGAGCGCGGTTAGCGCTTCGGGCGGTAGAAGCAACAGCAGCAGGCCTTTCGCGAGGCTCAACCAGCCAACGAGGGTGACCACCACCGGCAAAGCACCGCCCGACCAGACATTGTGCCCGAGTACGATCGCGAGGCCGGTCGCGAGGCTGATGATGGCATAGGTAAGCATGACCGGCCCGTCGGCAACCGTGACTCCGATTATTGCGCTTCCGCGCACGAGCATACCGACCACGAGCAAGATGGTGAAAAGGCCGATAAATCGCGCGAGGAAAACAGTCAATCGGGACATGCCAGCCTCCGCAAGATCGAATGAACCAGCATCCCCGAGACTACCGGCTTTCCTCCCAATCCTCTAGCGCCTTCGCCCTCAGGCGCGCTTGTTGGCGCCGGCCGCGCGATCGTTATAAGATGACAGCTTGGCCGGGGCCCGGGCGGCGGCTTGGGCCTGCCTTCGCAGCCGGCGGATGGGACGGAGCGCATGAACCTCACGCGAGGGCTCGACGACGGACGTGCGGTGAGGGAGCGCCGGCGGGGCGGGCCGTTCGGCGCGAGGGCGCCCGTTTATGCCGCCCTCGATCTCGGCACCAACAATTGCCGCCTGCTCATCGCGCGCCGCGCCGGGCCAAGCTTCCGCGTCATCGATGCCTTCTCGCGCATCGTGCGCTTGGGCGAGGGGATGGGGCAGGAGAGCCATCTCTCCGAGGCCGCGGTCGCGCGCACGCTCGAGGCGCTCAAGGTCTGCGCCGCCAAGATGCGCCACCGCGCCGTCACCCATGCCCGCGGGGTGGCGACCGAGGCGTGCCGGCGCGCGGTCAACGGGCCGAGCTTCCTCGCCCGCGTCGCGGCGGAGACCGGGCTCGAGCTCGAGGTCATCTCGCCCGCCGAGGAGGCGCGCCTCGCCGTCACCGGCTGCCTGCCGCTGCTCGACCCGCAGATCCGCTATGCCCTGCTCTTTGACATCGGCGGCGGCTCGACCGAGCTCATCTGGCTCGAGACCGTGCGGGCAGGGGAAGCGCGCATGCTCGCCTCGCTCTCGCTGCCGTTCGGCGTGGTCGGTTTCGCCGAGCGCTACGGCGGCCGGCACGTCGGGCGCGAGGCCTATGGCGCGATGGTGGCCGAGGCCGGCCGCCAGCTCGAGCCTTTCGACGTGACGCACGGCATCTCGGCGGCACTCGCCCGCGGCGAGGTGCAGATGCTCGGCACCTCGGGCACGGTCACCACCATCGCCGGCGTGCATCTCAGGCTCGCGCGCTACGACCGCGCCGCCGTCGACGGCACCTACCTCTCCCTCGAGGTCATCAAGGGCGAGAGCGAGCGCCTGGGGGCCATGAGCTTCGAGGAGCGCGCGGCCCATCCCTGCATCGGCCACGAGCGCGCTGACCTCGTCATCGCCGGCCTCGCCATCCTCGACGCCATCTGCCGGCGCTGGCCGATCGGGAAATTGCGCGTGGCGGATCGCGGCTTGCGCGAGGGCATCCTCGTCGGCCTCATGCGCGCGCGCGCCGGCTGGGCATAGAAACCGCAGCTCAGGATTATGGCAGTCAAAGAAGGACCCGGCCGCAAGGTGCGGGGAGGGCGTAAGGGCGGCGCTTCCTCGGCCGCGCGGCCCTTGGCGCAACGGCTGCGCTCGACCAAGGGGCGTACCGCCTCGCAAATCCGCTGGCTCGAGCGCCAGCTCAACGACCCTTACGTCGCCGAGGCGCGGCGGCAAGGCTACCGCTCGCGCGCCGCCTTCAAGCTCGCCGAGCTCGACGACAAGCTCCACTTCCTCCGCCCGGGCGCGCGCGTCGTCGATCTCGGGGCGGCACCCGGCGGCTGGACCCAGGTCGCGGTCGAGCGCACCGGGAGAGGGCGGCCTCAAGGTGCCAGGGTGATCGCCGTCGATCTCCTCGAGATGAGCCCCGTGCCGGGAGCCGAGGTCCTGCGCCTCGATTTCCTTGCGCCTGAGGCACCGGCGCGTATCCGCGCGGCACTGGCCGGCCAAGCCGACGTCGTGATGAGCGACATGGCGCCGGCCTCCTCCGGCCACCCTGCGACCGACCATCTGCGCATCGTGGCCCTCGCCGAGGCGGCGGCTGAGCTCGCGCTTGAGGTGCTGGCGCCGGGTGGGGCCTTCCTCGCCAAGGTCTGGCAGGGCGGGGCCGAGCGCACGCTGCTCGAGCGGCTCAAGCGGCACTTTGCCAAGGTGCGCCACGTGAAGCCTCCCGCCAGCCGGGCCGAATCGGCCGAGATCTACGTGGTGGCGACGGGGTTCCGGGCAAGCTGACACGGGCGATCGGCGCTTGCGCCGGAGGGACCGCTGGCATAATGTATTCCAGCCTGCCTGGCGGCGCGCCTTGCGCCGAGACAGCCCTTTGGCCGCGCGAGTGAAGCGATGCCGAGCGCCAAGCTGAACGTCCAGCCGATCGAGGCGAATTTTGTCCTCAAGGACAAGATTTATGACGCGCTCAAGCGCGCCATCACCGCGATGAACATCTATGCGGAGCCGGGCGAGCCGCGGCTGGATGAGCGCCAGCTCTCGCTCGAGCTGGGGGTGAGCCGCACGCCCGTGCGCGAGGCGATCGCCAGGCTCGAGCAGGAGGGCCTCGTGCGCACGGTGCCGCGCAAGGGCGTCTTCGTCGTGCGCAAGAACAAGCGCCAGATCCTCGAGATGATCACGGTGTGGTCGGCGCTTGAGAGCATGGCCGCGCGCCTTGCCACCGAGCGCGCGAGCGACGCCGAGATCGCCACGCTGCGCCGCATGTTCGCGACCTTCGAGGGCGACCAGATCAGCGCGCACATCGACGAGTATTCCGAGACCAATATCGAGTTCCACCTCGCCATCCTGCGCATGAGCCGCTGCGAGCTCCTCTGGCAGATGGCGGAGAACCTGTTCATCCACATGCGCGCGATCCGGCACAAGACGATCCACGAGAACCGCCGCGCCGAGCGCTCGATCATCGACCATCTCAACATCATCCAGGCGCTCGAGACGCGCGACGCCGAGCTGGCCGAGCGGCTGGTGCGCGAGCACACGCTCGGGCTCGCGGCGCATGTGGAGAAGAACGTCAATTATCTGGATTGAAAGCCGGCCGCCCTTAGGGCGCCGGGCAAGGGAGGGATGCCATGGCTGAAGCGGCACGCAAAATCGAGGAGGCGGGGGCGCCGGTCGAGAAGATCTCGGGCGGCCACCTCGTCGCCAAGGCGCTCAGGGCCGAGGGGGTCGAGGTGATCTTCACGCTCTGCGGCGGCCACATCATCGACATCTACGACGGCTGCCTCGACGAGAACATCAAGATCATCGACGTGCGCCACGAACAGGTCGCCGCGCATGCCGCCGACGGCTACGCGCGCATGACCGGGCGCCCGGGTTGCGCCGTGGTCACCGCCGGGCCCGGCACCACCGACGCGATGACGGGGGTCGCCAACGCCTTCCGCGCCGAGAGCCCCTTCCTCCTCATCGGCGGGCAGGGCGCCTTGAGCCAGCACAAGATGGGCTCGCTCCAGGACCTGCCGCACGTCGACATCATGCAGCCCATCACCAAGTTCGCGGCGACCGTGCCGTCCACGGCGCGCATCGCCGACATGGTGAGCATGGCCTTCCGCGAGTGCCTCAACGGCGCGCCCGGTCCCTCCTTCCTCGAGATCCCGCGCGACATCCTCGACGGGCAGGTCGAGCTCGGCAAGGCGCGCATCCCGGCGCGCGGAAAATACCGCGCCTCCACGCGTCAGCTCGCCGATCCCGACGACATCCAGAAGCTCGCCGATCTCCTGGTGAGAGCGGAGCGGCCGTGCATCCTCCTGGGCACGCAGGTGTGGACCTGCCGCGCCTCGGGTGCCGCGCGCGAGCTCGTGCGCAAGCTCAACATCCCGGCCTACATGAACGGCGCCGGGCGCGGCACGCTCCCGCCGGGCGACGCGCATCATTTCCACCGCACGCGCGCTTACGCCTTCGACAAGGCCGACGTCATCGTCATCGTCGGCACGCCCTTCGATTTCCGCATGGGCTACGGCCGCCGCCTCAATCCCAAGGCCAAGGTGGTGCAGATCGACATGGACTACCGCACCGTCGGCAAGAACCGCGATATCGATCTCGGCCTCGTCGGCGACGTGGGCCTGATCCTGGACGCGGTCACCGCGGCGGCGACGGGTAGTACCGACAACGGGGCCAAGCGCCGCGCCGGCTGGCTCGACGAGCTGCGCAAGGGCGAGGCGGCGGGGCTCGACAAGCTGATGAAGGACTTCAAGTCCGAGGCCACGCCGATCAACCCCTACCGCGTCGCTTGGGAGCTCAACGAGTTCATGGGCGAGGACACCATTTACATCGGCGACGGCGGTGACGTGGTGACGATCACGGCCCAGGCGGTGCAGCCGCGCCAGCCCGGGCACTGGATGGACCCGGGGCCCCTCGGCACGCTCGGCGTCGGTACGCCTTTCGCCATGGCGGCCAAGTTCGTGCACCCCGAGAAGGAGGTGCTCTGCTACTTCGGCGACGGCGCCTTCGCCATGACGGGCTTCGACATGGAGACGTGCATGCGCTTCAAGCTGCCCTTTCTCGGCGTGGTCGGCAACAACTCGGCGATGAACCAGATCCGCTTCGGGCAGATCGCGAAGTACGGCGAGAACCGCGGCAACGTCGGCAACAAGCTCGGCGACGTGCCGTTCTCCAAGTTCGCCGAGATGCTCGGCGGCTACGGCGAGGAGGTGCGCGATCCGAGGCAGATCCGCCCTGCGCTCGAGCGCGGCCGCGAGGCGGTCAAGTCGGGCGTCGCGGCGCTCATCAACATCTGGGTCGACCCCAACGTCTACGCGCCCGGCACCAAGGCCCAGACGATGTACAAGTGACGAGGGCTCCCTCAGGAGGCGCTGCGGCGCGATATCGGCGGTCACTCTCAAGTTGCGGGGAAAGACATGGGAAAGGCTCTCGAGGGCATTCGCGTACTCGACATGACGCATGTCCAATCGGGTCCGTCGGCGACCCAGATGCTCGCCTGGTTCGGCGCGGACGTCATCAAGGTGGAGCTGCCCGGGCGCGGCGACATCACGCGCCAGCAGCTTCGCGACATTCCCAACGTGGACAGCCTCTATTTCACGATGCTCAACTGCAACAAGCGGAGCATCACGCTCAACACCAAGGACGAGACGGGGCGGGAGATCTTCAGGAAGCTGATCCAGGCCTGCGACGTGATGGTCGAGAACTTCGCTCCCGGCGCGCTCGACCGCCAGGGCTTCACCTGGGAGGCGATCCAAAAGCTCAACCCGCGCATGATCTACGCCTCGGTCAAGGGCTTCGGACCCGGCCCCTATGTCGACTGCAAGGTCTACGAGAACGTGGCCCAGTGCATGGGAGGCTCGGCGAGCACGACCGGCTTCGACGAGGGCCCGCCGCTCGTCACCGGCGCCCAGATCGGCGATTCCGGCTCGGGCATTCACCTGATCGCCGGCATCCTTGCGGCGCTATATCAGCGCGAGCGCACCGGAGAAGGTCAGCGCGTCGAGGTCGCCATGCAGGACGTCGTGCTCAATCTCTGCCGCGTCAAGCTGCGCGACCAGCAGCGCCTGGCCCACGGCCCCTTGCGCGAATATCCGCAATTCCCCAAGAAGAATTTCCTCGAGGCCGTGCCGCGCGCGGGCAACGCGTCCGGCGGCGGGCAGCCGGGAGATGCGCTCAAGTGCAAGCCGGGCGGGCCCAACGACTATATCTACGTCATCATCCAGCCGCAGGGCTGGGAGCCGCTCATGAAGCTCTGCGGGCGGGAGGAGCTCATCACGGACGCCAAATTCGCCACCCCCGAGGCGCGCCTGCCGCATCTCGACGAATGCTTCGCCATCATCGAGGCGTGGACGAAGCAGCACACCAAGTTCGAGGTCATGGCGATGCTCAACGAGCACGACATCCCGTGCGGTCCCGTGCTCGACATGAAGGAGCTCGCCGACGACGCCTCCTTGCGCGCGCGCGGGATCGTCGTCGAGGTGAGCCATCCGAAGCGCGGCACCTTCCTTACCGTGGGCTGTCCGATCAAGCTCTCGGCCTCGCCCGTCGAGGTCCTCGCTTCGCCGCTTTTGGGCGAGCACACGGAGGAGATCCTCAAGGAGATCGTGGGCTTGGGCAAGGAAGAGATCGCCGCCGCGCGCGCGAAGGGTGCTGTCTGAAGCCGCGGGCGGGCCGATGGCGTTGCCCAAGTCCCCATCCTTCGAGACGCGTCGACAGCGCGACGCTCCTCAGGATGAGGACTTGGAGTTGGGGTTTCACCTCATCCTGAGGAGGCCGCGAAGCGGCCGTCTCGAAGGATGAGGTGAAATTCACCGGCGGACGGCCGCGGGCGGGCTTGTGAGCGCGCGCGCGACGTGGTAGCGAGTTCGGCTTGCTCCGGAGGAGGGAGTCATGGGCCTCGCGGCACGGCTATTGGCGGCTGCCTTCGTGTTCACGGCAGCCCTCGGCGCCGCGGCGCACGCGCAGGCGCCGGGCGATCCTTTTCCCTCGGGCCTCATCCGCATCTATAAGCCGGTCGAGGTGCGGACCAAGATCACCTACGGCGATCTTTGGCTGAGCGACGCGAACGCCCGTTTCGACGAGCTCAAGGGCCGCATGGATATCCGCTACGTCGAGACCCTGCCGCCGTCCGCCAACCCGGACCTCTCCGGCGCCCGCATCTACCAGGTCCTCAATTTCGCGCAGTATTTCAATTTCAATCGGCGCAAGACCGGCTTCTGCACGCTTCCCGTCAAATGGGTCGGGATGCGCGACCTCGGCCAAATGCAGCTCCGCGTGACGCTCATGGTGATGGACGACTACCGCGCCGCCGACCAGGGCAAGCCGTCGCTCTGCATCGCCGCGACCTACCGGCTGCCCCCGCAATAGAGCTGCCAAGAACGAAGGCGGGAAGGAGCGCGCCGCGAGCCGCGGCAGGCCAAGTCAGCGCGCGGCGATCTTCGGCGAGTCGGCGACGATGAGCGTGGCCAACAGGCGGGCCACGCAATAATAGCCTGCGTCGCTCATGTGCACTTGGTCCTTGCCGACCATGGCGGGCGCTCCGTCCTGCCGCCGGACGAGCCAATGGCGCATGGCCTCGAAGCGGTCGAGGAAGGCCATCTTGGCCCTCTGCGCAAGCCGACGCAGCGTCGCGTTGAAGGTCGCGTAGTCGGGATTATCGAGGATGCGCGGAGCAAATTGCGCGTCCATGAGGATCGTCTCGATGCCGGCCGCACGGAGCCGGCGCAATCCCTCGCCCACCTCCTCGGCGAAATATTCCGGGTTGCCGTGGCGCAGGATCTCGTTGCTGCCGGTCTGCCAGATGACGAGATCGGGATGCTCGTCGAAGACGTCGCGCTGGAAGCGCGCGAGCATGTTGGGCGTCTCCTCGCCGTTGACGCCCTTGTTGAGGACCGTCACCGCGGCGTGCGGAAAGCGGCGCTCGAGTGCCGCGGCGAGCTGGCTCGGATAGGAGTGCGCTGCGTCGCTCGCGCCGGCGCCTGCGGTCGATGACGAGCCGATCGCCACGATCTTGACCGGAAGTCCGTCCCTCAGGCGCTCGCCCGTGTGATTGAGGGGCGCGCCGAGCGCCATCGCCGCGGGAGGGGCTGAGCATTCGTCGCTCTGGCTCTGCGCCAGTCCCGGCGCGGGGCGGGTCACGAGCGCCGCCGCGACAAGGAATGCGGCCAGGGTCGCAGGGCGGTGGCTCATGATCGGCGCAATCGACGCATCGGTTCGTCTCCTCTTCGAGCCTCGGACGGCCAGGGCGTCAACTCCGCCCCTCCCGGAAACAAGCATGCTCCAGGGCTGTCATGGAGGTGTGCAAGGCTGTTTCGCCGGATATTGTTCTCGTTGTTTCCCGAAATTTGGCCCTTAGGGCGAAAGGGCGTGCGCCCACAAACGTTTTCTTTTCCAATATCTGTCGCAAATTTGCAAGAAAATGCGGAGACGAGCCCGAAGAAAAGGCAAAAATTCCATTGTGCCGGCCGGGCCGCCCAGCGGCTCAGAGAGCCCTCGGCGAAACTACCGCTCCGGCCTGGTCTGCTCGGCAAAGCGAGTAATTCTTATTCGCGCGGATGCGAGCTCGGCGGTGAAAGCCTCGCTCAAGAAATAGCGATATTCCTCCTCGCGCTGGCTTGCGACGCGGTCGGCGGCGGCAAGGGCGGCATCGCTTATGCCGGGGTGGACCATGACGAGGGCCCCTGGCCCGACTCCCTCGAGAAAAGCGGAGAAAAGGCGGGCATAAGGGGTCCGGCCGGCGAAATCATGCACGCCGCTGAAGCCTCGGTTGCCGGGGATTCGGGCGGCCCGTGCCCGGCGGGCGAAGCCCCGCGCGAGCAAGCTGACGGCAAGCGCCTCACCCATATGGGTGCGCCGCCGCAAGATGGCCCCCAAGGGCTCGTCGCAGTAGCGCACGTAGGTGCCGTGCCGGGCGAGGCGCTCGCGATAGAGCTCGATCACGACCTCGCGCACGGTCGGCAATTGGTGGACGTGCTGGTGCCCGTCGAGAAAGGCGGGCGGGCGGCCCAGCTCCGCCTCGAAACGGTCGAGCTGGCGGACGAGCTCCGCCTTGACCTCGGTGCGGTCGAGCCGGCGGGTGTACGCGAGATAGATCATGCGCCGGATGCCAGGCAGCCGCCCCGCAGGGCAGAGACGTTGCATTGCACCGAGCGGGGCCTGGTCCGTGAGTGTGAGATGAAGCCCGATGTCGGCGCTCTCAACGTAGGGCATGAGCGCTCGCGCCTCCTGCGGCCAAGAGGGGCCCACGCTCATGCAGCTCGTGGCGCTGAGGCGGCCGAGCGCGAGGAGATGGCGGATGGCCTCGCCGACTCCGGGGGCGATGCCGTAGTCGTCGGCGCAGAGGATGATCGGGACTGCGTCGGCACCCTTTGGACCGGCTGGGCTCTCTCTCACGCGGGATCGCTCTTTTGACGGCGACAAGGGATCATATATATAGGCGGCTTGCGGCGGATTCGAGGGCATTGCTCGGGAGAGAGCGGCACCCGAGGCTCCCGAAGCCGGGCGCGATGGATGGATGGGGATAGATGGCGGTGCCGCGCGAGACCGCGAACAAGACAGAGCCAACGTCGAGAAGAGCCACGCTTATCTCCGTCGTGATGCCGTTCAATATCGAGGCGTCCTTCTGAAAAGAGCGCTCCCCCGCTCGTGGACCTTCTGGCTCGGCCTCGCCGTGATGGCGCCGGCCTATGGTGTCGCCTGGGGGCTGCGCCAACTCTATGTCGAGCCCACCCAAGTGGCGCTCATCTGCAACGCCGCATCAGAGCCGCCCTGGTGCGCCGTCCGCTCAGCGATCCTCTTCGGCCAGCACAATCTGCTCTTCGGTGCGGCGGCACTCGCCGCAGGCGCGGCGGCGCTCTTTCGCGGCAGCGGCGGGCTCGCGGTCGCGGCCGCGGGACTCTCGGTCATCGCCATCGCCAACTATAATGTGGACATGGGTGCGCTCGGGCTCGTCCTCGGGCTCATCGCGAGCGTAGGTGCCGGCCCGCGGCACCCGCCAGACGACGCGCGCCAAGCTTGAGGCCCCAGGGCAGCGCCAACAGCAGCAGCACGGCAGCCCAGCCGACGGCCTGGGTATTGCGCGGGCCCTCGCGGATCAGCACGCCGAGCCCGCCCAAGAGGAGGAGTGCTGTCAAAAGCGCCTCCTCGCGCAAGCTGGTCCCGGCCGCAGCGGCGCCGTCGCGGGCAAGGGCCAACGCCGCGAAGCCGAGCGCCGGCAGGAGGAACGCCTCGCTCGGGAAATCGCGGTAGCGCGGATCGACGACGAGCGCCACCGTGGCGACGGCGGCCGCGACGATGAAGCCGAATTGCAGGAGCCCGAGCACGCGCTCGCCAAGCGTCGGGCCCGCAAGGGGCCTGCCGCGCAGGAGATTGAGCGCCTCTTCCGCACTCGGCGGCGCGCCCTCCGGCCAGCGCTCTCGGCCCAGTCCCGCCATCAGCGCGCGCAGGAGGAGCGCCGCCAAAAGGCCGTTCGCGGCCACACCGACCGCACCGGTGATCCAATCGAAGGCCGACCAGGAAATCTCCGATGTGAACCTCGCGTCGAGCGTCAAAAGCGTGCCGAGGAACTCGGCGGCGGCGGCGAAGGCGAGCCAGGCGCGAAAGCCGAGCTTCGGTCGCCGCCAGGCCGCGACCAGCGAGGCGAGGCCTGCCAAGGCCGTCGCGAGCGCGAAATACGCACGCCAATGCGGGTCGTTCGATATCGGGCCGGAGAGCGCGAACTTCGGCTTGCGATCCTGATCGTAGAGGCCCCAATGGCCGCCGACCGTACCCTCGAGGCTGCGCTTCCAGGGCTCGTCGAACGCCTCGAAGAGGTTGTACGCGATCCCCTTTGCGCGCGCGAGCTCGACGAAGCCCCGCAGCAGCCGCGCCTCGTTCGCGAGGCTGGGCAAGGCCCCCTCGCGCATGCGCCCGGCGCTCGGCCAACCGACCTCGCCGATCATGACGCGCTTGCCCGGGAAGGCGGCCTCTGTCTTTTGCAGAATTGCGCTCACATGGTCGAGCGCGTGGTCGATCGCGATCGGCTCGTCTTCCCAGTAGGGCAGGATGTGGATCGTGATGAAATCGACGTGAGGGGCGAGCTCGGGGTTCTTGAGCCAGAACTCCCACACATCCGCGTAGGTCACCGGCTGCTTGACTGCGGACTTGACGCGGTCGATGTAGGCGGCAAGCTGCTCGGCCGCCAAGTCGCGCCGCAGCATCACCTCGTTTCCTACGACGACTTCACGGATGACGTCGGGATAGCGATTGGCGAGCTCGATTCCGTCGCGCACCTCGCGCTCGTTCACCTCGGGCTCGCGTCCGAGCCAGATGCCTTGCGTCACCTTGAGCCCGAGCGGGCGCGCGAAACCGGGTACGGCCTCGAGGCCCTCGCGGCTCGTATAGCTCCGCACCGCCTCGACGCGGCCCGCGAGTGCCGCGAGGTCCCGGGAGATCTCGTCGCGTGTGGGCGCGATGCCGGCAAGCGGGCTCTCGCCGGGGCGGTAGGGGCTGTAGGAGATGCTCGCGGCGCGCTCGACGCCCGCGTCCGGCACGGCGTGTGGCCGTCCCTCGTGGGCCCAGTAGAGGAGACCGCCGAGTGCGGATACGACGAAGCTCGCGAGGACCATCGCGAGACGGATCATGGCTTCGCTTGGGCGCGGGAGACGTGCTCGAGCAGTGCCAGCAGCCCTCCGAGCATGCGCGTCGGCGTGGGCGGGCAGCCGCGGATATGGAGGTCGACCGCAATGACCCGCTCGACCCCGCCCACCACGGCATAGCTGTCGGCGAAAATGCCGCCGTCGTATGCACAGTCGCCGACGGCGACCACCCACTTGGGGTCGGGCGTCGCGTCATAGGTGCGCAGCAGGCTCTCGCGCATGTTCGTGGTCACCGGACCGGTGACGAGCAACACGTCCGCGTGGCGGGGGGCGGCCACGAAACGGATGCCGAAGCGCTCAAGATCGTAGATCGCGTTATTGAGCGCATGGATCTCGAGCTCGCAGCCGTTGCACGAGCCGGCATCGACATGGCGTATCGACAGGCTGCGCCCGAGCCTGGCGCGGGCGGCCTGCCGGACGCGGCCGGCGAGCTCCCGGAGCGCCTCCTCGCTCGCCTTGGGTGCGGGGAGGGTGACGGGGCCCTTGAGGATGTTCTTTGCGATCAGTTTCCACATCGGCGGGCGTCGGTCCTGCTCGGCAAAGTGCTGATTGAATCGAGCCGCGAGCAGCGTTGCCCGACCGGCTCAGACATCGTCTCCGTGGGCTTCTGCGCTCTCCATGGTCAAAGCCTCCAGTGCTGTCAACGGAAGGGCCCTAGAGGTCGTGCCCCGAGTAGGAGCAGTTGAACGACTTGTTGCAGATCGGAAAGTCGGCGACGATGTTGCCGCGTATCGCGGCCTCGAGCAGCGGCCATTGGAACCAGGAAGGGTCGCGGGGATGGCAGCGCGAGACGCTTCCGTCCTCGGCGAGGCGCACCCAGGTGAGGATGTCGCCGCGAAAGCCCTCGACGAGCGCCATCCCTTCGCCCGCGCGTGCGGGCAGCTCGGCCGCGATCGCGCCATCGGGGAGCGAGGCGAGCATGCGCTCGATCAGGCCGAGGCTCTCCTCGATCTCACCGAAGCGCACCAGCACGCGCGCATTCACGTCGCCTTCGCTGAACACGGGCACTTCGAAGTCGAGCTCGTCGTAGGGCGGGAAGGGCGACACCTTGCGCGCATCGAAGCTTCGCGCCGCGGCGCGGCCCACGTAGCCGCCGGCCGCAAAGCGGTGCACGAGCGCGGCCGAGATCGTACCGGCGCCGACCGTGCGGTCGAGGAGCGAGGGCTTGTTGTCATAGATGTCGGCGAGCGGTGCGAGGTCGTGGCGCACGCGGGCGACAAGCTCGAGCAGCCGGCGCTTTCCCTCCTCCGCGAGGTCCGCGGCGACCCCGCCCGGGATGACGCGATCCATCATCAGGCGATGCCCGAATGCCGTCTCGGCGGCGCCCAGGCAGCGCTCGCGCAGGATGCCGCATTGGGAATGCATCAAGACGAAGGCGGCGTCGTTGCAAATCGCCCCAACGTCGCCCAGGTGGTTGGCGACGCGCTCGAGCTCGACCATGAGCGCCCTCAGCCAATGGGCACGCGGCGGCGCGTTCGTCTCGAGGGCCGCTTCGACTGCGCGCGCGAAAGCGAGAGAGTGGGCTACCGTACTGTCGCCCGAGACCCGCGCGGCGAGCCTTGCCGCTTCCGCGACCGTCTTGCCCGCCATGAGCCGCTCGCTCCCCTTGTGCACGTAACCGAGGCGCTCCTCGAGCCGCACCACAGTCTCGCCGTTCGCGTGGAACCGGAAATGCCCGGGCTCGATGATGCCCGCATGCACCGGCCCGACCGGGATCTGATGGAGCCCCTCTCCTTCGGCAGCAAGAAACGCGTAATCGGTCGCGGGACGCGCGGCGCTCGCCTCGACGTCTCGCGCAAGGGGATGCCGCAATGGCCATTGTCCGTGGTCGAGCCAGGGCCGCGTGTCGGCCAGGCCCGCGGGCACGAGCCCGAACAGGTCGCGTATCGCGCGCTCGAGGCGGATGGCGCCGGGACGCGCGGCGGAGAGCGAGGGGAAGCGCCCTTGGGGACAGGCAAGCGAGGCGACTGCGATCGTCTTGCTTGCGTCGTCATAGAGCGAGGCGTGGACCTCCGCGCGCTCGGCCCACAGGCCGAGAAGCGCCCAATCGTTGTGCTCGAGTCGCGCGGCCAGAGCCTGCCACCCCTCCTCGGAGAGGCGCACGCGCGCCACGGGCCGGTGCGCTTTCACGGGCTCGCCGATCGCAAGGAAGCTCAGGAGGTCGGCACTCTCGCTCATCTCATCGTCCCCGCGAGGGCGACGGCGGGCAACGCCAGCCAAAACCTGCGTCCGCCGTTCGCGAATGAATAGCCATTATCGCTCGGAGGCGCAATGCCGGGCCCGGTACGACCATGTCGCGAGACAAACACTTCGCGCGGCGCGATTGCGTCCTGCCAAGCGACGAATAGGCTGAGCGCGGCCTCACCGCAGGCAATCGCCCGCAGGTACCGGCGCCGCACGAGGGCCGGGGCTCAGCCTGTACCGGCACGATAAAGTAGTAGATAATCCGCTTTGGGGCACGGCTCGCCGCCGGTGCGCACGAGGTGGTGACGATGGTCGAATTCGATCCGCGTTTTTTGGATATTTTGCGCGAGGAAATCGCCAAGCTGCGCAACAGCGGGGCATTGCCGGCGGAAGCCAAGCTCAAGGAGTACAACCGCAATTTTGTCACCCGCTTCGGACCGGAACGGCTCTCGGCGGTCAACGGCGAGCCGCTCCTGAGGCTCATGCATCTTCGTCGGTCGGCGAATTCCCTGCTGCACTGGCTCGAATCCGGGAACGACGAATCGCCGAAGGACTTGGGCCACATCGCGGGCGACAGCGCCGGCGCGTACGGAGTCTATCAGGTCGGCGGCGCGTGGTTTAAGGAAGGTGCTGCGGGCGAGCAGGAGGTCACGCTTCACGAGGCGGTCAGTCTGGCCGAGCTGCAACGGGACGAGCTCCTTCGCGGCTGCGATTTGCTGAGGCGGCTCAGCCCGGATGGCGACGACGAGGACTACGCGACGCTCGATGCGGAGATGATCCGGCTGGCTCCGAGCGTCAGCCTCACCGCGTGGGGCCACAAATACTTCAGCTTGATCTTTCCGGAGAGATTGGACCACTTCCATAATCCCGTTTATCAGCGCTTCCACCTCATCAAGTCGCTGCAACTTCCGCCGGAGGAGCGGGGACGATATGCCGCCGCGGGCCGCTTCGTCGCTCTCGCCAGGGCGCTCGATGTTCCGATGAGCCATCTGACGATTGCGCTCAATCATCGCAACGGCCGCCCGCACGCCTACTGGCGCGTCTCCGTGGCGGAGGATGGCGGCGCCAAGGGCGCCTGGCCATTGATGCAAAGGCACTCTTGCGCGGCGATGGGGTGGCCTGCGCTCGGGGATCTCGCTTGGCTCCTCGACGACCCGGCGAACGAGCACGCCCTCACGCGGCTCTTGGAGGAGCATTACTCGAGCAACCCGCGCATACTCGCGAATGTGCGGCGACAGATCGTCAACTTCGTGCTGAGGGCGGCGGAGGGCGACATCGTCGTCGCCGCCGACGGGCGGGGCAACCACGGCATCGGGCGGATCAAGGGAGATTATGTGTTCGGCGCCGACGCGGCGTTCCCTCATCAACGGCAGGTCGAATGGGTGAATGTGGATTCGTGGCCCATGCCCGAGCCGGAAGCGCTGCGCACGACATTCTGGCAGCTTATGAACGAGGTCAATTTCATCGAGATCGAGCGCCGGGTAGCAGGGCTTTCGAGCGCGCCCATCGTCCCGGCCCAGGGTGTCGCGGCCATCGCGCCGGTCGTCAGCCGCATTCGAGCGGCATTGGCACGGCAGGGCCAGGTCATCCTGCACGGACCGCCGGGGACGGGGAAGACCTACTGGGCGCTGCGCGCGGCCTATCAATTGAGCGCCGGCGAGGCGCCTCCGGGGAAGGTCGAATTCTGTACCTTTCACGCCGGGTACGGTTACGCGGACTTCCTCGAGGGGCTGCGGCCGGGCGTCATCGACGGGCATATGGTCTATCAGAGGAAGGACGGCGTATTCAAAGAGATGTGCGCCGAGGCGGAGGAGGAGCCCAATCGCAATTTCTATCTCGTCATCGACGAGATGAATCGGGGCGACGTGCCGCGAATCTTCGGCGAGCTCCTGAGCGTCATCGAGAAGAACAAGCGCAGCCGCGATGTCATCCTTCCGCTCAGCAAGTCGCGCTTCTCGGTGCCGGATAATGTCTTCATGATCGGCACCATGAGTGCCATCAGGGGAGCGAATTCGCTCGCCGACGCCGTCTTGCGCCGGCGCTTCGCGTTCATCGAGATGATGCCCGACCCTTCGGTGCTCGGCGACGCCGCGGTCGAGGGCATCGGCCTGGCCTCGTGGCTCACGGAGCTCAACAAGAGGATCCGCGCTCATGTCGGCCGGAACGCGCGGAGCCTGCAGATGGGTCATTCCTATTTCCTGCGCGGCGACCAGCCAATTCACGATTTCGCTTCCCTGGTCGAGACGCTGCGGGACGACATCATCCCCCTTCTCGAGGAGTATTGTTCCGGCGACTTCGCGGTCATGGAGAAGATACTCGGTCCGGCGTTGATCGACGTGGAAGAGCTGCGGGTTCGCCACGAAATGTTCGAAAGGCCGTCCTGGGGCGGCCTGGGCGAGGCCTTGCGGCAAATGGTCCCCTCGAGCGCCCCCGCCGCCGGCAAGCCGGCCAAGGCCGAGCGCAACGTGCTCGCCAAGAGTACGACTTGAAGCATTCGACTTGAGATCGACGGACGACGGATAGGCGCCGCCGTCGGTGACTTGGAGGTCGTTCGATGTCTGACCTTTACATCTTGCTTGGCATCATTGTCGTCGCGGCGATCGTCGCCGTCGTCATCTACAACGGCCTCGTCGCCGGACGGCAGGAGGTCCGCAACGCGTGGTCGCAAATCGACATACAGTTGAAGCGCCGGCACGACCTCATTCCCAATCTCGTGAATTCGGTCAAGGACGCCATGCAGGTCGAGAAGGCGCAGCTTACGGCCGTCGTCGAGGCGCGCAACCAGGCGATCGCGGCCCGCACGCCTGAAGCCTCCATGCAGGCGGAGAACGTGCTCTCAGGCGCGCTGCGCAACCTGTTCGCGCTCGTGGAATCATATCCCCATCTGCGCTCACAGGAGAACGTCTCGGGATTGATGGAGGAGCTCACCACGACCGAGAACAAGATCAGCTTCGCGCGCCAGCACTATAACGACGCCGTTCAGGCCCAGAACATCCGCGTCGCGTCGTTCCCGGGCGTGCTGTTCGCGCGCGCTTTCGGCTTCTCCTCCGAGACGATGTTCACGGTCCCCGAGGCCGAGCGGGCGGCGGTCGAGTCGGTGCCGGACGTGCATCT
>DASPPM010000132.1:0-3610 GCA_035625535.1 Alphaproteobacteria bacterium
CGGCTTCGCCGAGGGGCGCATGGGAGAAGCGATCCTCGCCGTCGTCGCCGAGGCACTCGCACTCCCCGAGGTCGAGTGGCCCGTTCCCCCTCCCCGGATCGAGCTCCCGCGCGACATGGGTGCCGTCGTCGAGCTCCTGAAGGTGCTGCTCAAGATCCAGTGCGACGCCCACCATGTGGCAGCCAAGCTCGTCGCCTCGAGCGCCGACATCGAGCTCATAGCGGCCGACGACGCCGCCCCTGTGCCGGCGCTCAAGGGCTGGCGGCGGGAGATCTTCGGCGCGGCGGCGCTCAAGCTGAAGCGGGGCGAGCTCGCCCTCGGCCTCGAGGGCAAGGCGCTCAAACTGATCGAGCGCGACGCCGCGTCAGCGCCCGCCCCCCGGCGTGCCGCGGCAAGCGAGGCTTAGTTCACCTTTGCACTACCGCGTCTTGGCGGACCGCGCCTCGCTCTGGCCGAAGGCAGGGCGGCGGCCGAAAGCCTCGGCGAGCGCCTCGAAGCGGCGCCCCATCTGCTCCCCCTCGAGCTCGGCGGCCTTGCCGGGCAAGTTGAGGCTCATGCGATCACCCTCCAGGCTGAGCGAGGTGCGGCGCAGAAGTGCCGCAACCCCGCCCGAGGCGGCAATGCCGACCCTGAGTGCCAGGCCGATGCGGATCGCCTGCTCGGCGCGCGCCTCCTCGAGAAGGATGCGCGCGCGCTGGGCGTCCTCGCCGATCGTGCGGCCGGCGTAGCGCGCGTAGATGGCGAGTGCCAAGAAGCCGCGGCTCTCGTGATCGAGGCCCGCGATCGGCAGACGCAGGATGCGCAGGCAGCCGTGCTCGGCGCGATAGTCGGGATGCTCGCGCCAGGCGATGTCGTTCAAATGGCAGGCGGCCCTGCGCAGCCGTCCGATCGCTGGCTCCTCGCCCGGGAAGAGCGGTGACATCCAACGGAAGAGCTCCTCGCCGAGCGGCTCGAGGCGCCGATCGGCGCGTGCCAGCTCCGCCGCGGCGCTGATCAGCGGGTCCTCGCGCTTCGCCGCCTCCGGCAACAGGCTGAAAATCTGGCCCTCGCGGATGCCCTGGGCGGAGAAGATCACCTCCTTCGGCGCGGCCGCGCGCAGCACGCGCCAAAGCACAAGGGCCGCATGCGGCAGCGTCTCCAGGCGCTTGCGCGATACGGACGAGGTCAGGCCCTCGAGCGACTTGCGGCTCAGCCCGGTGATGAGGCGGCAGAAGTCGATCATCTCCTCGCGCGCCACCTTGTAGTGGTGGATGACGTGAAGCGGATAGTTCGACTGCTCGATGTGGATGCGGGCAATCGCGCGCCATGCCCCGCCGACCGCGTAGAAACTGCGGTCCTTGCGTGCGGAGAGCCATGGCAATTCGGCGAGTGCGGACTCGACCAAGGGACGGGCGCGCTTGGGCTCGTTCTCCCCGACCTCCATGAGGCGGAGCGGACCGAGCGGGAGCGTGGCCTGCGCGCCGATGGCGCCCTTGTCGAGCGACACGAGCTCGACGCTCGCGCCGCCGAGATCGCCCATGATGCCGTCCGCCTGGGGCATGCCGGAGAGCACGCCGAGGGCGGAAAGCCGCGCCTCTTCGCGCCCGGCGAGAACGCGGATCTCCGTCTTGCAGCGCCGCTCGGCCTCCGCGACGAACTCGGCGCCGTCGCTGGCGTCGCGCACCGCGGCCGTCGCCAGGATATCGAGGCGGCGCACCCCCATCTCGCGCGCGAGCAGCGTGAAGCGTGCAAGATTCTCGAGCGCGCGCTTGCGGCCCTCCGCATGGAGTCGACCGGTTCGCTGCAGCCCGCGCCCGAGCCCGCACAGCACGCGCTCGTTGAAGACGACCCAGGGGGCCCTCGCGAGCCTCTCATAAACGACAAGGCGGATGGAGTTTGAGCCGACATCGATGACCCCGATGCCGGAACCTTCCGCAACAGCGGGCCTGGCGCGCCGGGGCGCTTCGATCGCCATCCCTCAGGCTTGCGTCGAGACGAGCCGAGGCACCGGCAGCGGCTTCCATTTCTTGAGCGCGCTGCCGCGTCCGGAGAGGCTCGGATTGGTCATGAAGAAGGTGTGCGCGCTGAACGCGTCCTTAGCCGCCTTGAGCCGCGTGTAGGCGCCGTCCGCCCCGAGCGACCAGCTTTGCGCCACGTCCTTGAGATTCGCGACCATGATCTGATTGAGCACCTGCTCGTGCACGGTGGGGTTCTCGATGGGGACCAGGGTCTCTACCCGGCGGTCGAGGTTGCGCGGCATCCAGTCCGCCGACGAGATGAACACCTTGGCATGGGGAGAGGGCAGTGCGTGCCCGTTGCCGAAGGAGACGATGCGCCCGTGCTCGAGGAAGCGGCCGACGATGCTCTTGACCCGGATGTTCTCTGAGAGTCGGGCCAAACCGGGCCTCAGGCAGCAGATGCCGCGCACGACGAGGTCGATCTGCACGCCTGCTTGGGACGCGCGATAGAGCGCGTCGATCACCTGCGCGTCCACCAGCGAGTTGAGCTTCGCCCAGATCTGCGCCGGCCGTCCTTTCCTGGCGTGCGCGATCTCGGCGTCTATGAGCGCGATGAGCGTGCCGCGCAGATTGATCGGCGAGATCGCGATCTTCTGCGGCTTCCTGGGCCGCGCATAGCCGGTCATGAAATTGAAGAGGAGTGCCGCGTCGTAGCACAGCGCGGGCTGACAGGTGAAGAAGGAGAGGTCGGTGTAGATCTTGGCCGTCACCGGGTGGTAGTTGCCCGTGCCGAAATGCACGTAGGAGCGCAGGCCCTTGCCCTCGCGCCGCACGACGAGGGAGACCTTGGCGTGGGTCTTGAGGTCGATGAAGCCGTAAATCACTTGGGCGCCCGAGCGCTCGAGATCGCGCGCCCAGCGGATGTTCGCGGCCTCGTCGAAGCGCGCCTTGAGCTCGACCACCGCGGTCACGGACTTGCCCGCCTCCGCCGCCTGGACGAGCGCCCGCACGATGGGGGAATCGTCGCTCGTGCGGTAGAGCGTCTGCTTGATCGCCACGACGGCCGGATCCTGCGCCGCCTGGTGCACGAACTGCGCCACCACGTCGAAGCTCTCGTAGGGATGGTGCACGATGATGTCCTTGTGGCGGATCGCCGCGAAGCAATCGCCGCCGAAGTCGCGGATGCGCTCTGGAAAGCGCGGATTGTATGGCGGGAAGAGCAGGTCCCGCCGCTCCGGCACGATGAGCTCCTTGGTCGCCTCGAGACCCAAAAGCCCGTCGATCTCGAAAATGTCGCCCGGCGCCGCGTGAAATTTGTCGATGACGAAGCGCTGGAGCTCGGGCGGCATGCCCTTGTCCATGACCAGGTGGATGACGTTGCCGCGCCGGCGCCGCTTGAGCGCCGACTCGAAGACGCGCACCAGGTCCTCGGCCTCCTCCTCGATCTCGACCTCGCTGTCGCGGAGCACGCGGAAGAGTCCCTGGCCTAGGACCTCGAAGCCGGGGAAGAGCCGGTCGAGGAAGAGTCCGACGAGCGCCTCGATCGGCAAGAAGCGAATCTCGCGTCCGGGCAGGCGCGGGAAGCGGTCGATCTGGCTCGGGATCGGCACGAGCGCGCTCATCGCCTTGCCGTCCTCGGCGCGGGCGAGCGCCAGCACCATGGCAAAGCCGAG
>DASPPM010000133.1:0-5877 GCA_035625535.1 Alphaproteobacteria bacterium
CCGACGAAGTGGAATCGCCCCCTCACCCAGCTTTGCCTAAGCTCGCTACGCTCGCTAAGGCTGCGCAACCCTCTCCCCCTCAAAGGGGGAGAGGGTAGGGTGAGGGGGCTGCTTCCACCGAAATGGATTCCGCTCTAGCCGTTGAGCTTCTGCTCGATGGCGAGGTTCTTCATCGTCTTCTGCAGCTTCTCGAAGGCACGCACCTCGATCTGGCGCACGCGCTCGCGCGAGATGCCGTAGGCCTTGCTCAGGTCCTCGAGCGTGGTCGGCTCGTCCTGCAGGCGGCGCTCGACGAGAATGCGCCGCTCGCGCGGGTTCAGGCCCTTGAGCGCGCTGTCGAGGAGGCGGCGGCGGTTCGTCATCTCCTCATCCTCGGCCAATCGCGTTTCCTGGCTCTCGCTCTCGTCCTCGAGCCAGTCCTGCCACTCGCCGTCGCCTTGCTCGCGCACGGGCGCGTTGAGCGAATGATCGGGGCTGGCGAGGCGGCGGTTCATCTGCACCACGTCGCTCTCGGGCACGTCGAGCTCGGTCGCGATCTTCTTGACGTGCTCGGGCGAGAGGTCGCCCTCGTCGATCGCCTGCAGCTGGCCCTTGATGCGGCGCAGGTTGAAGAACAGCTTCTTCTGCGCGGCCGTGGTGCCGATCTTCACGAGCGACCACGAATGCAGGATGTACTCCTGGATCGCGGCGCGGATCCACCACATGGCGTAGGTGGCGAGGCGGAAGCCGCGGTCCGGCTCGAAACGCTTCACCGCCTGCATGAGCCCGACATTGCCTTCCGAGATGAGCTCGGCGAGCGGCAGCCCGTAGCCGCGATAGCCCATGGCGATTTTCGCCACCAGCCGCAGGTGGCTCGTCACCAGCTGCTGGGCCGCCTCGAGGTCGTTGTGCTCACGCCAACGCTTGGCGAGCATGTACTCCTCGCCGGCTTCCAGCATCGGGAAGCGCCGGATCTCCTGCAGATAGCGGGAGAGGTTGCCCTCCGGGTGCAAGGCGTGAACGCTCGGTAACGTCGTCGCTGCCATCCTGGCCCTTTCCGTCAAGCGCGGCCTGCGAGGAGGAGTGCCAGCCGCAGCCCTCCTCTTTGAGAGGCGATGGTGTCCTCCAGGCTATAAACGCAGTTTAGCATGGTCCCGTGACGGTTGGCTGGAGTTCTTCCAGGGATTTTTTTAGGACGTTGATATCCTTGGGGATATCCTTCTCGAAGCGGAGCTTTTTCCGGCTCGCGGGGTGCTCGAAGGCGAGGAGGTAGGCATCGAGCGCCTGGCGCCCGAGGGCCGCGAGCGCTGCCCGGGCGGCACTCGGCAGTGCCGCCTTGCGCGCCGCCGTGACGCGGCCATAGAGCGGATCGCCCATCACCGGGTGGCCGCGGGCCGCGAGATGGACGCGGATCTGGTGGGTGCGCCCGGTCGAGAGCCGGCACTCGAGAAGGCTTGCGACCGAGCCATAGGAGGCGAGCACGCGGTAGCGGGTGAGTGCTGCCTTGCCGCCGCGGCTGAGGAGCGCCATGCGCTTGCGATTCTGCGGGCTGCGGCCGATGTTGCCGCCGATCTCGCCGCGGCGCGGCGAGGGCACGCCCCAGACGAGGGCGCGATAGGCGCGCTCGAGGGTGTGCTCGGCGAACTGTCGCGCGAGCCCGGCGTGGGCCAGGTCCGTCTTCGCCACTACCATGAGGCCGCTCGTATCCTTGTCCAAACGATGCACGATGCCGGGGCGCTTGACCCCGCCGATGCCCGAGAGGCTCTCCCCGCAATGGGCGAGGAGCGCGTTGACGAGGGTTCGGTCTGGATTGCCGGCTCCCGGATGGACCACGAGGCCCGCGGGCTTGTCGATGACGAGCAGATGCTGATCCTCGTAAATCACCGCGAGCGGGAAGGGTTGCGCCGCCGGGCGAGCCTCGGCACTCTCGGGGATGAGTATGGCGAAAGTTTGGCCGGGCTTGACCTTGGCCGAGGGCTCCATCGCCGGCTTGCCGCCAAGACGCACCTGGCCCGCCTGGATGAGCCGCTTCAAGCGCGAGCGCGAGAGCTGCGGCAGCGCCGCGGCAAGGAAGGCGTCGAGCCGCGCGCCGCCGTGCTCGGGCCCGGCCGTGACTTCGTATTTGACCTCGCTCTCTCGTGCGGCTATGTCGGACATCGGGGCGGCATTCCGTGGTGCTGCGGGAGCCCATTACTGGGCATATTTCATGCGTGCACTCAAGGCCTTGGTCATCGTCATGGGCATCCTCATCGTGGCCGGCCTGGCGCTCGTCGGCACCACCTTGGTCAAGCGCGTGCTGAACCCGGAGACGCCGCGGCGCGCGAGTGCCGCCGCGGAGCGCGCCGCTCCTTCCTCCGGCACTGCCGCCGAGCGGCCCTATGGTCCGGTCGAGATCGCCCTTCCGCCCGGCGCGCGCATCCTGCGCACGAGCGCGGTGGGCCGCCGTCTCATCGTCGAGCTCGAGCTCGCGGGCGGGGGCGAGCGCCTCCTCGTCGTCGAGCTCGAGAGCGGTGCTTTGCTCGGCACCATCGACTTGAAGCCGCAGCCCTGACGTGATCGCCATTGCGCGCGGGCTGCTCGACGAGATCCGCCGCCGCGCCGAAGCCGCCTATCCCGAGGAGTGCTGCGGCCTTCTCCTCGGTCATGAGCAAGGCAAGGATCGCATCCTCGTGAGCGCCGCCGTGGCGAGCGCCAACCTGGCGGCCGAGCCGCAACGGCACTTCGAGGTCGATCCCGTGCTCTATCTCCGCCTTTGCCGCAGAGCCGAAGCAGAGCCTTCAAGCGCGCAGCTCGTCGGCCTCTATCACTCGCACCCCGAGGGCGAGGCCGTGCCTTCCGCGTCGGACGCGGCAGAAGCCTGGCAGGAGGGCTGGATCTGGCTCATCGTGCCGCTCGCCTCCGGCCGGGCCGGGACGCCCGGCGCGTTCCGCCTTCTGCGCATGGGCGGACCGTTCGAGGCCGTCGAGCTTTTGCCGTGCTGAGCCCTATCTTGCCGCTGCGGGCGCGACCGCGCGTGCCGAGAGGCGGCCGTGCATTGGCTTCGCATGCGTGCGGCCGCGCCGGAAGCTCGATGGCGGGCGCTTGTAGGTCGCGAGAAAGGCGGCATTGAAGCGGCGCAGACTGCCGAACCCGGCGGCGAACGCGATCTTCGCGAGCGGCAGGTCCGTCTGGTCGATCATTCGTTTTGCGGCTTGCACGCGGCGGGTTGAGGCCACCCTTCGCGGGCTGGCGCCGACGTGGCGCAGGAAAAGGCGCGAGAGATGCCGGCTGCCGATGCCGAGCTTGTCCGCGAGTGCTGCTGTGGAGCCGCCGTCGAGAAATCCCGCCTCGATGAGCCGCATGCCGCGCAGGACCGTAGCCTCGGTGCCGCGCCAGGCCGGGCTTCCGGGCCACCAGGAACCCCGTCTGTCCCCATCGTGGACTGATAACCTTTTCGGTAAAACCGCATCAATCCCCGGAATGGGACAGGATCAGTCCACAGACAAGTGTCAGCACCTATGATTTAAAGTCGGACGAGGCGACCGAGTACAGGGCCGGCGCCGCTGGTGGCCGTCGGGTCCACTCTCACGGTTATGCTGCGCTCCCCTGCGGTCAAGCGGTAAACGCCGCCCTGTGCAAGCGCCCGGTGCGACGCCGCGAAATCATAGAGACGACCGTAGAGCAGATGGTCGGCGGTAATCTCAATTGTCGCCGGTTTACTGGAAGCGTCGAGGCGCTCCACCATGAGCCGCAGCTTGCCGTTCTCCCCGTGAGGCAATGGCTCTCCGAAATCGACAAGCGGCATGGTGCCATAGATCGTCTGTTCTCCAGGCGGAGGGCTTGCGCTATCGCTCTTGGCTTGCATCTTGCGGAAGACGAGGCCGCCGCTTTGATTTGCTTGGTTGGCCAAGAGCGCGAGGCGCTCGCCGTCGCATTCGATCTTCTTGCTCCGCAGCTTGCCGCCGGTTACTGAGCTGTGGTCGATGCCGATAGTGACGGTGCCGCCGGTGATCGTCTCGCGCGTGCATGAGCGCAAATAGTCGATAACGAGGGTACCCTGCAATCCAAGATCGACCGTTTTGCCGTTCGTCATGTAGGTGAAGGGCTCCACAGGCTCAGCAGCGCCCGATACCTCTTCGACGAGTGCAACTAGATCAGCGGCGAGTGCCGGGAAGGCGAGAGCCCCACCCGACGCAATTATCATCGCCCTAATGATCATGTGTCTCATGGATGGATGCATCGACATGACTACCGATTGAGCTCGTCGCCAAGCGGGCGAAACGGATATCCGGCGATTTGTGACGCACCAGATGCAATGCACGATAACTGTCGCCGGGTCTAGCGGTATCCTGCTACTTTGTCCGTTCCATTGTGACCGTGACGGTCCCGCAATCTGGAAGCTGCGATAGCCCTCGAAAGTCTGCTACTGAAAACGCGCCGGTAAAGGCCCCGCCGAAGTCCGTATTCTCCTTAAAGGAACCATCGGGCGCTACATCGCCAACGACATTAGGTTCCGGAGTTTAGGCACGCCGGCAGCGCTATAGGCACCGTTGTCTATGACAAGTGCGACTCGCTGCTCATTGTCGGCGAACGCAGCAGCTTGGAGCGCAGCTACACATACGGTCAGCAGTAGGCACAGCCCCACGAGCATCGGGATCGCCGTACGCAACGCCGCCCGTTTGCCCTGCCTGTGACAGGTGAGCAGCGCCATTGGAAGCCCCCACAACCTGTTAGGGATATTGCCACAAGGGCTCGCCCAAAGCCATAGTCCACCAGAGCGAGGCTTGGCCCGACAGGCGACATTGAAAGTGGATCGTGGTGTGGCGACGCAAACCGGCTCGTTCACACTGATATGCTTTGTCCCAAAGCCTCATCAGTCGCATCCCGCTGCATCCCCGCCTGCGGGTGTAGACGGCGTTGAAAGCATCGAGGAGCCCCGAGGTGATCGCCAGTGCCATGATCGTTGGGCGCATACATGCCGTCCTTGACCATCTGCGCGATGCGAGCGATCTCGTTTAAGCCAGACGGGGAGGGTCTCGGCGCGCTCTTGTGACAAAGGACCAGGCAAGCGAACGTGTGAGAGGGACGAACATGCTCCACGCCGATCTTCTCAGTCGTGCTGCGCGCCATGCGAGCGCCTATCTGGATGGGCTCGAGGCCCGGCCCGTCGGCGCCACGGTCGGGGCCGACGAGCTGCGGCGGCGGCTCGGCCGGCCGCTCCCCGAGCGGCCGAGCGATGCGATAGAGGTCATCGACGATCTCGTGCGCGACGTGGAGGGCGGCATCGTCGGCTCCACGGGCGGGCGCTTCTTCGGCTGGGTCATCGGCGGAACCTTGCCCGTGGCCCTCGCGGCCGACTGGCTCACCGCCACCTGGGACCAGAACGCCGCCTCCTATGCCTGCAGCCCGGCCGAGGCGGTGGTCGAGGAGGTCTGCGGCGCCTGGCTCAAGGAGCTTCTCGGGCTGCCGGCCGCGGCATCCTTCGCGTTCGTGACCGGCTGCCAGATGGCGCATACGACCGCACTCGCGGCGGCACGCCACAAGCTCCTCGCCGCGCGCGGCTTCGACGTCGAGCGACGCGGCCTCTCGCAAGCGCCGGCCCTGCGCGTGCTCGCGAGCGAAAGTCGCCACGAATCGATCCTGCGCTCGGTGCGCCTGCTCGGGATCGGCAGCGATGCGGTCGAGCTCTTGCCGTGCGAGAAGGCGGGCGGCTTGGCGCTCGACGCGCTCGCCGTTGCCCTCGCGCGCGATCCCGAGAGGCCCGCCGTCCTCTGCCTTCAAGCCGGCGACCTCAACACCGGCGCCTTCGATCCCTTCGCGCGCGCCTCGGCATTGGCGCATGCGGCCGGCGCCTGGGTGCACGTCGACGGCGCCTTCGGACTCTGGGCCGCCGTGAGCGAGCGCTACCGCCATCTGCTT
>DASPPM010000134.1:0-9172 GCA_035625535.1 Alphaproteobacteria bacterium
TTGGAGTGCCGCTCGACGTCCTCGTGGGCTGACACTGCTGTATCGCGCTCGATCGGATCGGCGCGGCGACGCAGCCGCGTCTTATATCCGCCGCATTCCGATGCTTCTCTTGTCAATGGTTTTATACGGCACGCTGCGTATCGGATAAAAAGCAAAGCGAGCGAGACGTAAGTGCCCTCTTCCAGCCATTGCCTCCCCCCTCAAGCGGAACGCCTGCCGCTCCGAAGCGAGTGATTCATGCGCAAGAACCGCTGGCTGCTCTTAGCCCTCCCCATCGCCGTCGTCCTCCTCGCCGGCGTCCTGGTATGGCTCTGGATCTACCCGACGTGCTGCCAGCCACCGCCGATGCCACGGCCGATCCCGCCGCAGGCGGCCGCACCTGCGACCGGCCAAGGCGGGACGAGCCCAGTGCAGGGCAAGGCAGCACCTCCCGCGGCCGCCAAGCCCTTCGAGTTCAGCCGCCTCGACCTCGATACCTCGAAGGACACCGCCGAGGCCTGCCTCACCTTCTCGGAGCCGCTCGTCGAGGGCCCGGCCGCGCATTACGAGGACTACGTGAGCGTGCCCGACCATCCCGAAGTGTCGCTCCAGGCGAGCGGCCCGCGGCTTTGCCTCGCCGGGCTCGCCTTCGGCAAGGCCTATAGAATCGAGATTCGCGCGGGCCTTCCCGCCGCCTCGGGCGTCAAGCTGGCCGCGGGCGAGAGCGTTCCGCTCAGCTTCGCGGACAAGGCGCCCATCGTGCGCTTCACCTCCACTTCCCAGTTCATTCTGCCGCGCACCGGGAATGCGGGCGTGCCGATCACGACCGTCAACCTCGGCGAGATCGCGCTGCGCGTCTACCGGGTGAGCGACCGCGCGCTCTTCCAGAAGCTCGACCTAGCGAGCATGATCAGCGCCTACCAGCTCGAGCAGCTCGAATCGGAGGTGGGCGCGCTCGTGTGGTCCGGCAAGATGGCGACCCGCGGCCGGCGCAACGAGGCGACCGTCACCGCCTTCCCCATCCGCGAGATCGTCAAGCCGTGGAAGCCCGGCGCCTACGTCGTGGTCGCGGCCGAGAAGTTCGACGTCCCCGAGGAGGAGCGCTGGCGCGAGACCGCGGCGGCGCAACTCGTCTACGACACCGACCTCGGTCTCACGGTGTTCCGCGGCACGGACGGCTTGAACGTATTCGTCCGCTCGATCGAGAGCGCCAAGCCGGTGGCCGGCGCCGAGCTCGCGCTCATCGCGCACAACAACGACGAGCTTGGCCGCGCCGTGAGCGATGCGCAAGGACGCGCCCAATTCGCTCCCGGCCTCTTGCGCGGCACCGGCGCCACCGAGCCGCTCATGGTCATGGCCTATGGCCCGAGCGCCGACAAGAGCAAGGCGGAGGACTTCAACCGCATCCTTCTCACCACCGCCGCTTTCGACCTCTCGGACCGCGGCGTCTCCGGCCGACCCTCGCCCGCGGCCCTCGATGTCTATATTGCGACCGACCGCGGCATCTATCGCCCCGGCGAGACGGTCAACATGGTCGCCCTCGTGCGTGACGACGCCGCGATCGCGGTCGAGAAGGCGCCCGTCTCGCTCGTCGTCAACCGTCCTGACGGCGTCGAGCAAAGCCGCCTCCTCGTCACCGACGCCGGCGATGGCGGCACGCACGTGCCCTTCCAACTGAGCTCCACGGCCCAGCGCGGGCTGTGGAGCGTGCGGGCCGTGCTCGATCGCAACACGGCCATCGGCAAGGCCGAGTTCATGGTCGAGGACTTCGTGCCGCAGCGCCTCAAGCTCAAGCTCAGCAGCCAAGCGGCGGCCCTCGCCAGCGGCGACAAGATCGCCGTCGCCGCGGAGGCGCGCTTCCTCTATGGCGCACCCGCCGCCGGCCTCTCGGGCGAGGCCGAGCTGCAGTTGTCGGCCGAGCCCACGCCCTTCCCCGCCTATCGCGCCTTCCGCTTCGGCCGGCAGGAGGAGAAGCTCGAGCTCAAGCCGGTGACGCTCGAGGTCGCCGACACCGACGCAGACGGCAAGACGACCGTCACCGGCCCAGCGCTCGAGCTGCCGCGCACCAGCCTGCCGCTCAAGGCCGAGATCACCGTCGGCATCCACGAGCCGGGCGGCCGCCTGACCGAGGACAAGCTCACGCTGCCCGTGCGCACGCGTCCCCTCTTCCTCGGCCTGCGCCCGCTTTTCGACGAGGCCGTAGCCCTCGGCGACGACGCGCGCTTCGAGCTCGTGGCGCTCGACGCCGACGGCAAGGCGCTCGCGCGTCCCGGCCTCAATTACCAGCTCATCCGCCGCGACGTCCATTGGCAGTGGTACGAGACCAACAGCGGGTGGAAGTACGAGGCGATCTACAAGGACGTGCCGATCGGCTCGGGTACGCTCGCGGCAAGTGCCGAGCGGCCGGCGACCTTGGCACTGCCGCTCTCCGGCTGGGGGCGATATGTGCTGACGGTCAAGGAGGCGGAGAGCGGGGCGGTGAGCAGCGTCGTCTTCCGCTCCGGCTGGTGGGACGCCGGCCCCGAGGCGGCGGACACTCCCGACAAGGCCACCGTGGTCGCCGAGCGCGAGAAATACCGCGTGGGCGAGACGGCGCGCCTCACCATCAAGCCGCCCTTCGAGGCGGACGTGCTCGTCGCCGTCGCGGGCAATCACATCTTCGAGACCCGCGAGCTCCACGTGCCTGCGGAAGGGGCTGTGGTCGAGCTTCCGGTCAGCGCGAGCTGGGGCAGCGGCGCTTATGTGATGGCGACCGCCTATCGCCCCTTGGGTGCGGGCAAGGCCCATGAGCCGGTGCGCGCGGTCGGCGTGAGCTGGCTCGGGGTCGATCTCTCGGAGCGCACGCTCGGCGTGAAGCTTGCCCTGCCGGAGCGCATCCGGCCGCGCGCCTCCCTTGCGGTGCCGGTCGTCGTGAGCGGCCTCGCCGCCGGCGAGCGCGCGCATCTGACGCTTGCCGCGGTGGATGAGGGCATCCTTCAGCTCACCCACTTCAAGACGCCGTCCCCCGCCGGTTACTATTACGCGAAGCGCCAGCTCGGCGTCGCCATGCGCGACGACTACGGCCGGCTCCTCGACGAGCGCGATGCGCCCGCGGGCGCCATCCACGTCGGTGGCGACACCTCGATCGGCGGCGCGCCGCTTGCGGTGGTGCCGACCAAGACGGTGGCCCTCTTCTCCGGCCTCGTCGAGACGGACAAGGAAGGGCACGCGGAGATCACGCTCGAGGTGCCCGATTTCCAGGGCCAGCTGCGCTTCATGGCGCTTGCCTACAACAAGACCCAGCTCGGCGCGGGCGAGGCCAACGTCGCCGTGCGCGATCCGGTGGTAGCGGAGGCGACGTTGCCGCGCTTCCTCGCCCCCGGCGACAAGAGCCGCCTCATGCTCCTCCTCCACAATGTCGAGGGTGCCGCCGGCGACTACGCATTGTCGCTCGCGGCAAGCGGTGCCGTCGGCCTCCAGGGCGACGGCGAGCGCGTGCTCGCGCTCGCAAGCGGCGAGCGCAAGCTCCTGGCCCTCCCGATCGAGGGCAAGGAGAGCGGCATCGGCACCTTCACGCTCAAGCTCGGCGGGCCCGGCGGCTTCGCCGTCGAGCACGAATGGCAGATCGCGGTGCGGCCGCCGCAGGTGCCGATAACCCAGGACCTGAGCGCCCAGCTCCAGCCGGGCCAGGCCGTCCATCTCGACAGCTCGCTCGTCGCCGACATGATCCCGGGCTCGGCACATCTCGCCGTGACCTTGTCGAGCTGGCGCGGCTTCAACGTCCCCGCCCTCTTGGGCGCCCTCGACCGCTATCCTTACGGCTGCCTCGAGCAGACCACGAGCCGCGCCTTCCCACTGCTCTATTTCAACGAGGTGGCAGCGGCCGGCCGCGCCAAGCAGGACGTGGCACTGCCCGAGCGCGTCCAAGAGGCCGTCAACCACGTGCTCGACATGCAGCGTGCGACCGGCGACTTCGGCCTCTGGGGGCCGAGGGATTCGGCCTACCCCTGGCTCTCGGTCTTCGCCCTCGATTTCCTCTACGAGGCGAAGAAGGCGGGCTACGTGGTGCCCCAGTCCGCCCTTCAGCGCGGCATGCGCTGGCTCTCGGAAATCACCCATGAGCGCGACATCGTCGCGGTCGACGAAGACAACAGCGAGTATTGGAAGGACAAATGGCACCGGGCGCGCATCCGTGCCTACGCCTTCTACCTTCTCGCCAAGATGAACGCGACCAATCTCGGCGACTTGCGCTATTTCCACGACAACGAACTCGCCGCCGTCGATTCCGCCCTCGGCTACGGCCAGACCGCGGCGGCGCTCGCCATGTCGGGCGACCGCACGCGCGCCGTGAACGGCTTCCGCCTGGCGCGCCAGGCGCTCGATCGCGACGTGACCCATGACTATTACGGCTCGCGCTTGCGCGACCTCGCGGCACTTACCGCCGCCGCCTCCGAAGCGGGCGAGCAGACGCTCCTGCGCCTCCTCCTGGACGATCTCTCGCGCGTCACCTACCGGGCGGGCTGGACCACGACCCAGGAAGACGCCTGGATGCTGATCGCCGCCCACGACCTGCTCAAGACGGCAGGCGCGGTCTCGCTCGAGATCGACGGCAAGCCCGCCGCGACGAGCGACCAACCCGTAGCGCTCGCCCCCGACGCGGCGGCGCTCTCGAGGGGCATCGACATCCGGAATGCGGGCGACAAGCCGATCTGGAGCCTGGTCACGATCGAGGGCACCCCGCGCCTGCCCGAGCCTGCCGAAGCGAGCGGCTTCTCGATCACGCGCCGCTTCCTCAATCTCGACGGCGACGAGATCGATCCCACGGAGCTCAAGCAGAACGAGCGCATCGTCATTGCCCTTTCGGGCTCGGCAACGGACAAGGCCGAGCACGATGCCGTGGTGGTCAATCTGCTGCCGGCGGGATGGGAGATCGAGAGCATCGTCAAGCCGAGCACCGACGAGAACAGCGAGTTCTCCTGGCTCAAGGTGACGACCGTGCGCATGAAGGAGGCCCGCGACGACCGCTTCGTCGCCGCCGTCAGCTTCGGGCGGCAAAGCCGTTACGCCCAGCAGGACAACAGGTTCGACGTCGCCTTCATCGTCCGTGCCACGACGCCGGGCACCTATGCGCTGCCCGCCGCCTCGATCGAGGACATGTATCATCCGGTCCTTCACGCCCGCACGGCGATGAGCACGGCGGTGGTGGCGCCGAGGGAGTAAGGCAATGGCTCGGAGAGCCGGGCTCGCGTATCTTCTCGGCGCCGTGCTCGGCGCCACCCTGATCGCGGCCTCGGCCCTTTATCTCCTCGACCGTCTCTTCCCGCCGCAGCTCGCGCGCTACGCCGACGCCTCGACGGTGGTGCTCGACGAGAGGGGCGAGATCCTGCGCGCCTTTACCGCCCCCGATCAGACTTGGCGCCTCAAGACGGCGGCCAGGGACGTTGACCCGCTTTATCTCGCGATGCTGCAGGCGTACGAGGACAAGCGCTTTGCCTCCCACTGGGGCGTCGATCCGCGAGCGCTCGCGCGCGCGCTCTGGCAGTGGCTCGCCGCGGGCCACGTCGTCTCGGGCGGCTCGACGCTGACCATGCAGACCGCGCGTCTGTTGTCGCCGCGGCCGCGCACGCTCCTCGGCAAGACGCTCGAGATGCTGCGCGCGCTCCAGCTCGAGCGCCGCTACTCCAAGGCGCAAATCCTCTCGGTCTACCTGACGCTCGCCCCCATGGGCGGCAATCTCGAGGGCGTGCGCGCCGCCTCGCTCGCCTATTTCGGCAAGGAGCCGCGCCGCTTGACGCCCGGCGAGGCGGCACTCCTCGTAGCCCTTCCCCAGTCGCCCGAGCGGGTGCGGCCCGATCTCCATGCGGAGGCGGCGCGGCACGCGCGGGACAAGGTCCTGCGTCGGCTCGGCGCGCGCGGCGGGCTGAGCGCCGCTCAAGTGGCAGAGGCGCTCGCCGAGCCGCTCCCCGAGCGCCGCGCGGCACTCCCCTTCCTCGCCCCACACCTCGCCGCCGAGCTTGCCGCGAGTGCTGCACCCGGCAGCCAGCTCCGCACCACGCTCGACGGCCGGCTCCAGCGCCGCATCGAGGACCTCGTGCGCCGCGAGCCGCTCGAGGAGGGCGCCTCGATCGCAGTGATGGTCGTCGAGAACCACGGCCGGCGCGTGCGCGCGGCACTCGGCAGCGCCGACTTCGCGGCCCCCTTCGGCCAGCTCGACATGACGCGCGCCAAGCGCTCGCCCGGCTCGACGCTCAAGCCCTTCATCTATGGCATGGGCTTCGATGCGCTCCTCGTCCATCCCGATACCATCGTCGAGGACGCGCCCTTACGCCTCGGCGACTATGCGCCGCAGAACTTCGACCGGGAGTACCACGGCGAGGTGACGGTGCGGGAGGCGCTCCAGCGCTCGCTCAATATTCCCGCGGTGGCGCTGCTTTCCCGCCTCGGGCCGCAGCGCTTCGTCGCGGCCTTGCGCGCCGCGGGCGCCGAGCTCGCCTTCGACGAGGTGGGGAGCATGCCGACGCTTGCGGTGGCGCTCGGCGGTATCGGCATCAACCTGCGCGACCTCGTGATGCTTTACGCGGCGCTTGCCGACGGCGGCTGGGTCCGCCCGCTCGCACTTCGGCCCGAGGAGACACCCCAGCGCGCGACGGCGCTCCTGACCCCGGCATCGGCGTGGTACCTGACCGACATCCTGCGCGGGGTCGCTCCGCCCGATCCCTTCGTCCGGCTGCCAGAGGGGAACGCCCTGCGCCCGATCGCCTTCAAGACCGGCACGTCCTACGGCTTCCGCGATGCCTGGTCGGTCGGATTTTCGGAGCGTTACACCGTCGGCGTCTGGGTCGGACGGCCCGATGGGGCCCCGCGTCCGGGCCAATACGGCATCCTCACTGCGGCACCACTCCTCTTCAAGGTCTTTGCCCTTCTGCCCGCGGACGATGGGACGCTCTCGCCGCCCGCGGGGATCGCCGCGTCGGGCCTGCCGCGCACGCTCCCCGTGGCCCTTCGCCGCTTGTCCGCGAGCGGAGCGGAGCCGGCCATCGGCGAGCGGCGGCCGGCTTCGCCGCTGCGCATCCTCTTCCCCCCTGCCGATGCGAGGCTCGAGCTCGCGATGGAGGACGGGCGCCTCGCCACCATCGCGCTCAAGGCCGTGGGCGGCACAGAGCCGCTCCGCTGGGTGGTCAACGGCAAGCCCGTCGCCAGCACGCGCGAGCCGGGCGAGGTTGCCTTCTTCGCGCCCGACGGGCCCGGCTTCTCCACCCTTTCCGTCATCGACGCCACGGGCGAAAGGGTGAGCGAGACCGTGCGGCTCGGTGGCGCGGAATAAGACCGTCGTTCCGCACCTCCGCTCGAAGCTCCGGCAATCCCGTAGGCGGCTTTGCGTTCCGCGTCTGTTCGGCTGACGGGCGAAAATATCGGCCACGCCCGCTTTGCTGCGCTTGCGCCGCGCAAGGGGACCGTTCATTTTTCACCGCAGGGCGAGCCGATCGCCGGGAGCGAGATAATTCGATCAAGCGGAGGACGGAACATGGCTAGCGCAAGTGCGACGCTTCACGAGGAAGTGGGGAAGCTCAAGGCGGGGACGATCGACCGGCATCGCGCGCTCGTCTCGTTGCAGGAAGAGCTCGAGGCCGTCGACTGGTACAGCCAGCGCGTGGATGCGGCCGAGGACGAGGAGCTGCGCGCCATCCTCGCCCACAACCGCGACGAGGAGGAGGAGCACTTCGCCATGGTGCTCGAGTGGCTGCGCCGGCACGACGCCAACCTGAGCGCCCAGCTCGAGGCCTACCTGTTCAAGGAAGGCTCGATCGTGGCCGCCGAAGGGGGAGAAAAAGGGGCCGCAAGCGAAGCTGCGGGTGCTGCTTCCGACGGCTCGCTCGCCATCGGCAGCCTGCACGGCGTCGGCAGCCTAAGTGTTTCGGGGAGTTGAGCCATGAACAACCTTTTTCGCGAGCTTGCGCCCGTCACCGCCGCCGCCTGGGCGGAAATCGACCGGGAGGCGACGCGCACGCTCAAGACGACGCTCGCCGCGCGCAAGCTCGTCGATTTCTCCGGTCCGAAGGGATTGGCAAGCTCGGCGCTCGGCACCGGGCGCTCCAAGCCGATCGCCTCACTGCCGCAAAGCGGCGTCGAGGCGCGGCTGCGCCAGGTGCTGCCGCTCGTGGAGCTGCGCGTTCCCTTCGAGCTCTCGCGCGCCGAGCTCGACGCCATCGATCGCGGGGCCAAGGACCCCGATCTCGATCCCCTCATCGAGGCGGCCCAGAAGATCGCCAAGGCCGAGGACCGCGCGGTCTTCCACGGCTATGCGGCCGCCGGCATCAGCGGCATGTGCGAGGCGGCCCCGGGCAAGCCCGTGAGCCTCACCGACAATTACGAGGACTATCCCTTGGCCGTGGCCGCCTCCCTCACGCGGCTGCGCGCGGCGGGGGTCGACGGACCTTATGCGATCGCGCTCGGCCAACAATGCTACACCGGCCTGACCGAGACGACGAAAGGCGGCTACCCGGTCATTCAGCACGTGCGGCGTCTCCTGGACGGCCCCATCGTGTGGGCGCCTGCGGTCGACGGTGCCGTGGTGCTCTCGACGCGCGGCGGCGACTTCGAGCTCACCGTGGGCCAGGATTTCTCGATCGGCTATCTCGGCCACACGGCGGATTCGGTGCGGCTCTATTTCGTCGAGAGCTTCACCTTCCAGCCGCTCTCGCCGCAAGCGGCGGTCGCGCTGGTCTATCGGGCGAAGCCCGCCAAGCGCGATTAGGGCATGATCCAATCAGGTTGAAACCGTCGGTTCGTCTCCACCGCGCAAGCGCCAATTGATGCGCACATATTGAGATGTAGCGTCATTCCGGAAGCTTAGGCGAGCCCGGGAAAAGCCGAGCTTTTCCCGGTCGCGAGCCTTGCTATCCGGAATCCACCCCTCTTTTCGCGCCGTCCCGTCCATGGATTCCGGATCGCGCAAATCATCGCATGTGCGATAATTTGCTTGTCCGGAATGACGAACCATGAAAGCAAATGTCGGTAGACCTTGATTGTATGGCGCTCTTCGAAGTCCCTGTCTCAAGGCTCGAGCGCCTTGACGATCTCCTCGCACATCTTCTTCGCGTCGCCGAAGAGCATCATGGTGTTGTTGCGATAGAAGAGCGGGTTGTCGAGCCCACCCCTTTCCGATACAAACGCTTCCGCTTAGGTGCAACGAGCTTCGACAGTCTTCGGATTC
>DASPPM010000135.1:0-35777 GCA_035625535.1 Alphaproteobacteria bacterium
CGGAGAGATCGAGCTTCTCGCGGTCTCCCGCTACCTTGGCGTGAAGCTGAAAGCCGCCGAGCTTCTGGCTCGCCGGCCTATAGTCCGGCAAGAGCGCCTGCAAGAGCGTCGCCAGCTCGGGCTCTTCCGCATCGACGGTCACATCGTAGCTGGGACCCGCGTCGGTCGCGGCGAGCTTGCCCGCGAGGTGTAGCGAGCCGCCGCTTGCCGCAAGCTTGCCCTCGAGCGCGTAGCCGCTCCGGTCGCCGTCGAGCTTGACCTCGGCCTCGGCCGGACCGAGCCGGTCGAGATCCATCGGCGTCTTGGCACCGGCGCGCGAAAGCAGGGTGCCGAGGCGAGGGGTCGCGAGCTTGAGGTTTGCCGCGAGCTTGTCCTCGTGGCGAATCCCCGCCACGCTGATGTCTCCCGCGGCGGTGATGAGGCCCGACTGGCTCCTGAGGCCGCTCACCGCGATCTTGCTGCCGTCGCCGCTCACATGTCCGGAGAGCTCGAGCGTGCCGAGCTCGCCCACCTCCTGTTCGCTCGCCAGCAGGCGCACAAGACGTGCGAGATGCGGCTGCCTGGCGCTCACGTCGAGGTCGTAAAAGGCTCCCGCGGCGCCGATGCCGACCTCTCCGGCGAGCTTGTATGTGCCCTCCATGAGGCCGCCCTCGAGCTCGATCGCGAGCTTGTCAAAGGCGCCTGAAACGTGGCCCTTGAGGGCTGCGGCTCCCACCTGATCGATCGGCAGCGGCGGGTTCCATCCGGCAAAGCGCAGGAAGCCCGCGAGCTCGGCGTCGCTCAGATCGAACGACGCGTCGAGCTTCCGGCCGCCATCCGGCCCCGTAAGGCTTGCCGTCGCTTTGCCCTTGAGTCCGGCGAGGTCGTCGACGCTGATGTTCCGCACCGTGAGGGCACCGCTCTCAACGGTGGCATCGAGCTGAATGCCGTGAATGGGCTCGCCGCGAAAGGTGAGCTCGTCCGCGCGCGCGCGCAGGTTGGCATCGAAACCCTCGAGCACATGCAAGGCATCGCCGGCTGCTGCATTTGCCGCCGCGGCCGGCGCTCCCGGCTTGGCCTGCTCTTTCGCGGCCGGCTCTCCGGGCGGGGGCTTCGTCTCGCTCGCTTGCGGCAGGTAGGCGTCGAGATTCAAGCGATCGACCGCGAGGCTCGCGCCGAAGGCCGGCCGCTCCTGGAGGAGGATGGTGGCGGCGCCCGCCACATGGGACGAGTCGAGCACGGCATCGACGTCGCGCAACTGAAGCTGGCTCGGCGTCAACTGTAGCGCCGAGCTCAGCGAGAGCCGGCGCAGCCGTTCGGCCGGCACGCCGCCCACGTCGATCTTGAGCCAGTCCAAGAGCGCGCGCAGATTGTCGGAGGCGGCCTCGATGTTGCCCGAAAACACGGGGGCACCCTTCGGCGTCTTGAGCGCGCCATAGAGCGTCACGTCGGAGCCGCCGGGCAGCTCCGCCGTGAGCTGCGTCAAGGCCAACTCGCCCTTGTTGAGCGCGGCACCGAAGCGAATCTGGCGCACCACGCCGCCTTTGTAGAGCACGCCGTCGAGCGAAATGTCGAGCGTCGCCTCGAGATCGTCGGGAAGCGTGAAGGAGAGCGGTGCGGCACTTGCCGCTTTCCCCGCCTCGCCCTTGGCACCGGCCTGTCCGGCGCCGGGCGCCGCATTGCCGGCAAGCCACTTTTCGAGATCGACACGCGTGAGCGACAGCGTGGCCGCAGCGCGGTCGATGCTGCCGGGCTCGTAGGTGATGCTGCCGCTTGCCTCGCTCTCGCCGAGCCGAAGCGAGAGCTGGCTCAGCACGAGCTTCTGGCCGCTCATGCTCAGGTTGCCGTCAAACGCCAAGCTCTGGCTGAAGGCCCGCAGCGAAGCAAGCTCCGGGAACCCGAGGCCGATGGCGGCGGCGCTGAGATCGGGGCTCGAGGCGCGCAGCTTGCCGGAGAACTCCGGCCCATCCTTGCTCTCGGCGACGCTTCCGCTGAAATCGAGCTGAAGGCCGGTGATGCCGACCCTGAGGCCGACAGCCGCGGGCCGCTTGCCGCCGAGCCGCTCGAGGGAGGCGTCGAGGGTGACCGGCAGCTTGCCGGCGAGCGCGCGACCTTGAGCGCGGAAGGGCCCGCTCGGCGAGCCCGCGTTGAGCCCGCCGTTGATTTGGCCGAGGCTCCACACCCTTCCCGTCTTGGCGTCACGGTAGCTGACCGCGCCGTCCTCGATGGTGACATGATCGAGCTGCAGCCAGGAGGGCAGCGGCGCCGGAGCGAAGTCCGCGGCGGCAGGACTGCCGGCGCTGCCAACGGGGGCGAACTGCCAGTTGCCGCGACCGTCGGCAAGGCGCTCGAGGTTGAGCTGCGGCTCGATGAGGGTGAGGCTCTCGATCTGGATGCGACCGGCGAGAAGCGAGGCGAAGGCGACATGGGCTTCGAGCGCCTTGAGCCGCAGCAGCTCGGGGCTCGCCGATCCGGGCAGGCTGGCGAGCCGCACGCCGCTCATCGAGAGCCGCGGCGTCGGCAGGATGGCGAGCGCCACGTTGCCCTCGATCGCGAGCGGACGCCCGGTCGCCTCCTCGACCCGTCGGGCGACCTCGCCCTTGTAGCGATTCCAGTCGATGAAGCTCGGGGCAATCAGCGCGCCTGCTATGAGCAGCGCCACCAAGATGCCGAGGCCGGTCAGCGGGTGCTTCACGTCTGGCGACTCCCGAGCTCCCCTCTCAATCCCGGCCAGCAGACGAAACGGGCCGCCCTTGCCCGACCCGCAGATTGACGCAGAACCGGCGCAGCGAAAACGCTTTCCCCCGTCTCCGGCGCCGCTCGCGCCGAAGCCGGTCGGGACGCGGCCGCGCGCCCTGCGCTCGTCATGAGCGCGCCCGGATGCTAGGGAAGCCTTGTGACGACTTTATGGCGAACTCGCGCCGCAAGAGCCGCCGGATGCATGGAGCGGGCAAGCCCTCTTTGCCCGCGCACAAGGGGCCGCGCTACATCCTCAGTACCTTGCCCGGGTTCATCAAATCGTCCGGGTCGATGGCGCGCTTGAGCTGGCGCATGACGCTCACCGCCTCGCCATGCTCGGCGACGAGAAAATCCATCTTGCCCATGCCGATGCCGTGCTCGCCGGTGCAGGTGCCGTCCATGGCGAGCGCGCGCATGACCATGCGCTCGTTCAGCGTCTCCGCCTCATGCCGCTCGGCCTCGCTCTCCGGGTCGATGAGGAAGAGGAGATGGAAGTTGCCGTCCCCCACATGCCCCACGAGCGTAATCGGCATGGACGCCTTGCTGATGTCCTCGTAGGTCTCGAGGATGCAGTCGGCGAGCCGCGAGATCGGCACGCACACGTCGGTCGAGAGGCCGCGGCAGCCGGGCCTCAAGTTGAGCGAGGCGAAATAGAGATCATGCCGGGCCTGCCAGAGCTTGCTGCGGTCCTCGGGACGGGCGGCCCAGCGGAAGTCGTTCGCCCCGCGCTCGCCGGCGATCGCCTGCACGGTCTCCACCTGCTCCTTGACGCCGCTCTCGCTGCCGTGGAACTCGAAGAAGAGCGTGAAGGACTCGGGGTAATCGAGCTTGGAGTAGCGATTGATCGCCCGCATCGCGTGCGGATCGATGAGCTCGATGCGCGCGATGGGGATGCCCATCTGGATGGTCTGGATCACCGTGCGCACCGCCGCGTCCAGGCTCGGAAACGGGCACACCGCGGCGAGGATCGCCTCGGGAATGCCGTAGAGGCGCAGCGTCACCTCGGTGATCACGCAAAGCGTTCCCTCGGAGCCGACGAAGAGGCGCGTCAGGTCGTAGCCGGCCGCCGACTTGCGCGCGCGCCTGGCGGTGCGCACGATGCGGCCGTCGGGCAGCACCACGGTGAGCGCCAACACGTTCTCGCGCATCGTGCCGTAGCGCACCGCGTTCGTTCCCGAGGCGCGCGTCGCCGCCATGCCGCCCAACGAGGCATCGGCGCCGGGATCGATGGGGAAGAAGAGCCCGGTGTCCCTGATGTGCTGATTCAGCTGCTTGCGCGTGACCCCAGCCTGGACCGTGCAGTCGAGATCCTCCGCACTCACGCGCAGGACCTTGTTCATCTGGCTCAGGTCGATGCAAAGACCGCCCTTGATCGCGAGCACATGGCCCTCGAGCGAGGTTCCGGTCCCGAAGGGGATGACTGGCACCTTGTGCCGGGCGCAGAGCTTGACGATCTCGCTCACTTCCTCGGTCGAGTGCGCGTAGGCGACCGCATCGGGTGGTGCTGGGCGGAAGCTCGACTCGTCCTTGCCGTGAAGCTGGCGCACCGCCATCGCCGTGGTGAAGCGCTCGCCGAGCAACGCCTTGAGCTCGTGGGCGGCGGCTGTGGGCAGCCTCGGCGCGGCGGCGGTCTTCGGCTGGACGGACATTTCTCCTCCTCTCCCCTCCCGCGGCAGCAGCGGACGCACGGCTTCCCTCATCTACTCCGGGGACGGTAGGGGGGCAAGTGGCGCCAACCGCGGTCGTCCCGGCATCCCCATCTGTTAAGATGCGCGCGCCATGATCTCGACCTCGATGCGGCGGCCATGAGCGCCAAAGCGATCCTCGAGCGGCCCTCGCCCAACTGGGACGCGCGCGTGCGCGGCGGGCCGATCGACATTCTCCTCCTCCATTACACGGGCATGCGGAGTGCCGGTGCGGCGCTCGAGCGCCTCTCGGACCCGGCTGCCAGGGTGAGCAGCCATTATCTCATCGACGAGGACGGCACCTGCTACCGCCTCGTCGCCGAGGAAAGGCGGGCCTGGCACGCGGGCGAGAGCTTCTGGGCGGAGGCGCGCGACGTGAATTCGCGCTCGATCGGCATCGAGCTCGTCAACCCGGGCCACGAGTTCGGCTATCGCGATTTCCCCGAGGCGCAGATCGCAGCGCTCGAGGTGCTCGCCAAGGATATCCTCGCGCGCCACCCGATCCCGCGCACGCGCGTGCTCGGGCATTCGGATGTGGCCCCCCTGCGCAAGCAGGATCCGGGCGAGCGCTTCCCTTGGGCGCACCTCGCGCGGCGCGGCATTGGCATCTGGCCCAAGGCCGGCTTTCGTGTCTCGCCCCAGGCGGAGATGCTGACGAGCGGCACGTCGGGGCCGGCGGTGGTGCAGCTGCAGCTGGCGCTTGCCGGCTACGGCTACGGGGTCGAGGGCAGCGGGCTTTACGATCCCTTGACCGAGGCGGTCGTCGCCGCCTTCCAACGTCATTTCCGCCCATCCCTCGTAGACGGCAAGGCCGATGCCGAGAGCCAAAGCCTGCTCTACCACCTGCTCGCCCTCAAAGAGCGCGCCGAGAGGCTTGATTCCCGCTAGCCTCAGAGCCTACCTCTAGGAGGCCAGACGGCCGGATGGCCGCCCTCCGCGCGATCCGCTTGCAAGCTCGCGCGGGGGGAGGAAAGTCCGGGCTCCATGGAAACGCGGTGCCGGGTAACACCCGGCGGGGGCGACCCCAGGGACAGTGCCACAGAAAGCAAACCGCCGGCCAGCCGACGAGGTGCCGGCAAGGGCGAAACGGGGCGGTAAGAGCGCACCGCGCCCCCGGCGACGGGGGCGGCAGGGCAAACCCCACCGGGAGCAAGACCAAGTAGGGACGGCCGCCCGCCTCCTCTTTCGCGAGAGGTGGGGGGCAGGCGGGTTTCCACGCCGCCGTCCGGGTCGGTCGCGCGAGGCGCTCGGCAACGGGCGTCCCAGATGAATGGCCATCCCCTGCAGGACTGCAGGGACAGAACCCGGCTTACAGGCCGTCTGGCATTTCATTCTTTCAAACAGCCCCAGCGCGGGCCACGGCACCGGTGTTCGCCCTCGATTCGGCCACTCCAGCGCCTACGCTTTTGCGGCAAGCCGAGCTTCAATTGGAAGTTCCGCAATTGGAACAAAGGAAGAACATAGTTTTGCCGCAATTTAGCGAAAGATAGTGGGCCGTGCCCCCACAAAGACCAGATTTTGATTTTCTCTCACCTTGCCCGTCTCAAATCGAGCTGCGGAAAACTTCTAGAATAACCAGGGATTTACTGTGAAAATCCATTGACGCCCATATAGTCCCATGATATCCCATATCATCCCACACTGCATAGGCTGCCTCAGTGGGCCATGGCAGTCGCTTTGTGGGGGGGTCTGACCGCGGGGGCGGTCGGAGTGGGGGCGGCATGGCGCTGTTCGTGGGGACAGTCGTTAACAAGGTCGACCGCAAGGGGCGTGTCTCCGTGCCGGCGAGCTTCCGTGCCGCGCTCGCGGGCCAGAGCTTTGCCGGCATCGTCGCCTTCCCTTCCTACAAGCACAAGGCGCTTGAATGCTGCGCCATGGACTTCATGGAGCAGATGTCCCTAAGCCTTCAGGATATCGACACTTTTTCGGCCCAGCAAGATACCCTCGCGGCGACGATCTTCGCCGAGGCCCATCAGCTTCCGTTCGATTCCGAGGGGCGCATCCTGCTGCCCGCTCCCCTTCTCGAGCATGCCGGGATCGGCGAGATGGCCGCCTTCGTGGGCCAGGGGCCGCGCTTTCAGATTTGGCAGCCTGAAGCGCGCGAGGTCTTTGCCGCCTCGGCGCGCGAGCGGGCCCTGCGCGAGAACTTGACGCTCAAAGTGCGGCCGCCCAAAGGGCTCCCGGGCGGCTCCGGCGGCGAGAGCGGCGGGGGCGCGCCGTGAGCGAGGCGCTCCCAGCCGCTGCGAGCGGCATGCCGGGCGGCCATGTCCCGGTGCTGCTCCGTGAGGTGCTCGAAATTCTCGCCCCGCGCGATGGCGGCATCTATGTGGACGGCACCTTCGGCGCGGGCGGCTACAGCCGCGCCCTCCTGGACGCCGCTCGCTGCACCGTATGGGGCATCGATCGCGACCGCTCGGCGGCCACCCGCGGGGCCGAGATGGCGCGCCGTTACCGCGGCCGGCTCACCGTGCTCGCTGGCCGCTTCGGCGAGATGGACCGTCTCCTCGAAGGCCACCGCGTGAACGCCGTCGACGGGGTGGCGCTCGACCTCGGCGTCTCCTCGACGCAGATCGACGAGCCGGCGCGCGGCTTCTCCTTCCGCTCCGATGGCCCGCTCGACATGCGTATGGGCGAAGAAGGCCCGACCGCGGCCGAGCTCGTCAATCGCCTGGCCGAGGGCGAGCTCGCGCGCATCATTCGCGACTTCGGCGAGGAGCGCTTCGGGCGCCAGGTCGCGCGAGCCATCGTCGCCGCGCGCGCCAAGTCGCCGATCGCGACGACCGGACAACTCGCCGCCATCGTGCGCAGCGTGGTGCGCGCAGGCGCCGACGGGATCGACCCCGCGACGCGTACCTTCCAGGCGCTTCGCATCGAGGTGAACGACGAGCTCGGCGAGCTCGATCGCGGGCTCGCCGCCGCCGAGCGTCTGCTCAAGCCGGGCGGTCGCCTCGCCGTCGTCGCCTTCCATTCGCTCGAGGATCGCCGGGTGAAGCGCTTCATGAGGAGCCGCAGTGCCGCGGGCCGCGTACACTCGCGTCTCCTCCCCGGCGAGCGCCCCGAGTGCCCGGCGAGCTTCCGTCTCATCACCAAGAAGCCGATCCGGCCGGGCGAAGGCGAGCTCGCCGCCAATCCGCGCGCGCGCTCGGCACGCTTGCGCGCGGCGGAGCGCACCGAGGCGCCGCCCTGGCGCGCGGAGGCGGTCTGATGATGCGCCGTGCGGTCTGGCTTTGGCTCTGCGTGGTGCTTGGCCTCGGCTTTGGGGTCTACGAGCTCAAGCTCCAGGTCCAGGGGCTCGAGCAGCGCCTGGCCAAGGACAGCCGCGACATCCTCGCGGACGAGGAGGCCATCCACGTGCTCAAGGCCGAGTGGAGCTACCTCAACGAGCCGGAGCGCATCGACGCGCTGGCCCGCAAGTACCTCGACATGGTGCCCCTCGAGGGCAGCCAATACGGCTCCTTCGACGCGCTGGCACAGCGCGGCGAGGGCGCCGACGCGGGGCCGAACGCCGCTCAGCCGGCAAGCCCGTCCCTGCCCGTGCCCGTGGCGCGGCCGAAGCCGCCCAAGGGCAATCGGGTCACTCTCGCGAGGGAAACCCAATGATCACCTTCCGGCGCAAGCATCCGTGCCATCCCCACCACGATGCCGCCTGCAACGGTGGCCCGGTTCGGCTCGAAGGCGCCTACAAGGAGATGCTCGAGACCGGCCGCAATCGCCTCGTGCTCCTCGCGGCCCTCTTCGCCATCGCCTTTGTCGCCCTCTCGCTGCGCCTCGTCGATGTCACGGTGATCAGCCAGCCGCGCGAGCCGCAGCTCGACCGCGCCGACCGACCGGTCAACCTGCCCCTCGAGCGCGCCGACATCCTCGACCGCAACGGCGTGCTGCTGGCCACGAGTCTGACCACGGCCTCGCTTTACGCCGATCCCAAGGAGGTGCGCGATCCGGAGGCGGCGGCGCGCCAGCTCGTCACGGTGCTTCCCGAGCTCAAAATGGCGGAGGTCGTCGGCAAGCTGAGGAGCGAGCGCCGCTTCGTCTGGCTGCAACGCTCGCTCACGCCGCGCCAGGAATATGAGGTCAATCGCCTGGGCATCCCCGGCTTCTATTTCCAGCGCGAGGAGCGGCGCGTCTATCCGCACGGGGTCTTGACCGCGCACGTCGTCGGCTTTACCAACGTCGACAATCACGGCATGGCCGGCATCGAGCGCCACTTCGAGGACACGCTCTCGAAAGGCGGCGCTCCGCTCGTCCTCTCGCTCGATCTGCGCATCCAACACGTCCTGCGCGAGGAGCTGCTCGACGGCATGCGGGAATTTCGCGCGCACGCCGCCGGCGGCGTGGTGCTCGACGCCCGCACCGGCGAGGTGCTGGCGCTCGTATCGCTTCCCGACTTCGACGCCAACAAGGCGGCCGAGGCGAGCGACGATGGCCGCTTCAACCGCGTGACGCTTGGCGTTTACGAGATGGGATCGATCTTCAAGGTTTTCACCGCGGCAATGGCACTCGAGACCGGGGCCTCCAAGCTCACGTCGAGCTACGACGCAACCCAGCCCCTCCATATCGCCCGCTTCACCATCGAGGACTACCACGCGAAACGGCGCTGGCTCACCGTGCCGGAAATCTTCATGTACTCCTCCAACATCGGAGCCGCACGCATGGCGCTCGAGGTCGGCGGTGCCGCTCAGGAGCGCTTTCTCCAACGGCTCGGCCTGCTCTCGCCCTCCAAGATCGAGCTTAGCGAGACGGGCACGCCCGAGTACCCCGCCCCCTGGCGGCCCATCAACACCATGACGATCGCCTTCGGCCACGGCGTCTCCGTCGAGCCGTTGCAGGTGGCGGCCGGCACCGCGGCCGTGGTCGACGGCGGCATCCTTCACGACCCGACTTTGCTCAAGCGCCGGGCGGGCGAAGGCGCATCGGGCGTGCGCGTCATCTCCGAGCGGACCTCGGACGAGATGCGCCGCCTGATGCGCCTGGTCGTGACCGACGGCACCGCGAAGGAGGGGGCGATCCCGGGCTATCTCTTGGGCGGCAAGACGGGCACCGCCGAGAAGGCCGTGCACCGCGGCTACGCCAAGAAGGAGCTGCTCAGCTCCTTCGTCGGCGCCTTCCCGATCACCAAGCCGAAATACGTCGTGCTCGCCTTCTTCGACGAGCCGCACGGCACGGCCAAGACCCACGGCTACGCCACCGGCGGATGGACCGCAGTCCCCGTGGTCAACCGCGTCGTGCAGCGTATCGCCCCCATCCTCGGCGTCATGCCCGTCGACGAGAAGGACCCCGACGTGGAGAAAGCGCTTTGGGTGCAGATCAACCCGCAGGAACGTAAGCTTGCGCTTAACTGAGCTGATGAACGGGCCCGCAGCACTCGCTTCGAACAACTCAGCACGCGCCGAGCTGGACATTCTCGGCTTGACCGCGGACTCGCGGCAGGTCAAGCCGGGCTATCTCTTTGCCGCCCTCCCCGGCAGCAGGACCGACGGCCGCCGTTTCATAGGCGACGCCATCAAGCGCGGCGCCGTGGCCGTGCTCGCGGAGCCCGGCGTGATCCTGCCGGAGCCCGCGATCGCGTTCATCGCCGATGCCAACCCGCGCCGGCGTCTGGCGCTCATCGCCGCGCGCTTCTACGGCCGCCAGCCGCGCACCATCGCCGCGGTCACGGGTACCGCCGGCAAGACCTCGGTCGCATGCTTCACGCGCCAAATCTGGACCGAGCTCGGCTTTCAGGCGGCAAGCCTCGGCACGCTCGGCATCGTCGCCCCGGGAATGCAGCACTACGCGAGCCTCACCACGCCCGATCCGATCCAGCTCCACAAAGAGCTCGCGGAGCTCGCCGCCGCCGGCATCGACCACCTCGCGCTCGAGGCCTCCTCGCACGGACTCGACCAGTATCGCCTCGACGGCGTCGAGATCCGCGCGGCCGCCTTCACCAATCTCGGCCGCGAGCATCTCGATTACCATCCGAGCATGGCGGCCTATTTCGCCGCGAAGTGCCGCCTCTTCGCGGAAATGCTGGCGCCCTCGAGCCCCGCCGTGCTCAACGCCGACGTCCCCGAATATGCGGCCCTCGTCGAGATCTGCCGCGCGCGGCGCCATCGCGTGCTGAGCTATGGCCGCAAGGGCGAGATGCTCCGCCTTGAGCAGGTCCAGGCGACCGCGCTGGGGCAGACCGTGCGCTTCACTCTCGCCGGCCGGCGGCGCGAGGCAAGCGTGGCCCTCCTCGGCGCCTTCCAGGCGAGCAATCTGCTCGCGGCCCTCGGTCTCGCCATCGGGCTCGGCGGCGAGGCGGACGCGGCCGTGGCGGCGCTCGCCCACGTGCAGGGCGCGCCCGGGCGCATGCAGCTGGTGGCGCGCCTCGGCAACGGCGCTTCGGTCGTCGTCGATTACTCGCACAAGCCCGACGCGCTCGCGGCCGTCCTCGAGGCGCTCAGGGGGCTCGCCCAAGGGCGTCTCCACGTCGTCTTCGGCTGCGGCGGCGAGCGGGATGCCGGCAAGCGGCCCCAGATGGGCGCCATCGCCGAGCGGCTCGCCGACCGCGTCATCGTGAGCGACGACAATCCGCGCGGCGAGGATGCCGGCGCCATCCGCCGCCAAGTGCTCGCCGGCTGTCCGCGCGCGCGCGAGATCGGCGACCGCGCCGAGGCGATCGAGACCGCGGTCCGGGAGCTCGGGCCGGGCGACATCCTCCTCATCGCCGGCAAGGGCCACGAGCGCGTGCAGATTGTCGGCGACAAAATGCTGCCCTTCGACGACGCCGAGGTCGCGCGCAAGGCAGCACTGCGACTCGAAGGAAAGAGCCCATGACAGGCACCTCGGCTCCGCTCTGGAGCGCGGACGAGGTCGCGGCTGCGACCGGCGGCCGCGCAAGTGCACGCTTCGCCGCCACGGGCGTCTCCATCGACAGCCGCACGCTCGAGGCGGGCGATCTCTTCATTGCCATCCGCGGGCCGCGGGCCGATGGCCACGACCATGTGCGCCAGGCGTTCGCGCGGGGTGCCGCCGCCGCCCTTGTGGCGCGCGTGCCCGATGGCTGCGAAGCACGTGCGCTCGTCCTTGTCGCGGACACGCAGAGCGCGCTTGAAGCCCTGGCTGCTGCCGCGCGCGCGCGCACGACGGCAAAGGTTGTCGCGATCACCGGCAGCGTCGGCAAGACCGGCACCAAGGAGGCGTTGCGGCTCGCGCTCGAGCGTCAGGGCAAGACCGCGGTGAGCGCCGGCAGCCTCAACAATCTCTGGGGCGTTCCGCTCTCCCTCGCCCGCATGCCCCGGGACGCGGTCTACGGGGTCTTCGAGCTCGGCATGAACCATCCGGGCGAGCTCGCCCCGCTCTCGCGTCTCGTCTCACCGCATGTCGGCGTCATCACCACGGTCGAGGCCGTGCATTTGGAGTTCTTCGGCCAGCTTGCGGACATCGCGGAGGCGAAAGCCGAAATCTTTGCCGGCATGCGCGGCGGGAGCGCCGTGCTCAACCGCGACAACCCCTTCTTTCCCCTGCTTTTCGACCGTGCCCGAGCCGCGGGCATCGAGCGCGTCATCGGCTTCGGCGCCCATCCCGAGGCCGAGGTGCGCCTCGTCTCCTGGAAATCTTCGCCCGGCGGGAGCGACGTGATCGCCCGCGTGGGCGCCCGCGAGCTCGACTATCGCGTGGGCGTGCCGGGCAGGCATTGGGCCTTCAACAGTTTGGCCGTGCTTGCGGCCGCCCTTGCACTCGGCGCCGATGTGGAGCGCGCCGCCGCAGCCCTTGTCGCTCTCGCGGCCCTCAAAGGACGCGGGCGGCGCCACCGCATCCGCCTCCAAAGCGGCAGCTGCGAGCTGATCGACGACAGCTACAACGCCTCGCCCGCCTCCATGCGCGCCGTCTTCGACATGCTGGCCGCGACCGAGCCGGGCAAAGGCGGCCGGCGCATCGCGGTACTTGGCGACATGCTCGAACTCGGCGCTCAAGCATCGCCTCTGCATGCCTCTCTGGCCGGGCCCATCGCCGCAGCAGGCATCGACCTCGTCTTCACCGCCGGCCCGCTGATGGCGGCACTCGACCGAGCGCTGCCGCCCGCCCTTCGCGGCGCGCATGCGGAGAGCTCCGAGGCGCTTGCCAAGTTGCTGATTGCGGCGGTCCGGCCCGGCGACGTGATCGCGGTCAAGGGCTCGCTCGGATCGCGCATGGGCAAGGTAGTGGAAGCATTGCTCGCGCTCGACGAGCTGCCGAGCGCCGTCAACGGCTAGGAGGTCCGCATGCTGTTCAACCTCCTCGCCCCGCTGGCCGAAAGGTTCGAGCCCTTCAATCTCTTTCGCTACATCACCTTCCGCACGGGAGGCGCGATCGTAACCGCGCTCATCATCAGCTTCTTGCTCGGACCGCACCTGATCGCCTGGCTCAGGCTCAAACAGCGCGAGGGCCAGCCGATCCGCGACGACGGCCCCGAGGGCCACCTCGTCAGCAAGAAAGGCACGCCCACGATGGGCGGGGTGCTCATCCTGGCGGCGATCACGCTCAGCACGCTGCTCTGGGCCGACCTCGCCAACGGCTATGTCTGGCTCGTGATGTTCGTCACCTTCGGCTTCGGCGCAATCGGGGCCGCCGACGATTATCTCAAGCTCAGCCGGCGCTCGAGCCGCGGGCTGCCGGGCCGGGTCAAGCTCTCGGGTCAAGTGGTCATCGCACTCCTCGCAGCCGTTTGGTTCGTCTACCACGCGCCGGCCCCGCTCAACACCGGCTTCGCCGTGCCCTTCTTCAAGACGGTGCTGTTCCAGCTCGGCTGGTTCTTCCTCCCGGTCGCCGCCTTCGTGATCGTGGGCGCCTCGAATTCGGTCAACCTGACCGACGGCCTCGACGGGCTCGCCATCGTCCCGGTCATGATCGCTGCCGCCGTGTTCGGGCTCATCTCCTACGTGACCGGCAACACGGTGTTCGCCAATTACCTGCAGCTCCACTATGTGGCCGGCGCGGGCGAGCTCGCCGTCTTCTGCGGCTCGCTCGTGGGGGCGAGCCTCGGCTTCCTCTGGTTCAATGCTCCGCCGGCCATGGTCTTCATGGGCGACACGGGCTCGCTCTCATGCGGCGGCGCGCTCGGCGTGGTCAGCGTCGTCACCAAGCACGAGCTCGTGCTTGCGATCGTAGGCGGGCTCTTCGTGCTCGAGACGGTCTCGGTCCTCGTGCAGGTGTTCTCCTTCAAGCTCACCGGCAGGCGCGTCTTCCGCATGGCGCCGCTCCACCACCACTTCGAGAAGAAGGGCTGGCAGGAGGCGACCATCGTCATCCGCTTCTGGATCATCGCGTCGATCCTGGCGCTCGCCGGCCTCTCGACCCTCAAGCTGAGGTGAGCGGGTGATCGACGTATTCCCCTTCGCCGGCTTCCCGGTGGCGCTCATGGGCCTCGGCAAGAGCGGCATGGCGAGTGCCAAGGCGCTCTTGGCGAGCGGCGCCGAAGTGTGGGCGTGGGACGACAGCCAAGAGCGGCGCGCCGAGGCCGAAGCCGCCCACATCCCGCTCGTCGATCTCTACGAGAAAGACTTGCGGGAGGCCACCACGATCGTCTGGAGCCCGGGCATTCCGCACACCTACCCCAAGCCCCATCCGATCGCCGCGCGCGCGCGCGCGGCCGGGCTCGAGATCATCTGTGATGTCGAGCTGCTCGCGCGAAGCCAGCGCGCCGCTTCCTACATCGGCATCACGGGGACCAACGGCAAGTCGACCACGACGGCCCTCGTCGGCCACATCTTGGGCCGCGCCGGGCGCCGCGTCGAGACGGGGGGCAATCTGGGCCCGCCGGCGCTTGAGCTCCAGCCCCTCGACGAGGAAGGCATCTATGTGCTGGAGATGTCGTCCTACCAGCTCGAGTTGACGCTCTCGATAACCTTCGACATCGGCGTCCTCACCAACATCAGCCCGGACCATCTCGATCGCCACGGCGGGCTCCCCGGCTACATCGAGGCGAAGAAGCGCATCTTCCGGCGCCAGACCACGCCCCGCACCGCCGTGATCGGCGTCGACGATGCGGCCTCGCGCGCCATCTACGACGAGCTTGCGGCGCGGGCCGAGCAGCGCGTGGTGCCGATATCGGCCGAGGCGCCCGTAGCCGCCGGGGTCTACGCTTCGGACGGCCGGCTCGTCGACGACACCCAAGGCCTGAGGAGCGAGGTCGCCGATCTCGCCAAGATGCCTGCGCTCCCGGGCCGCCACAATTGGCAGAACGCCGCTGCCGCCTATGCCGCGACCAGGGCCGCCGGCGTGCATCCGACGGTGATCGCGGCCTCCCTCGGCAGCTTTCCCGGACTCGCGCACCGCCAGGAGCTCGTCGCCGTCATCGACGGCGTCCGCTACGTGAACGACAGCAAGGCGACCAACTCGGACGCCGCCGCGAAGGCGCTTGTGTGCTATGAGCGCGTCTATTGGATCGCTGGCGGCCGCGCCAAGGAGGGCGGCATCGAGCCGCTCGCTCCCCACTTCGGCCGCATCGCGCACGCCTATCTCATCGGCGAGGCGGCGGAGACCTTCGCGAAGACGCTCGCGGGCAAGGCCCGCTTCACCGTCGCGCGCACGCTCGCTCAGGCGCTCGAGGCGGCGAGCCGGGACGCCGGGCGCGAGCGCCGCGAGGGTGCGGTCGTGCTGCTCTCGCCCGCCTGCGCGTCCTGGGACCAGTTCACCAATTTCGAGGCGCGCGGGGAGGCGTTCAAGGCGCTGGTCGCAGCCCTTCCCGGCAGGCGCGAGCACCCCCTTCCGGCGGAGGCCGCGCCATGAGCCTCACCGTCGCGCGCACGGACACGAGCGTCATCGGCCGCTGGTGGTGGACCGTCGACAAATGGCTGCTGGTGGCCGTCTCGGTGCTCGCGCTCATCGGCGCGATCATGACGCTCGCCGCGAGTCCGCCCGTCGCCGTGCGCATCGGCTACGACTCGCTCTTCTTCGTGCGGCGCGAGTTCGTCTATCTACCGTTGGCGCTCCTCATCATGCTCGCGGTCTCGCTCATGGAGCCGCGCGGCGTCAGGCGGGTTTCCGTCCTCATCTTCGTCATAGCGCTCGCCCTTCTCGCGCTGACGCCCTTCATCGGCACCGAAATCAAGGGAGCCAAGCGCTGGATCTATGTTGCCGGGCTGTCGCTCCAGCCCTCCGAGTTCGTCAAACCGACCTTCGCCGTCGTCGCCGCCTGGATGTTCGCGGCCCAGCGCCAGGGACAGGCAGTCCCCGGCTATCTCGTCGCCAGCCTGCTCTACGGCGTCATCGCCGCGATGCTCGTCGCCCAGCCCGACATCGGCATGGTCGTGGTGGTCTCGGCCGTATGGTTCACCCAATTCTTTCTCGCCGGCCTGCGCGCATTCTGGGTCGTGCTGTTCTCGACGCTCGGGATCGCAGCCCTCCTCGCCGCCTACATCCTGCTGCCCCACGTGGCGAGCCGCGTCGATCATTTCCTCAACCCGCAGACGGGCGACAGCTACCAGGTCGAGCGCGCCATGGAGGCCTTCTCCAACGGCGGCTTGTTCGGCCGCGGCCCGGGCGAGGGGGTCGCCAAGCTCCACCTCCCGGATGCGCACAGCGACTTCGTCTTTGCCGTCGCGGGCGAGGAGTTCGGTCTCTTCGCCTGCCTGCTCATCGTGGCGCTTTTCGCCTTCGTCGTCCTGCGCGGCATCGGGCGCCTTCTGCAGGAGCAGAACCTCTTCGTGCTCCTCGCCGGCTCGGGCTTGCTCATCCAGTTCGGGCTCCAGGCCATCGTCAACATGGCCTCCGAGCTGCACCTCATGCCGACCAAGGGGATGACGCTGCCCTTCATCAGCTACGGCGGATCGTCGCTGCTTGCGTTGGCACTCGGCATGGGCATGGTGTTGGCGCTGACGCGCAAGCGCGTCGGGCCGGGAGGGCTCGGATGAGCGCCAAGCCCGGTACCGTCATGCTCGCGACCGGCGGCACCGGCGGCCATATCTTTCCGGCCGTGGCGACCGCGCGCGCGCTCGCCGCGCGCGGCCACCGCGTGGTCGTCGTCATCGACGGCCGCGGGGCCGCGCATGCGGAGAAGTTCGCGGCCGCCGAGGTGCACGTGATCGCCGCGGGCGGCATCGCCGGTCGCGGCCTGCTCGAGCGCGGCCATGCCGCGTTCCGCCTCGGCCTCGGCTTCTTCCAGGCGCGCGCCTTGATTGCGAGCGCCAAGCCCGATGCCGTCCTTGGTTTCGGCGGCTACGCAGCACTCCCGCCCATGGGCGCAGCCCTGCTCTCGAGGGTGCCGGCCGCACTCCACGAGCAGAACGCGGTTCTCGGGCGCGCCAATCGCCTGATCGCACCCCATGTGCGGCTCATCGCCACCTCCTTCGCGGACACAAAGGGCATCCGCGAAGCCGATCGCGGCAAGGTGGTCTTGACGGGCAATCCCGTGCGCGGCGAAATCGCAACGCTCGCCGGCCAGCCGTACCCGAAGCTCCGCGCCGGCGAGCGCTTCCGCCTGCTCGTGCTCGGCGGCAGCCAGGGCGCGCGCGTGTTCAGCCGCGTCGTGCCGGCTGCCGTTCAGCGCCTGCCGGCCGAGCGCCGGCGCCTGCTCAAGGTCGACCATCAGGCCCGGCCCGAGGACCAGGCCGGCGTGGACGCCGCCTATCGCGACGCCGGCGTGGAGGCCGAGGTCTCCCCCTTCTTCCCCGACGTGCCCGAGCGGCTTGCGACCTGCCACCTCGTCATCTGCCGCTCGGGGGCCTCGAGCTGCGCCGAGCTCGCGGCCATCGGCCGGCCCGCGATCCTCGTGCCCTTCCCGCACGCGATCGACGATCACCAGATGGCGAACGCGCAGGCGATCGACTCGGCGGGCGGGGCCTGGCTCATCCCCGAGCGCAACTTCGACGAGGCGAAGCTCACGGAACGCCTCGCCCAGCTGATCGCCATGCCCGAGACGCTGGCGAGCGCCGCCAAGGCGGCCGCGGCCGCCGCGCGCACGAGTGCGGCGGACCGGCTCGCGGCACTCGTCGAGCGCCTGCTGCCCGCCAACGGCAACAACGACGCGTTCAAGGTGGCCGCCGAATGAGAACGCTACCGCTCGACATCGGGATCATCCACTTCGTCGGCATCGGCGGCATCGGCATGAGCGGAATCGCCGAGATCCTGCGCAATCTCGGCTACAAGGTGCAAGGCAGCGATATCGCCGACAGCGCCACCGTGCGCCGGCTGCGCGCCATGGGCATTCCCATCGTGATCGGCCACCGCGAGGAGAACCTCGCTGACGCCGAAGTGCTCGTGGTGTCCTCGGCGATCAAGCCGGACAATCCCGAGGTGAGCGCCGCGCGCGCGCGCCTCATGCCGGTGGTACGCCGCGCCGAGATGCTGGGCGAGCTCATGCGCCTCAAATGGTCGGTGGCGGTCGCCGGAACCCACGGCAAGACCACTACGACCTCGATGGTCGCCGCCATGCTTGACGGGGCGGGCCTCGATCCCACCGTGATCAACGGCGGCATCATCAACGCCTACGGCACCAACGCGCGGCTCGGCAGCGGCGACTGGATGGTCGTCGAGGCCGACGAGTCGGACGGCACTTTCGTCAAGCTGCCGGCGACCATCTGCGTCGTCACCAACATCGACCCCGAGCATCTCGACTTCTACGGCAGCTTCGACAAGCTGCGCGACGGCTTCGCCTCCTTCATCCAGAACATCCCCTTCTACGGATTCGCGGCTCTCTGCATCGATCATCCCGAAGTCCAGGCCCTCATTCCGCGCGTGGCCGATCGCAAGATCATCACCTACGGCATGAGCCCGCAGGCCGACGTGCGCGCGACCGACATCGAGCTCGGGCCCAAGGGCGCGCGCTTCAACGTCCACATCAACGACCGCTTCCGCGGCGCCGAGCTTCGCCTCGACGGCCTCGTCCTCCCCATGCTCGGCCAGCACAATGTGCAGAATTCGCTCGCCGCGATCGCGATCGCCTACGAGATGGGCATCGAGCAGGCGAGGATTCGCGCCTCGCTTGCCTCTTTCGGCGGCGTCAAGCGCCGTCTCACCGTGACCGGCGAGGCCGGAGGCATCCGCGTGGTCGATGATTACGGCCATCATCCGGTCGAGATCGCCGCCGTCATGCGCGCGGTGCGCACGGCTTGCGAGCGCCGGGTGATCGCGGTGGTGCAGCCCCATCGCTACACCCGCCTTCACAACCTCTTCGAGGAGTTCTGCACCTGCTTCAACGAGGCCGACGCCGTCATCGTCGCCGACGTCTATGCGGCCGGCGAGACGCCGATCGAAGGGGCCAGCCGCGACGCCCTCGTCGAGGGGCTGAGGAGCCACGGCCACCGCAAGGTGGTGGCGCTTCCGGATCCTGCGGCGCTGGCGGAGACCGTCGCCGAGCTCGCCGAGCCGGGCGACGTGGTCGTGTGCCTGGGTGCGGGCAGCATCACGCAATGGGCGGCAGCACTTCCCGACCAGCTCGCGGCCGTCTTCGCCGAGCGTACGGGCAATGCCGCCAAGCGGCGCAATGGAGCGCAGGGATGATGGCGCTCGAGAAGCATGCGCCCCGTCTGATCGAGCGCTTGCCCAAGGTGCGCGGGCGATTGACCGAGGCTGCTGCCCTCGCGCGGCTCACGCGCTTCCGCGTGGGCGGTGCCGCCGAGGTAATGTTCCAACCGGCCGATCGCGACGATCTCGCCCGCTTCCTCGGCGGCAAGCCCGCGGACGTGCCGCTCACCGTCATCGGCGTCGGCTCGAACCTCTTGGTCCGCGACGGCGGCGTTCCCGGCGTCGTGGTGCGGCTCGGCCGCAGCTTTGCCGGCATCGCCGTCGAGAGAGAGCGGCTCAGCGCCGGCGCCGCAGCCCTCGACGTCAACGTCGCCGTTGCCGCCGCCGCCGCCGACCTTGCCGGCCTCGAGTTCCTCGCGGGCATCCCCGGGACCATCGGCGGGGCGCTGCGCATGAATGCGGGGGCCTACGGCCGCGAGATCAAGGACGTGATCGTGGCGGCGGAAGCCCTCGATCCGCGCGGGGGCAGCCACGCGCTCACCCCGGCGGAACTCGGCCTCTCCTATCGCCGCTCGGCGCTCCCCGAGGACTGGATCTTCGTGAGCGCGGTGCTTCAGGCGGAGCGCGGCGAGCGCGCGGCAATCGCGCGTCGCATGGAGGAGATCGAGAATGCGCGCGCGGAGAGCCAGCCGATCCGCGGCCGCACCGGGGGCAGCACCTTCGCCAATCCGAGCGGCCCTCAGGCGGCGGGCCGCAAGGCGTGGCAGCTCATCGATGCCGCCGGTTGCCGCGGCCTCGCGCGCGGCGGCGCCGTGGTCTCGGAGCAGCACTGCAACTTCCTCATCAACACCGGCCACGCCACCGCCGGCGATCTCGAGGCGCTGGGCGAGGAGATCCGCCGCCGCGTGTTCGAGACGAGCGGCGTCGAGCTCCGTTGGGAGATCCGCATCATCGGCGTGCCGTCGCAGCCCGGTCCGCGCGCGCTTCAGCGGAGCGCCACATGAGCAAGGAGGTGGCCGTGCTCATGGGGGGGTGGTCGGCCGAGCGCGAGATCTCTCTCGTGACCGGGAAGGCCTGCGCCAAGGCGCTCGCCGAGGCGGGCTATGCGGTGCGCGAGATCGTGGTGGAGCGCAACCCGCGCAAGCTCATCGACGCGCTCGAGCCGCGCCCGGACGCGGTGTTCAACGCGCTCCACGGCCGCTGGGGCGAGGACGGCACGATCCAGGCGCTGCTCGACCTTTTGGAGCTGCCCTACACGCACTCGGGCCTGCTCGCCTCGGCGCTTGCCATGAACAAGCCGATGGCCAAGCGCCTCTTCGGGATGGCGGGAATTCCGGTGGTCGAGGGCGAGGTTGTGCCGCGCGAGCGCGTCCTCGCGGGCGACGTCATGCCGCGCCCCTACGTGGTCAAGCCGCTCGCCGAGGGCTCGAGCGTCGGCGTGCACATCGTGAAGCGCGGAGACAACACGCCGCCCTTCGGGCGCGAGCGCTGGCCCTATGGCGACGAGGTGCTGGTCGAGCGCTACATCCCCGGCCGCGAGCTCACCGTCACGGTGATGGGGGAGAAGGCGCTCGCCGTGACCGAGCTGCGGCCGGACGAGGGCTTCTACGACTATACGCACAAGTACACGGAGGGGCGCACATCGCACCTCATCCCGGCGCCCGTGCCCGACGCGATCGCCAAGGCCTGCATGGACTATGCGCTTTCGGCGCATAAGACGCTCGGCTGCCGCGGCGTTTCGCGTGCCGACTTCCGCTACGACGACACGCGCGGCGAGCCGGGCGAGGTCTTTCTCCTCGAGATCAACACGCAGCCCGGCATGACGCCGCTCTCGCTGGTCCCGGAGCAGGCCGCCTATCTCGGCATGTCGTTCGCCCAGCTGGTGAGCTGGATGGTGGAGAACGCGAGATGCGACCGTTGAACGCGACGGCACTCCCCACGGCACGGCCGCGCTGGCACCGCCGGACGCCGCGCTGGCTGCGCACTTCATTCCGCTACGGCGCGCTCGCCTTGCTCTTGGCGGCACTCGGCGGCGGCGGCTTGCGCCTGTGGCAGAGCGGCGCCGCCGTGCGAGCCGCCACGGCCGCCCTCGAGCGTGCCATCGAGGGCTCGGCAGCCCTCGGCCTCAAGGTGGCCGAGGTGCTCGTCGAAGGCCGCAACGAGACCCAGCCCGCAGCCCTCGCCACGGCGCTTGGCATCCGGCGCGGCGAGCCGCTCCTCGCGGTCGACCTCGGCGCCATCAAGGCGCGGCTCGAGGCGCTCCCCTGGGTGCTGAGCGCCTCGGTCGAGCGGCGCTGGCCGCAGCTTGTCTATGTGAAGCTCACGGAGCGCTCGCCGCTGGCCCTCTGGCAGCAGGGCGGCAAGATCAGGCTCATCGACACCGCCGGCACGGTAATCGAGGGTGCTGATACCGGCCGTTTCGCCAGTCTGCCCTTCGTGGTGGGCGAGGGCGCCGCCAAGGCCGCTCCCGCCTTCCTCGCCATCCTTGCGCAGCAGCCCTCCCTCGCGAAGCACGTCCAGGCCGCGGTCCGGGTCGGCGGGCGGCGCTGGAACCTGCGCCTCGTGGAAGGCATCGACGTGCGCCTGCCCGAATCGAATCCCGAGGAGGCGCTCGCCCGCCTCGCCGAACTCGAGACGAAGGAGCGGCTCTTCGACCGCGACATCGTGATGATCGATCTTCGTCTGTCCGACCGGCTCATCGTGCGCCTCTCGCCCGAAGCGGCGCAGCGGGAGCGCAAGCCGGGCAAAAACACGTGAAGCCGGGGATGACGGTATGCGTCGGATAAGCACGGATGGTGCGTTGCTAAGGGGAGCGGAGACGCCGTGAAGAGAGTATTGGCGAAGCCGAAGAGCGGTCTCATCGCCGCACTCGACATCGGCACCACCAAGGTTTGCTGCTTCGTGGCGCAGGTGAGCGGCGACGGCAACATCCGGGTGGTCGGCATCGGCCACCAAAAGTCGCGCGGGCTGCGCGCCGGCGCGATCATCGACATGGATGTCGCCGAGGAGTCGATCCGGGGTGCCGTGCACGCGGCTGAGCAGATGGCGGGAGAGACCATCCGTGAGGTCTTCGTCAACCTCTCGTGCGGATCGCCCATCTCGCAGACCGTGGCGGTCGAGGTCTCCATCGCCGGGCACGAGGTGGGCGACACGGATTTGCGGCGAGCGCTCGGCCAGGGCTACCTCCACAACGAGAGCAACGACCGGGAGATCATCCACTCGATCCCCGTGAATTACGTCATCGACGGCAGCCCCCGCATCCGCGATCCGCGCGGCATGTACGGCGACCGGCTCGGCGTCAACATGCACGTGGTGAGCGCCAGCGCCGGCCCGGTGCGCAACCTCAAGACCTGCGTCGCGCGCTGCCATCTCGAGCTGCAGGCGCTCGCCGTCTCGCCTTATGCCGCGGGGCTCTCGGCCCTCGTCGAGGATGAGACCGACCTCGGCGTCAGCTGCATCGACATGGGCGGGGGTACGACCTCGATCGCAGTCTTCCAGGACGGCGAGGTGGTCTATACCGAATGCATCCCGATCGGCGGCCAGCACGTCACCAGCGACATCGCGCGCGGCCTCTCGACCCCGCTCGTGCATGCCGAGCGCATGAAGACGCTCTATGGCAGCACGCTTGCCACCTCGGCCGACGAGCACGACGTGATCGACGTGCCCCAGGTGGGCGAGGACGAGCACGCGATCCCCAACCACGTGCCGAAATCGATCCTCGTCGGCATCATCCAGCCGCGCCTCGAGGAGACCTTCGAGCTCGTGCGCTCGTGCCTCGAGGCGAACGGCTTCGACAAGGCCGCCGGGCGCCGGGTGGTGCTGACGGGAGGTGCCAGCCAGTTGCAGGGCGTGCGCGAGCTCGCGGCTCTTGTCCTCGACAAGCAGGTACGCATGGGCCGGCCGCTCCGCATCGGCGGCCTGGCGGACGCGACCGCGGGTCCGGCGTTCGCCACCTGTGCCGGCCTCTTGCAATACGCGGTGACACGCTTCTCGGCTCCCTCGCTCCAGTCGCGTCGCGGCCACGGCGCGCCCGACGGCGTGCTGGAGCGCTTCGGAACTTGGCTGAGGGAGAACCTATGAACGACGGCTGCGTCGCCGCGGCCGGGGTCAGCATGTGCGCAACCCGAAACTCGGCGGCTGTTACGGACCGGAAAATGAAGCGGAGGCTACCATGACCATCAACCTATCGATACCCGACAAGGAGCGTGAGCTCAAGCCACGCATCGTCGTCGTCGGCATGGGCGGTGCCGGCGGCAATGCCGTCAACAACATGATCGCCGCCAATCTCGAGGGCGTCGAGTTCCTCGCCTGCAACACCGACGCCCAGGCGCTCTCGCTCTCCAAGGCGGATCGCCGCATTCAGCTCGGCCTCAACGTCACCCATGGCCTCGGCGCCGGCTCGCGTCCGGACGTAGGTCGCGCGGCGACCGAGGAGGGCCTCGAGGAGATCCTCGACTATCTCGACGGCTCGCACATGGTGTTCATCACCGCCGGCATGGGCGGCGGCACCGGCACCGGCGGCGCTCCCGTGCTCGCCCGCACCGCGCGCGAGCGCGGCATTCTCACCGTCGGCGTGGTGACCAAGCCTTTCCATTTCGAAGGCCAGCACCGTATGCGCATCGCCGATCAGGGGATCGAGGAGCTGCAGCAGTTCGTCGACACGCTGATCATCATCCCGAACCAGAACCTCTTCCGTGTCGCCAACGAGAAGACCACCTTCGCGGACGCCTTCAAGATGGCCGACGACGTGCTCTATTCGGGCGTGCGCGGGGTCACGGACCTCATGGTCATGCCCGGCCTCATCAACCTCGACTTCGCCGACATCCGCACCGTCATGAGCGAGATGGGCAAGGCGATGATGGGCACGGGCGAGGCGGAGGGCGAGCGCAGAGCGCTCGATTCCGCCGAGGCGGCGATCTCCAACCCGCTCCTCGACGACGTCTCGATGAAGGGGGCCAAGGGTGTGCTCATCAACATCACCGGCGGCATGGACATGACTCTGTTCGAGGTCGACGAGGCCGCCAACCGCATCCGCGACGAGGTCGATCCCGAGGCCAATATCATCTTCGGCTCGACCTTCGACGAGCAGCTCCACGGGCGCATCCGCATCTCGGTCGTGGCCACCGGCATCGAAGGCACCGCGGCGAGCCTGCCGAAGCCGGCGCGGCCGGTGCTGGTGAGCGAACGGCCCGCGCCGCGCCTGGCTGCGGCCCCGGCCGCCTCGCCTGCCGCCGAGGTGGCACGCGCAGCCGCGCGCACCCTCGAGACAGGCCCGGTCGTGGCCGCGAGCGCGCCAGCCGCGGCCGCGGCCCGGGCGGTTGCTGCCATGCCACCCGCGGCGGCGACCGGCCCTGATCGCGAGCCGATGGAGCTCGACCAGCCCTTCTTGGCACCCCGGCCGGTCGAGCACCCGCCCCAGGGCGAGCCACTTGCGGCGGCTCAACCGGCCCAGGCCGACGCCGTGGGTGCTGCGGCAACGGCGAGCGGCCCGCTCCAGCCGCAGCCCGACCCGCGCCGCGCGCGGCGGGGGATGGCCAACATCTTCACGCGCGTCACGGGTGGGGCCCGCAAGCCGGCGGAGCCGCAGCCCGAGGCACCAGCGCCCATGCAACCGCGTCTCGGCGGGCTCGATCCGGCCGACCGGCTGCCTGCGTCGAAGGGCGAGGACGACCTCTTGGAAATCCCCGCCTTCCTCCGCCGACAGGCCAATTGATGGAGGCTAACTCTCTGAATTAGGCCGCATTTTCCGGAAATATTCCGTAACAAAAGGTGATTTGAGTGCTTCGGGGTGGGTTGCTAAAGAGGCCCCGAAGCACTCGAACACCGAGCCGAGCAATATCCGGAGCAAGCCGGAGCGGGGGGACGCAAGGGCACGGCTGCTCTGTGAAGCGAGGGGAGGAGCAGATTCTCCAACAGACTCTGAAGACGCCGATCAGCTGTTCGGGGATCGGCCTACACTCCGGCGCGAAGGTCACCATGACCCTCCTGCCGGCCGAAGCGGACACCGGCATCATATTTCGGCGCACCGACCTGGGCGGCGGGGTGAGCATCCCGGCCACTTGGCGCCACGTGGTCGACACGCGCATGTGCACCACCCTCGGCGTCAAAGCGCCCGCCATGCCAGGCGAGGTGCGGATCGGCACGGTCGAGCATCTGCTCGCCGCGATCGCCGGCAGCCATATCGACAATCTTGTCGTCGAGCTCAACGGCCCTGAAGTGCCCGTCATGGACGGGAGTGCGGCGCCCTTCGTCTTCCTCTTCGACTGCGCGGGGCCGGTCGAGCAGAAGGTGCGCCGGTCCGCCATTCAGGTCCTGAAGCATGTCGCGGTCGGCAACCACGAGGCCATGGCGTCGCTCTCGCCGAGCAGCGGCTTCTCGGTCAGCTGCGAGATCGACTTCGACGCCGCGGCCATCGCCCGGCAGGAATATTTCGTATCGCTCGATAACGGCGCCTTCCGCAGCGAGATCGCGCGCGCGCGCACCTTCGGCTTCATCGAGGACGTGCAGCAGCTGCGCGCAGCGGGACTGGCGCTCGGCGGTTCGCTCGACAATGCGGTCGTCGTCGATGGCGACCGCATCATCAATGCCGACGGGCTGCGTTACGAGGACGAGTTCGTGCGCCACAAGGTGCTCGACGCGGTGGGCGACCTCTCGCTTGCGGGCGCCCCCATCCTCGGGCATTTCCACGGCTATCGCTCGGGCCACAGCATGCACAACCGCTTGCTCCGCGCCCTCTTCGCGGACGCCGAGGCATGGCGGGTGGTACCGCTGGAGAGCCGGCGCGAGGCGGGGGGCCTTGCGTCTTTGGGCTCGCGCAAGGTCGCGGCCTCGGCCTGACTTCGTTCAAGCTGTGAATTAACGATCGAGCGGCGGGAGCGCGGCCGTGGGAGGGGCATTGGGGCTCCTCCGCGCGAGCCTATTGGAAAGCCGAGCGGCATGCTATAAGGGGCCCCTCAAGGGGGCTCTGGCCGGGCCAAGCCCGCCTTCCAGCTCAAGACTTTGGACGGCCATGAGGACATCCTGGCAAAGCTTGCGGCGCAGCCCGCTCATCTTCCTCGCCGCTTTCGCGATCTCGCTGGCGCTTGCCGCCTGCTCGGACGACGAGCCGAAGGAGGACACCGCCGTCGATAAGCCGGTGAACGAGCTTTACAACAAGGCGATGGATCAGCTCGCCCAGCGCCGCTACAAGGAATCTGCCAAGGCCTTCGAGGAGGTCGAGCGCGAGCATCCCTACTCGATCTGGGCGACCAAGGCGGAGCTGATGGCGGCCTACTCGCTCTACCAGGAGAACAGCTATCAGGATGCCATCAACGCGCTCAATCGCTTCATCCAGCTTCACCCGGGCAATCGGGACATCGCCTATGCCTATTATCTGCGCGCGCTCTGTTACTACGAGCAGGTGACCGATGTCGGGCGCGACCAATCGAGCGGCGAGCAGGCCTTGTCCTCGCTCGAGGAGCTCATCCGGCGCTATCCGGAGACTTCCTACGCCAGGGACGCCCGGCACAAAATCGATCTCGTGCGCGACCAGCTCGCCGGCAAGGAGCTCATGATCGGCCGCTTTTACGAGAACCGCGGGCAATATCTTGCCGCGATCAACCGCTTCAAGGTCGTCGTCAACAAGTATCAGACGACGAGCCAGGTGCCGGAGGCGCTCCATCGCCTCGTCGAATGCTACATGGCGCTCGGCATCGTCGACGAGGCGCGCAAGACGGCGGCCGTTCTCGGCTACAACTATCCACGTAGCCAGTGGTACATCGACAGCTACGAGCTGGTCGAGAACGTGAGGGTTGACATCGACACCGGGAAGGAGAAGCCGAACAGCGACTCGTTCATCGCCAGGACGCTCGACTCGATCATCCCGTTCTAAGGCGCGGAATCATCGGCGCGTCACCCGTTCCCCCTCGCCTGCTCTTCCCCTCTCCCGCTTGCGGGAGGGGGTGAGTTTTGTGCCGCGCAGTCTGGCGCAAGCGCGGTCGCGCGCTTAAAGTAGCGGCTCGGCTCTCTCGCAGCGGGTCCATCGGGGAATGCTTGTCAGCCTTTCGATCCGGGATGTGGTTCTGATCGACCGGCTGGACCTCTCCTTCCATTCGGGCCTATCCGTGCTGACCGGCGAGACGGGCGCCGGCAAGTCGATCCTGCTCGATGCCCTCGGCTTGGCACTAGGCGCGCGCGCCGATGCGGCCCTCGTGCGCCAGGGGGCCGGCCAGGCCAGCGTCACCGCCGCCTTCGAGCTCGCGGACGACCATCCGACATGGGCGATGCTCGCAAGCCAGGAGCTCGTGCGCGAGGAGCCGCTCCTCTTGCGCCGGATGTTGGCGGCGGACGGCCGCAGCCGCGCCTTCGTCAACGACCAGCCGGTCAGCGTCGGCTTCCTCCGCCAGCTCGGCGACAATCTGGTCGAGATCCAGGGTCAGCTCGATCAGCACGGGCTCATCGATCCGGCAACCCATCGCGCCGCACTCGACGCCTTCGGCGGCAATGCAGCCCTCCTTGAGCGCGTGCGGACCGCGCACCGGGCCTGGCGCACGGCGCTTGCGGCCCATGCCGCCTTCGCGGCCGAGCGCGAGGCGGCACGGCGGGACGAGGAGTTCTTGCGCCACGCGCTCGCCGAGCTCGAGGGCTTGGCCCCCAAGCCCGGCGAGGAGGCAGCCCTCGCCGAGGAGCGGCTCCTCCTCATGCATCGCGAGCAAGTGGTCGAATCGCTCAACGCCGCCTTGGCGCTCCTGAGCGGCGAGCCGGAGGGACGCGGAGACGGGCTCGAGGGGACGCTCGGGCGCGCGCGGCGTCAACTCGAGCGCGCAGCGGAGAAGGCAGCGGGCCGGCTCGATGCAGCACTCGCGGCCCTCGACCGTGCCGCCCTCGAGCTCGGCGAGGCGCTCGCCGCGCTGGAGGCCTTCGGCAGCGCCCTCGATGCCGAGCCTGGCCGGCTCGACGCGGTCGAGGAGCGGCTCTATGCCCTGCGCGACCTCGCCCGCAAGCACCAAGTGCCGAGCGACGGGCTCGCCTCTCTCCGCGACACCTTCGCGGCGCGGCTCGCGGCGATCGACGAGCGCGGCGAGGCCGAGCAGCAGCACGAGCAAGCCGTCGTTGCGGCGCGCGAGGCCTATGTCGAGGCTGCGCGCGCGCTCTCCGCGGCGCGGGCCCAGGCCGCGGCCCGTCTCGACCGCGCGATCAAGGCGGAGCTGCCGCCGCTTAAGCTCGAGCGGGCGCGCTTTGCCACGCAGCTTGCGCCGCTCGCGGAGGGAGAGTGGGGCGAGGAGGGCATGGAGCGCATCGGCTTCGAGGTCGCGACCAATCCGGGCAGCCCCATGGGTCCCATCGCCAAGATCGCCTCGGGCGGCGAGCTCGCCCGCTTCATGCTGGCGCTCAAGGTGGTGCTCTCGCGCGCCGCCTCGGCGCCGACGCTGGTGTTCGACGAGGTGGATTCGGGCATCGGCGGGGCGACCGCGGCGGCGGTCGGCGAGCGGCTGCAGCGCCTGGGCCGGGAGCTCCAGGTTCTGGTCGTCACCCACTCGCCCCAAGTCGCGGCGCGCGGCGCCCATCACTGGCGCGTGAGCAAGCGGGAGGCGGGCCGCGGCAAGGCGGCACTTGCCTTGACCGAGGTCGAGGAGCTTGCGGCTTCGGCGCGGCGCGAGGAGATCGCGCGCATGCTCTCCGGCCGCAGGGTCACCGAGGAGGCGCGCGCCGCGGCCGACAGCCTGCTCGGCGGCAGCCTCAGCTGAGGGGCCGTTATGACGAAGCCGTTGCGCGAAATCGCGGTCGAGGAGCTCTCGAAAAGCCAGGCGGAGCGCGAGCTCGAGCATCTCGCGAAGGAGATCGCGCATCACGACGAGCTCTACTATCAGAAGGCGGCGCCCGAAATCTCCGATGCGGCGTACGACGAGCTGGTGCGCCGCAACGCCGCGATCGAGGAGCGCTTCCCCGCTCTCGTGCGGCCCGACAGCCCGCGCAACCGCGTCGGCGCGCCGCCCGCCGCGGGCTTCGCCAAGGTCGTCCATGCCAAGCCGATGCTCTCCTTGACGAACGCCTTCGCGGAGAGCGAGGCCTATGAGTTCATCGCGCGCGTGCGCCGCTTCCTCGGCCTCGCCAAGGACGCCGCGGTCGAGCTGGTGGGCGAGCCCAAGATCGACGGCCTCTCGGTCGCGGCGCGCTACGAGGGCGGCCGCCTCGTGCAGGCGGCCACGCGCGGCGACGGCATCACGGGCGAGGACATCACCCGCAATCTGCGCACCATCGAGGACGTGCCGGAGCGCCTCCGCGGCCACCATGTCCCGGCCGTGCTCGAGGTCCGCGGCGAGGTCTATATGACCAAGGCGGACTTTCTGAGATTGAACCGCCAGCAGGAGGCAGGGGGCAAGCCGCCCTTCGCCAATCCGCGCAATGCCGCCGCCGGCTCGCTCCGTCAGCTCGATTACCGCATCACGGCCTCGCGCCGCCTCTCCGCCTTCTTCTACGCGGAAGGCGAGATGAGCGAGGCGATCGCCAAGACCCAGTGGGAATACCTGGCGGCACTCCGCCGCCTCGGCTTCGCGACCAACCCGCTCGCGCGCCTCTGCCCCTCGATCGAGGAGGCGTTGGCGCTTTACCGGAAGATCGCCGAAGAGCGCACCGGGCTGGCCTATGACATCGACGGCGTCGTCTACAAGGTCAACCGCTTCGATCTGCAGGAGCGGCTCGGCATGGTGAGCCGCGCCCCGCGCTGGGCGCTCGCGCACAAGTTTCCGGCCGAGCAGGCGGAGACCCGCCTCAAGAAGATCATCGTGCAGGTGGGCCGTACCGGCGCCTTAACCCCGGTGGCCGAGCTCGAGCCCGTGACCGTGGGCGGCGTCGTGGTCTCGCGCGCCACGCTTCACAACGAGGACGAGATCGCGCGCAAGGACGTGCGCGAAGGCGACAGCGTGATCATCCAGCGCGCCGGCGACGTCATTCCGCAAATCGTCGGCGTCGTCCCGGCAAAGCGGCCCAGAGGGGCCAAGCCCTACACCTTCCCGCATAAATGCCCCGTCTGCGGCAGCTTAGCACTGCGCGAGCCGGGCGAGGTGGCGCGCCGCTGCATGGGCGGGCTCGTCTGTCCCGCCCAGGCCGTCGAGCGCCTGCGCCACTTCGTCTCGCGCAACGCCTTCGACATCGAGGGGCTGGGCCGGAAGCACATCGAGGCGTTCTTCGCGGACGGACTGCTCAAGAGCCCCGTCGACATCTTCAAGCTGCATACGCGGCGCCGCGAGATCGAGACGCGCGAGGGCTGGGGGCGCCAGTCGGCGGACAATCTCATGCGCGCCATCGAGGAGCGCCGCAAGATCGCACTCGAGCGCTTCATCTACGCCCTCGGCATTCCGCAGGTGGGGGAGGCGACGGCACGCCTCCTCGCCAAGCGGTACCGCACGCTCGCCGCCTGGCGCCACGCCATGACCGCGGCCCAGGCGCGCGAGAGCGACGCCTATCTCGAGCTTACCTCGGTCGAGGGCATCGGCCCCGCAGTCGCCGAGGACATCCTCGGCTTCTTCGCCGAGCGCCACAACCGCGAGGTGCTCGAGGCGCTCGCGCGCGAGGTCGAGGTCGAGCCCTTCGTCGCCCCCGCCGCGAGCTCGCCGATCGCCGGCAAGACCGTGGTCTTCACCGGCAGCCTCGAGCGCATGACGCGGAACGAGGCCAAGGCGCGCGCCGAGGCGCTCGGCGCCAGCGTCGCGGGCTCGGTCTCGAAGAAGACCGATTTCGTGGTGGTCGGCGCCGACGCCGGCTCGAAGGCGACCAAGGCGCGCGAGCTCGGCGTCAGGACGCTCAGCGAGGAGGAGTGGCTCGCCCTCATCGGAGGATGAGCGCTCGAATTGACGCGTTGATCTTCTATGCAGTGACCGTCATTCCCGCGGAAGCGCGGGTTACCGCACACTTCTTTTCTTTGCGAGAGCACCGATATCCGGCATTCCCTCACCCTTCCCACCGCTTCGCGATGGGCCCCTTCCCTCTCCCGCAAGCGGGAGAGGGTGGCGAGCATAGCGAGCCGGGTGAGGGACGGCGGCGGCGCGAGGAAGTGTGCAGCCGCTGCCACCTTCGCGGCGGTGACGCAATCTCCGAAGAAGGGCGTGCGGCGCTACTGCGCCGCCTTGTCGAGCACGGCTTGCGGGGTGGAGGAGACGATCCTCGCGTAGGACGGCACGAACTTGCCGCCCTCGATCAGCTTGATGAACTCAGGCTTGAGCTTCTCGGCCAGCACCTTGCGGATTTCTGCGTGCACGTCGATGTCGCGCCACTCGCCGATGAGCCAGAAGTGGTCGGCGTCCGCGACGTCGCGGCACAGCACGCCGTCCTTCACCTGGGCCGGGGACTTGTGCATGGGATTCTCGTCGGAGTAGTCGAAGGCGTTGAAGAGGCGGATGAACTCGTCCCCCTTCCCCACCTTCACGCGGAAATCGTAGATATGGAAGAAATGGCCTTCCTTGGCCAGCGGCACGAGCGCCATGCTCCCCTCCTGAGTTTGCCGAGCGGTCGAAATTGCACGCTATGCTGATCATCTCCACGGGACAAGCCTGCCTTGCCGAGCCCGGCGACGCCTCCCGAGGCGGACTTCCGCGAAGCCTTCGCGCGAGATCGTCAGTATACTGCCTACATTGCCAAATTCAGGCGGAAGTGGCAAAGTCGCGCTTGCGGAGGCGGCCATGGATGACGCGACAGCAGGACGCGCGCACGTGTCGGCGGTAGCGGGCTCCGATCGCCCGCCCGAAGGCGGCTTTGCCTGGCCGAAGGAGGGGCTCACGCGCATCCCCGACTGGGTCTATACCAGCCAGGCGATCTACGAGCGCGAGGTCGAGCGCATCTTCCACGGGCGCACCTGGAACTACGTTGGCCTCGAGGCCGAAGTCCCAGTGCCGGGCGACTTCAAGCGCGGCTTCGTGGGCCCCACCCCCGTCATCGTCTCGCGCGACAAGGCGGGTGCTGTCCATGTCTTCGAGAACCGCTGCGCGCACCGGGGGGCCGAATTCTGCCGCCACGCGCGCGGCCATGCCAAGGAATTCGTCTGCCCCTACCACCAATGGACCTACGATCTCCAAGGCCGCCTCATCGGCATCCCCTTCCGCCGCGGCCTCAACAAGGAAGGCGGCATGCCGCGCGACTTCGAGCCCGCGGCGCACAGCCCGCGGGCGCTTGCGGTCACGACGCATCGCGGGGTGATCTTCGCCTCCTTCGCCTCCGACATGGAGAGCCTCGAGGACTATTTGACGCCCGACATCCTCAAGGAATTCGAGGCGACCTTCGATGGGCGCAGGCTCAAGGTGCTCGGCTACTACCGCAACACGCAGCCGGCCAACTGGAAGCTCTACCACGAGAACCTCAAGGACCCCTATCACGCGACGCTGCTGCACGCCTACCTCGTCACCTTCGGCCTCCTGGTCGCCGGCAACACGTCGGCGATGATCGTCGATCCCAAGGGCCGCCACGGCGTCATGGGCTCCGCCAAGAGCGAGGACCGGTCCCGGGTCGACGACGCGAGCAAGCGCGAGATGCGCACGTTCCGCGAGGACATGAGGCTCAACGACCCGCGCATCCTCGACTATGTCAAGGAGTTCGCCTCGCCCTGGTCCGTCACCATGATGACGATCTGGCCGAATCTCATCGTGCAGCGCGAGCTCAATACGCTCGGCACGCGCCAGATCGTGCCGCACGGACCCGGCGAGTTCACCATGATCTGGACCATGTTCGGCTACGAGGGCGACGACGACGCGATGACGCGCCACCGTCTGCGCCAGGGCAACCTCATGGGCCCGGCCGGCTTCCTCGGGATCGAGGACAACGAGGCGATGAAGTTCGTGCAGGACGGCATCCGCAAGTCGGCCCAAGAGAAGGCGGGCCTCCTCGAGCTCGGCGGCCGCGAGGAGGGCAGCTCCGAGACGCTCATCACCGAGGCGGCGATCCGCTCGATGTACCGCTACTGGCGCGACGTGATGGGCCTCTGATGGAGAGACCACCGCTCAGCCTCAAGGGCTTTCCCCGCGGGGCCGTGGCCCAGGCGCCCTTCCGCGAGCTCAGGCGCGAGATCGAGGAGTTCCACGCCGAATACTGCTACGTGCTCGACAACAACGAGATCGAGGCGTGGCCGCAGTTCTTCGCCGAGGACGCCCTTTACCGCATCACCGCGCGCGAGAACGCCGAGGCCGACCTCCCGGTCGGCCTCGTCTATTGCGAAGGCCTCGCCATGATCAAGGACCGCGCCTTTGCCATCGCGCACACGTCGATGTTCGATCCGCGCTATCTCCAGCACATGGTCTCGAACATCCGCGTCACCGAAGCGTCCCCCTCGGGCGAGGTCTCGGCCGAGGCCAACTACCTCGTGCTGCAGACGCTGACCGACGAGGACACGCGCATCCTCCAGGCCGGCCGCTACTTCGACCGCTTCCTGCGCGCGCACGGCCGCCTCCTGCTCAAGGAGCGCCACTGCGTCTACGACACGCTCAGGATCGACAACTCGCTCGTCTATCCCGTGTAGATAATCTTTGCGCGGGCGTCGCGGCCGCGGCGTTACGTCTACTTGCCCCCGTCGATCGCGGCGAGCACTTTCGGCGGCGACATCGGCAATTCGGTCAAACGCCGGCCGATCGCGCGTTCGATCGCGTTGGCGATGGCCGCCATCGGCGGACAAATATTGACCTCGCCGACGCCCTTGGCGCCGTAAGGATGACCCGGGTTCGGCACCTCGACCAGCACGGTTTCGATCATCGGCAGATCGGAGGCCACGGGAATGCGATAGTCCAGGAAGCCCGGATTGTCGAGGCGCCCCTCTCGGCTGTAGATGTATTCCTCATTCAAGGCCCAGCCGATGCCCTGTGCCACTCCGCCCTGGATCTGCCCCTCGACATAGCTCGGATGGATGGCGCGCCCGACGTCCTGGGCGGCGACGAACCGCAGCACCGTCACCTTGCCGGTCTCGGGGTCGACCTCGACGTCGCAGAACTGGGTGGCGAAGCCTGGGCCCACGGCGGTAGGGTTGACCGACGCCGCGGCGCCGATCGGCCCGCCGGTCAGCGCGCGCTTGGCTGCGATCTCCTTGAGCGACATGGGCGCGAATTCGCCGACGTTGCTGCTCGCCGGCCTGGCGTGGCCGTCCTCCCAGATGACACCCTCGGCATCGACCTTCCAGATCATCGCCGCCCGGGCGCACAGATCGTTGATCACCTTCTTGGTGGCCTCGACCACGGCAATGCCGGTCGCAAAGGTGACGCGCGAGCCGCCGGTCAAATGCGTATAGCCCACCGACGCGGTGTCGGCGACGATCGGGCGTACCTGGTTGTAGTCGATGCCCAGCGTCTCGGCCGCCATGAGCGCCATCGAGGCGCGCGAGCCGCCTATGTCGGGGCTGCCGGTCGCGACGACCACGGTGCCGTCGTCGTTGACGTGCACGGTAGCGCTCGATTCGCCGCCGGCGTTGAACCAATAGCCGGAGGCAGCGCCGCGTCCCTGGTTCTTCTTGAGCGGCGCCTTGTAGCCTGGATGGTTGAGAATCGCCTCGATGGTCTCCGCGTATCCGTTATGAGCGAGCTTGGGCCCGTAAAGCATCTGCGTGCCCGCCCTGGCAGCGTTCTTCAGCCGCATTTCCAGCGGATCCATGCCGATCTTTTGCGCCAGAACGTCGAGCACGCTCTCCACCGCGAAAGCCGAGATCGGCGAGCCCGGCGCGCGGTAGGCAGCCACTTTCGCCCGGTTGCACACCACGTCGTAGCCGACCGAGCGCGCGTTCGGGATGTCGTAGGGCGAGAAGGCGCACATGCAGCCGTTCATCACCGGGGAGCCGGGAAATGCGCCGGCCTGGTACTTGAACACTCCGTCGGCGGCGACGATCCTGCCGTCCTTCTTGGCGCCGATCTTGACCGTCATGGCCGAGCCCGAGGTCGGGCCCGAGGCCCTGAACACGTCCTCGCGGCTCATCACGATCTTTACCGGAGAGCCCGATTTCCGGGCGAGCATGGTCGCCACCGGCTCGATGTAGACCACGGTCTTGCCGCCGAAGCCGCCCCCTATCTCGGCAGGATAGACGCGCAAGTCGCCGACCTTCATGCCGAGCAGCTTTGCCGTCAGCGTGCGCACCACGAAATGCCCCTGGCTCGAGCTCCAGAGCTCGCCCTGACCGTCGGCGTCGAAACGGGCGACACAGCCATGCGGCTCGATATATGCCTGGTGGACCGGCGCGGTCTTGAAGCTCATCTCGACGATCTCGTCGGCCGCCGCGAAGCCGGCTTCCAGGTCGCCGATCTTGTACTCGATCCGCTTCGAGATGTTGGAGGGCTTGGTCGGCGCCGGATCGATTCCGCGCGTGATCATGTCGGGGAACAAGAGCGGCGCCTCCGGCCGCATCGCCTCGTCGACGTCGATGACGTGCGGCAGCACCTCGTAGTCGACCGAGATGCGCGAAAGCGCCTCGTCCGCGACGGCCTTGCTGATCGCCGCCACGGCAGCAACGGCGTGGCCCTCGTAGAGCACCTTCTCGCGCGCCATGATGTTGCGCGTCATGTGCCAGAAATTCATCGCGACCCGCTCCGGGCCGACATACTCGAATTTCTGCTCGGGGAAGTCCGCGGACGTCAGCACCGCCTTGACGCCGGGCAGTGCCGCCGCCTTCGAGGTGTCGATCGACCGGATGCGCGCATGCGCGTGAGGCGAGCGCAGGATCGCGCCGACCAGCATGCCCGGCATGGCGAGGTCCGCGCCGTACAACGCATGCCCGGTCACCTTCGGCACTCCGTCCGGACGAATCGGTCGGGTCCCAACCCACTTGAACTGCTGTGCTACGTCGTTCATGGCAACCTCGCCTGCCCCTGTTGTCCGGTCTGACCACTTATCAGCGTCATGTCGGCCTCACGCCCCTCGCAACTCGGCCGCGGCGTCGAGGACGGCGCGGACCACCTTGTCATAGCCGGTGCAGCGGCAAAGATTCCCGGCGAGCCAGTATCGCGTCTCGATCTCGGACGGGTTCGGATT
>DASPPM010000136.1:0-13272 GCA_035625535.1 Alphaproteobacteria bacterium
TTTCTCGAGATCGCGCGCTCGGCCCCGGGGCGCTGCCGCGTGATCGACGCGCGCGGCCCGCTCGGAGAGGTGCAAGCCGCCCTGCGCCGCGCCATCGCCGAGCGCTTCGCGCTCACGCTATGATGCGGCCATGAGCGACGCCGCGGCAACGCGCGGGCCCGCCCCCCGCGCCAACCCGGACCTCTTTGGCCAAGAGGAGGCCGAAGCGGCCCTGCTCGAGGCCTTTCGCGGCAAGCGCCTGGCCCATGCCTGGATTCTCTCCGGGCCGCGCGGTATCGGCAAGGCGACGCTTGCCTACCGCTTCGCCCGATTCATGCTGGCGCAAAGGGCCAAAGCGGAGGAAGGCGGCCTCTTCGGCCCGACGGCACCGCCAGAGAGCCTCGCACTTTCCCCGGACCACCCGGTCTTCCGCCGGGTCGCCTCCGGCGGTCATGCCGATCTCTTGACGCTCGAGCGCCGCTTCGATGAGGAACGCCGCCGCTTGAGAAGCGAGATCGGCGTCGAGGAGGCGCGGGAGGTCGCGGATTTTCTGCACCTGACGCCGGCCGAGGGAGGCTGGCGCATCGTGGTGATCGACGGCGCCGAGGAGATGAATCGCAATGCGGCGAACGCCGTGCTCAAGATCGTCGAGGAGCCCCCACCCAACGCGCTCATCCTCATGGTGAGCCATGCGCCGGGCCGGCTCCTCGCCACCATCCGCTCGCGCTGCCGCCGGCTCGCCTTGAAGCCCCTCGATGCGGGTGTGCTTGCGCGCATCCTTGGGGAGCGGCTGCCCGAGCTTGCGCCCGAGGATGTGCCGCTCCTCACGCGCCTCGCCGAGGGCAGCGCCGGCCGGGCCCTCGAGCTTGCCGAGGATGGCGGCTTGGCGCTTTTCCGGGAGATGATGGCGCTGCTCGCAACGCTGCCGCGGCTCGATCCAGTGGGCCTTCACCGGTTAGCCGAGCGCACCCTGGGCGGGCAAGGCGAGACCGCCTATCGCACCCTCTCCGAGCTTCTCCTCTGGTGGCTCGCCCGTCTCATCCATGCCGCCAGCACGCGCGAGATGCCGGCCGAGGTCGTGGCCGGGGAGGCCGCACTTTACGGCCGGCTCATGGCGCAGCCTCGTCTTGATCGCTGGCTGGAGGTGTGGGAAAAGACCGGGCACCTGCTGTCCCGGGCGGAAAGCGTCAATCTCGAGCGCAAGCAAGTGATGCTCAACGCCTTCCTCGCACTCGAGGCTGCCGCTGCCGCGCCCGAGCGTGCGGGCGGTTGATCGCGCCGCCGGGCGAGCGATCTATCGTCTCCCAGCTTGGGGTCCTGTCGAGGAGGCCTGAATGACCGTCGAGCGGTCGTTTTACATCACGACGCCGATCTTCTACGTGAACGACGTGCCGCACATCGGCCACGCCTACAACTCGATCGCGTGCGACGTGCTGGCGCGCTTCATGCGCCTCGACGGCTACCGGGTGAAGTTCTTGACCGGCACCGACGAGCACGGCCAGAAAGTCGAGAAATCGGCGCGCGCCGCCGGCATGGAGCCCAAGGCCTTCTGCGACAAGGTCGCGCAGAATTTCCGCGACATGGACCGGCTCTTGAACCTCTCGAACGACGATTTCATCCGCACGACCGAGCCGCGTCATGCGCGCGCGTGCCAGGACCTCTGGCGCCGGCTCAAGGCGCGCGACGAGATCTATCTCGGCACCTATGCCGGCTGGTATGCCGTGCGCGACGAGGCGTTCCACGCCGAGAACGAGCTCACCGTCGGCCCCGACGGCATCAAGCGCGCTCCCTCCGGCGCCGAGGTCGAATGGGTCGAGGAGCCCAATTATTTCTTCAGGCTTTCCAAGTGGCAGGAGCCGCTCTTGGCCCTTTACAGGAAGAACCCGGCCTTCCTCGCCCCCGACCATCGCCGTAACGAGGTGATCAGCTTCGTCTCGAGCGGGCTCAAGGACCTGCCGGTCTCGCGCCCCAGCCTGAAATGGGGCGTGCCGGTCCCGGACGATCCCAAGCACGTCATGTACGTGTGGCTCGACGCCCTCACCAACTACCTCACGGCGCTTGGCTATCCGGATATGGAAAACGCCGAATATTCAGAATTTTGGCCTCAGGTTCTTCATGTGGTGGGTAAGGACATCCTGCGCTTTCACGCGGTCTATTGGCCGGCCTTCCTGATGGCGGCGGAGCTCAAGCCGCCGCGGCGCATCTTCGCCCACGGCTGGCTTTTGAACCGCGGCGAGAAGATGTCGAAGTCGCTCGGCAATGTGGTGCGGCCGGGCGAGCTCATCGCCCAGTACGGCCTCGACCCGGTGCGCTATTACCTGTTGCGGGAAATCCCCTTCGGCGCCGACGGCTATATCAGCCACGAGACCATGGTCGCGCGCATCAACGGCGATCTCGCCAACGATCTCGGCAACCTCGTCCAGCGCGTGCTCAGCATGATCAACCGGAACTGCGCGGCAGCGATCCCAGAGCCGGGGAGCCTCGCGGCGGCGGATGCGCGGCTCCTCGCGCTGGCCGAGGCGACGCTTGCGGAGATGCGCGGACACATGGCGGAGCAGGCATTCCATCGTGCGCTCGAGGCGCTGTGGCGCGTGATCGGCCAGGCCAACCGCTACGTCGACGAGCAGGCGCCGTGGGCGTTGCGCAAGACCGACCCGGCCCGGATGGCGACCGTGCTTTACGTGTTGGCGGAAGCGATCCGTCATATCGGCACGTTAGCACTGCCCTTCATGCCGGCCTCCGGCGCCCGCATTCTCGACCAGCTCGCGTTGCCGGCGGACGCGCGCAACTTCGCGAGTCTTGTCCCGCGCGGCCGGCTCAAGCCGGGCACCCTGCTGCCCAAGCCCGAGGGCGTCTTTCCGCGCTATGTCGAGCCGGAGCCGGGGGCCGAGGCGGGGGCGGCGAGGTGAGGCTCGTCGATAGTCATTGCCATCTCGATTTCCCCGAGCTTCACGACGAGCTCGAAGGCGTACTCGCGCGCGCCAAGGCGGCGGGCGTGGAGATGCTCGTCACCATCTCGACCAAGCTCAGCGAGTTCGCCCGCGTGCGCGGGCTCGCGGAAGGCCACCCGGAGGTGTGGTGCTCGGTCGGCGTGCACCCGCACGAGGCCGCGGTGGAGGCGGGGTCCCAAGACGCCGAGCTTTTGGCCGGCCTCGCGCGGCATCCCCGTGTGATCGGCATCGGCGAGACGGGCCTCGATTACTACTACGAGCACAGCCCGCGCGAGGCCCAAGCGCGCGCCTTTCGCGCCCACGCCGCGGCCGCGCGGGGCACTGGCTTGCCGCTCATCGTGCATAGCCGCGACGCCGACGCCGACACCATGCGCATCCTCGGGGAGGAGGGCGGGGGCGGTGCACTCAAGGGCCTCCTCCATTGCTTCACGGCGGGGCCGGAGCTCGCCGCTTTCGCCCTCGACCACGGCTTCTTCATCTCGATCTCGGGGATCATCACCTTCAAGGGTGCCGTGGCGCTGCGCGAGACGGTGAAATCGGTCCCCCTCGAGCGCCTCCTGGTGGAGACGGACGCCCCTTATCTCGCCCCGGTGCCGATGCGCGGAAAGCGCAACGAGCCGGCCTTCGTCGCGCACACGGCGGCGGCCCTCGCCGAGCTCAAGGGCGTCTCGCCCGAGGAGCTCGCGCGCGTCACCACGGAAAATTTCTTCCGCCTCTTCAAGAAGGCCACGGCCGTGGCGCCGGCAGCCGCCGCTCGCCTGCAATGAAGGTCACCATCCTCGGCTGCGGCGGCTCGAACGGCGTGCCGCTCATCGGCGGCAATTGGGGTCTCTGCAATCCGCGGAACCCGCGCAACCGCCGGCTCAGGGCCTCGATCCTCGTCGAGGAGAACGGAACGCGGCTCCTCGTCGACAGCTCGCCCGATCTCAGGGAGCAGCTGCTCGCGACAGGAAGCGGCTGGCTTGACGCCGTGCTCTTCACCCACGGCCATGCCGACCATCTCCACGGCATCGACGATCTGCGCGCGGTCAACGCCATCCGCCGAAGCCCGCTCCCCGCTTACGCCGACGAGGAGACCATCGCGGAAATCCGCCGCCGCTTCGGCTATGTGCTCGAGCCGATCGAGCCCACAGCAGGCGGCTATTTTTATAAGCCGTGCCTCGCCATCACGCCCATCACGGGCAAGTTCCAGGTGAAAGGCGTCGCCGTCGAGCCCTTTCCCCAGGATCACGGCTTCTCCACCACGCTCGGCTTGCGCTTCGGCAAGATCGCCTATTCGACCGACGTGGTGGCGCTCGACGAGCGCGCCTTCGAGGTGCTGCGCGGGGTCGAGCTGTGGATCGTCGATTGCTTGCGCTTCGCGCCGCACCCGACCCATTCCTGGCTCGACCGCACGCTCGCCTGGATCGCCCGCGTCAGGCCCGGGCGCGCCGTCCTCACCCACATGAACCACAGCATGGATTACGACGCGCTCTCGGCCTGCTGCCCGCCCGGCGTCGAGCCCGCCTACGACGGCCTCGCGATCGAGGTGTAGGGTCGATTCTCGCAAGTTCGCGCGTCACCCCGCTCCAACCCTCCCCCTTCGAGGGGGAGGGGGACTTATTGAAATCTCACACCTTTTCCCTCCCCCTTGAGGGGAGGGAAGGGGAGTGCGCCAGCCGAACGCGCCGCCCCCCTTCTCAAAAATTCGGGCTATATTGCAAGAAGCCATCCATTCCCGTGATGGCTAAGAGCGAGGCGAGGGCGACATGGACGCAGGCGATTTGTCGGTTTTCGCGGCGGTGGCGCGCACGGGGGGCATCACCAAGGCCGCGCAGTCCCTCAACACCGTGCAATCGAACGTGACGCAACGCATCCGGCTCCTCGAAGCCGAGCTGGGCGTGCGGCTCTTCCAGCGTCACAGCCGCGGCGTCAGCCTGACCAGTGCGGGCGCGCAGCTTTTGCCCTATGCCGAGCGCATCCCCCACCTCATCGGCGAGGCGAAGCGGGCGGCGGTGGACGGTCCGGTGCCGCGCGGCAGCATCAAAGTGGGTGCGCTTGAGACGGCGACGGCCGTGCGGTTGCCGCCGGTGCTCGCCGCCTACGCTGCCGCGTGCCCCGAGGTCGACATCGAGATCGTCACGGGGACCACGGCCGAGCTCGTCGAAGCCGTGCTCTCGCGCCGGCTCGAGGCCGCGTTCGCGGCGGGCCCGCTCGACCACCCCGAGCTTCTCGCCCTTCCGGTGGTCGAGGAGGAGCTGGTGCTGCTCACCGCACCTTGGATCGGCGATGCTGCCCTATTCTCCGCCCGCGCGGCGGCGGACAAGCTCAAGCTCATCGTCTTTCGCGCGGGCTGCACCTATCGAAATTATCTCGAGGCGCTCCTTGCCGAGCGCGGCATCGCCGGCGTCCGCCGCCTCGAGTTCGGCACCCTCGACGGCATCATCGGTTGCGTGGCCGCCGGCATCGGCATCACGCTTCTGCCGCGTGCGGTCGCGGCCCGGGCGGCGGCCGAGGGCCGTGTCAAGCTGCACGCCCTGCCAGAGGGGAAGAGACGCGTCGAGACGCTCCTGGTGCGCCGGCGCGACGCTTTCGTGTCGACGGCGCTCAAGCGCTTCATCGACATCTCGCGCGAGCTCTTGAGCGCGCCCGAGCCCGGCCGCGAGAGGAGGGAGCGCCGCTCCGCAAAGGCGCCCGCGCGCGCGGAACGGGCGGCCGCACTTCCGATCAAGGGTTCGTGAACTGCCGACGATCTTTCGTGAGAGGCGGGGGCGGCGAGGGGATGCTAGTGTGCCGATTCGCAATTTCGATTCATCCGGAGAAAATCGTCATTGCGAGCGCAGCGAAGCAATCCAGGGCGCTTGGAGCCAAGAAATCTCTGGATTGCTTCGGTGCCCTTCGGGCACCTCGCAATGACCGGCGTGTTCCGAATGTCGCAAATTTCCCGATCAGGACACTAGGTCAAATCGAGATTCGGTCCATTGTCATTCCGGAAGCTTAGGCGAGCCCGGGAAAAGCCGAGCTTTTCCCGGCCGCGAGCCTAGCTATCCGGAATCCATGGTTGGGCTCGCGCGCCACCGGCCATGGATTCCGGATCGCGCAAATCACCGCATGCGCGATGATTTGCTTGTCCGGAATGACGGGCGTGAAGATAGATGTCGGTTCGTCTCAATCCAGCCGCTTGCCCAGCCGCCCCGCCAGGTCCTGGATGTACTGCCAGGCGACGCGCCCTGTGCGGGAGCCGCGGGTGATCGACCACTCGTTGGCCTCGCGCCGGAGCTGCTCGACCGGGATGTCGAGGCCGTGGCGCGCGGCATAGCCCTCGATCATGGCGAAATAGGTGTCCTGGTCGCAGTGGTGGAAGCCGAGCCAGAGGCCGAAGCGGTCGGAGAGCGAGACCTTCTCCTCGACGGCCTCGGAGGGATTGATGGCGGTCGAGCGCTCGTTCTCGATCATGTCGCGCGGCATGAGGTGGCGCCGGTTCGAGGTGGCGTAGAGCACCACGTTCGCCGGCCGGCCCTCGACTCCCCCTTCGAGCACCGCCTTCAAGGACTTGTAAGTGGTGTCGGCGCCGTCGAACGAGAGATCGTCGCAGAAAAGCACGAAGCGCCGCTTGCTGTCGCGCAGCTTGTCGAGCAGGCGCGGAAGGGAGGGGATGTCCTCGCGGTGGATCTCGACGAGGGCCAGCGCCTTGGCCCGCTCGCGATTGATGTGGGCGTGGATCGCCTTGACGAGCGAGCTCTTGCCCATGCCGCGCGCACCCCACAGCAGGGCATTGTTGGCCGGCAGCGCGTCGGCGAAGCGCCGCGTATTGTCGAGCAAGATGTCGCGCTGGCGCGCAATGCCTTTGAGGAGATCGAGGTCGACGCGGTTGACCGCCTCGATCGGATCGAGCCAATCGCCCTCGGCATGCCAGACGAAGGCATCCGCTTGATCGAGGTCGGGTGCTGCCGCCGGCGGCGGAGCAAGGCGATCGAGCGCTGCCGCGATGCGCGCGAGCATTGTCTCGAGATCGGGGTCGGCCATGGTCGTCCACGTGTAGTCTTGGGCGGCGGGCACCCTAAGCATCCGCCCGCCCGGCGTCAAACGGGAAAGCGGGGCAGAGGGGCTTCCGGCAGATGACCGCCTGAACTGCGCCCCTCGGCCGCTCAAGCCGGACTATCGACGGGCCGCAAGGGGCCTCGCGTCCGAATGGCGTTTGCGCTCGGCCGTGCGAGCGGCTAAGGTTGCGCCCCGCGCGCAGCCGGGTCGTCGCAGCTGAAAGGGGGAAGCGCTTATGTTCATGTCCACTGCCTATGCCCAGGCGGCCGGCGGCACGGCCGGGGGCGGCTTCGACCTCGTCCAGCTCGCGCCGCTCGTGCTCATTTTCGTCGTCTTCTACTTCCTCTTGATCCGGCCGCAGCAGAAGAAGGCGAAGGATCACCGCGCGATGCTCGGGGCCTTGCGCCGCGGCGACCGCGTCGTCACCGGCGGCGGCATCATCGGCACCGTGTCCAAGGTGCAAGGCGAGGAGGAGGCCGTCGTCGAAATCGCCGAGGGCGTGAGGGTGCGCGTCGTGCGCAGCACCATCCAATCGGTGCTCGGCAAACCGGAAGCAGCCCCGGAAAAGGAAAAGGGCGAAAAGGAAAAAGGCGAGAAGGAGAAGGCCGAGGAGCAGAAGAAATAGCCTCGGCGCAGCAGAATGCCGGGCGGCCGGCATCATAGCCGTTTGTCGCGCGTTCCCGGCCAAGGGCAAGGGCGCCGCCGTCATGGATCTTACGCCGCTTATTCCGGCCAGCAGGCAAGTGATCCAGGCCTATGGCGAGGGCCGCTTCCGCATCTCGAACGTCGTCCACCAGGGCTCGGTCATCGTGCTGCCCGAGCGGGCGCTCGCGTGGCCGGTCGAGGCCCTTGCCGCGGTGACGCTCGACAGCCTGGCATCCGTGCTCGCGGCCGAGCCGAGAGTGGAGCTCCTCCTGCTCGGCTGCGGCAGCAGGCCCGCACCGCTCAAGAGCGAGCTGCGCGTGGGCTTGCGCGCGCGGGGAATCGTCCTCGAGCTGATGGACACGGGGGCTGCCTGCCGCACTTACAATGTGCTGCTCGCGGAAGAGCGGCGCGTGGCGGCGGCACTGATCGCGGTACGTTAAGGCGCAGGAGCGCGCCCGGGGCTCAGGCACGGGCAAGCGTGCGCTGGATGACGAGGCTCAGTATCCCGGCGAGCGCGATCGAGCCGGCCATAGGCAAGGCGCTCGTGCCGCTGATGGCGCCCAGAAGCGCGCTCGCGAGCGCTCCGGCGAGGAACTGAAGCGTGCCGACGAGGGCGGACGCGCTGCCCGCCCGCGCCGGGAAAAGCGAGAGGCAGCCGGCGACGGCATTGGCGCCTACGAAGCCGATGGTGGCGAGAAAACAGAAGAGCGGGACGAGGAGGGCGATGAGCCCGCCCCATCCGGAGAGTGCCGAGACGCCGAGAAGCGTGCCGGAGATCGCGGCGGCGAGCACGCCGATGGCGAGCAGGCGATCGATGCCGAAGCGCAGCACGGCCCGGGCGTTGACGGCACTCGCCACCAGGATGCCGAGCACGTTCGTCGCGAAAATGAGCGCGAAGCGCTGCGGCGAGGTGCCGTAGAGCGTAATCACGACGAGCGGCGAGCCCGTGATGTAGGCGAACAAGCCGCCATAGACGCAGGCGCTGCTGAGGGCATAGCCGAGAAAGCGGGGATGCTTGAGCGGCGCGCCGTAGCCGACGATGAGCGTCGCGACACCGCCGCGCGCCCGGCGCTCGAAAGGCAGCGTCTCGGGAAGGAGCGCGAGCGTGGCGGCGAAGATGAGGGCCCCGAATCCGACGAGCACCAGGAAGATCGCGCGCCAGCCGGCGTGGAGCAGGACCTGCGCGCCGAGGACCGGCGCCAGCACGGGGGCGACCCCCATGACGAGCACCATGAGCGAGAGGACGCGCGCGGCACGGTCCCGCTGGTAGAGGTCGCGCACGACCGCACGCGCGATGACCGGGCCGGCGCAACCGCCAAGGGCCTGGACGAAGCGGCAGGCGATAAGCGTATTGAGATCCCGCGCGAGCGCGCAGCCGAGGCTCGCGAGCGCGTAGAGCACGAGGGCGGCAAGCAGCGGCGCGCGTCGCCCGAAGCGGTCGGAGAGGGGGCCGTAGATCAGCTGGCCGCCGCCGAAGCCGAGGAAGAACGCGCTGAGGGTGAGCTGCGCACGCGCGGGCACGACGCCGAGGTCGGCCGCGATCGTCGGCAGTGCCGGCAGATACATGTCGATCGAGAGCGGGCCGAAAGCCGTGAGCACGCTCAAGAGAAGGATGAGCACGCCCCTGCGGAAGCGGGGCTCGAGGGCGGTGGGGGAAGATACCGTCATTGGCGGTGCTATGGTCGGGTTGCGGACGCGCTCGGATCGAGCCGGCCTGACAAGCCGGCTGCGCGCGGTGTGCCGGCGTTCATGCCACATATCGCGGCAAAGTGATACAATCCTCGCGACACGCGCGTAGCATTCAACGAGGACCGGCTTGAGGGGGGGCGCCGTGCGACCTGCCACCATCACTTTGTGCGTTCTTGACGCCGCGGCGTGGATTTTCCTCGCCGGCAGCTACTTTTTTTCCGGCTCCGATCCGGCCACCAAGGGCTTCGACATTGCCGCCGGCATGATCGTGACGGTGCTGTTTCTCATGACCGCCGTGCCCGCTCTCGTATTCGCGTTGCGGCGCCGATTGCCGAAAACCGCGCTCGCGCTGGCACTGGCCTTCCCTGCCGCGTTCGGCTTCCTCTTCCTAACGGCGGTCCTGGTGCGCGGCTGAGGCCGCGAGCCCGACCGGATTGCCCCATCACGGTCATCCCGAAAAAAGAAACGGGGCCGCGCGGCCCCGTTTCGAGAGCTGTCTCGGCACCTCCTCAGGTCAGGTGCACGGCGCCCGCCATGCCGAAGAGCATGGGGATGGAAAGCATGGTGTTGATGCGCGAGGCCATGCCGGCCATGCGCGCGGCGGCCTTCTTCTCGTCCGCGCCGGCCTCGACGATGCCGAGAATCTTCTTCTGGTTCGGCCAGATGATCATCCACACGTTGAACCACATGATGGTGCCGAGCCACATGCCGATGCCGATCACCAACGAATGCCAGCTGTGGTCCACGAGGCCGAGGGTATAGCCCTGCCAAAGCTCGCCGTTGAGGATCGCCAAGATCCATCCCATGACGATCGTCGACATCGCCGCCCAGCGGAACCAGAAGAGGGCGGAGGGTGCGATCACCTTGGTGATGGCCGGCTTCTGCTCGTCGGGAATCTTCGGCATGCCGGGCGTCTGCACGAAGTTGAAGTACCACAGCAAGCCGATCCACATCACGCCGCTGATGATATGCAGCCAGCGGAAGAAGAAGGGCCAGAAAGTCGCGTTGTCGTAGCCGTGGAGGAGATAGAGCAGGAAGAAGACGACCGCCAGCACGACGCCGGCGATCACCGTTCGTTGCAGGGATGAGAAAAATTCGGCCATTTGATCCACTCCCCTTCTGATTTCCGCGGCTCTTATGTTGTTATTTTATCACAAGAGCCGGCGGGGCGCACCGACAGCCATTCCGCCCCTTGAGGCGGTCCGGGGGGCTCCCTCAGGAGCTTGACTATCGGAAAATTAAGGCCTGCCGCCTCGCTTGTGAAGGGCCTCGCGCACAGGGGCCGCGCCAAAGCGCGCCCTTCCGGCAGCCGCGGCGGGGAACCTCCTACTGGGGGCTCGGCCCCTGGCTCACGCGCGCCAGCGCCTCGGGGCGCACCCACTTGGCGAAAGCGGCCTCGATGTCGCCGGCGCCGAACTCGAGGTAGTGCCGCGCCGCCCGCGTGGGCTCGTCGAGCGGGAGATCGAGCTGCGAGCGGTCGAGGAAGCCGCGCGCGATGGCGCCGGTACTCGCCTCTTGCAGCTGGATCTTGCGCAACAGCGTCGCCTTCGCGCGCTGCAGCTCTTCCGCCGTGACGGGTTCGCTCTGCATCGCCTTGAGCTCGCGCACGACGATGCCCTGCACCTTCGAGACGTTCTGCGGGTCGCAGGCGTATTGGATGTAATAGGCCGCGCGCGTCTTGTCCGCGTCGAAATAGGATGAGGCGTAATAGACGAGCCCGGTCTCCTGGCGCAGATCGCGGCTGAAACGCGACGAATAGAGCGAGCCGCTGAGCACCGCATTGCCGAGCTCGAGCGCGTAATAGCCCGCATCCGAGCGCGTGATGTCGACCGTCTCCGCGAGCGAGACTCGATCCTGGACGCGGCTCGCATCGGGTATCGCCGTGACGCTGGCCTTGCTCGGCGGGACGACGGGCAGCCGCGTGTCAGGCTTGGGCCCCGCGGCACTCCAGGCCGCGAAGGACTTCTCGATCGCCGCCTTGGCCGCCTCCGGCGTGATCCTGCCGATCACCACGATGGTGGTGAGGTCCGGCCGGAACGCGGCGTGATAGTAATTGCGCACGTCCTTAAGCGTAAGCGAGCCGACGGTCGCGGGGAGCGCCTGGCGCAAGGCGGGATCGCCCTTGGGGTAGAGTGCGATGCGCAGCGCGCGGCCGAGAAGGTAGTTCGGGCTCTTGAGCCGGCCGGCTACGATCTGGAAGGTCTGCTGCTTGACGACCTCGAAGGCGTCCGCAGGGAGCGCCGGATGCAGCACGTTGTCGGCGAGAAGCTCGACCCCGCGCGCGAAATTCTCCCTGAGCACCTCGAGCGCGAAATCGCTGCCCGCCTGCTCTTGCGCGCCGATCTCGTCAAGCGCGCGCTGGAAGGCGAGGCGATCGAGCTGCTCCGTGCCATAGCCGAAGAGCTGGTCCAGCACTTGCGACATTCCCTCCTGGCCCTCGGGCACCATGAGCTCGGGCCGGTCCATGACGCGTCCGTAGATGCTCACGACGTCGCTCACGTCCTCGGGCTCGACGATGAGAGTGATGCCGTTGGGCAAGGTGGAGACGACCGGGTGGACCGTCGACTCGGGCACCGCGAGGCGGCCGAAAGCGGCGTCGGCCCAGGCGGGCAGCGGCGTCGGCTTGGCCTCGGTCAAGGCGAAGGACTCGAGGCCGCCGAAACCCTTGGAGGCGACCGGCTTGCCGGCACCCTGCGGGGTCAAGAGGGCCGTCACGGCATGGTCGAGGTCGAGATATTTCCGTGCGACGCGGTTCACGTCCTCGACGGTGACCTTGTCGATGCGGGCGAGGTCGTCTTCCGGCGCCGAGAGCCCATAGACCGCGACCGCCTCGGACCACACCATGGCGAGGCCCGAGATCGAGTTCTTCTGGAATTCCGCGCCGCGCCGCTCTTGCAGCTTGGCCGCGGCAACGAGATCGGCACTCACGCCCTCCCGGGCGATCTTGCCGAGGATGGCGCGGACCTCGCGCTCGGCCGCGTTGGCATCGCCGCCCGCGGGGAAGGCGACGACCGCGTAGCCGAGCGCCGCCTTGGGCAGCGGATCGAGCGAGAAATCCGTGTAGAGCGCCTTGCCCTGGGGCACGAGCTCGTAAAGCGCGCCGCGCTCGCTGGTCAAGATGTCGACCAGCACTTCGGTTGCCGCGAAGTCGGGATCATCGAGCCCCGGCATGCGCATTGCGACCACCTTGAGCGCGTAGGGCAGGTCCGTCTTGAGGCTGAAGGACTGGGCGCTCACCGGCTGGAGCGTCAATTGCGGGCGGGGCGGCAGCTTCTTGGCGGGAATGGCGCCGAAGAGCGCCTTGACCTTGGCAAGCGTCGCCGCCGGGTCGAGGTCGCCGACCACGATGAGCACCGCGTTATTGGGCGCGTACCATTTGTCGTGGAAGGCCTTCAGCATGGCGCCGGTGGTCTTGTCGAACGACGGGCGCGTGCCGAGGGCGTCGTGGGCGTAGGTGGTGCCCTTGAAGAGGGCGGCGCGCAGCTTGGTGAAGAGCACGTAGGTCGGGCTCGAGAGGTCCTGCGCCACCTCCTGCTCGATGGCGCCGCGCTCCTTCGCCCAATCTTCCTCCCGGTCGAGCACGTCGCGCATGCGCAGCGCCTCGATGTGGAGCGCCACCTCGAGGTCCTCGGCCGGCACCGTGAAGTAATACTGCGTGACCGTCTGGCGCGTGTCCGCATTGAAGCTGCCGCCCATCACGCTGCCGATGTTGGCGAGCTGGTTGGCGGAAAGGCCCGGACTGCCGCGGAACATCATGTGCTCCTGGGCATGCGCCGTGCCGGGGAAGCCGGCCGGCGTCTCGTCGGCGCCCACCAGGTAGTTGACCGCGGTGGTGACCACGGGGGCGAGCGCGTTGCGGACGATGACCACCCTGAGCCCGTTGTCCAGGGTGGCGCGGACGACGCCGGTCTCCTCGGCGAGCACCGCTTGCACGAGGGTAGTGAGCGATAGAATCGCGATCGAGACGACGAAGCGCGCGCGCCGCCAG
>DASPPM010000137.1:0-39277 GCA_035625535.1 Alphaproteobacteria bacterium
CTTGGCGAAGGACTCGGTCGACGTGAACCAGACCTTCGGCTCGTCGGCCGCCACGCGACGCTCGCCGCGCGCCACAGCCATGGTGCGGGCCTTCATTTCCTCGTAGCTCGCGATGCCGACCTTCAAGGTGGTCATGGGATCACTCCTCTCTCGCGCAAGACCGCATCCACGATCTCCCAGAAGTCGACGAGCAGGGTCGCCGCATTCCGGTACTCGTACGGCCGGGTGCTTCGAAGCCGGTGGCGATGGTCCTGCGGGTCGCCACGCTTCTGCCGCGTCATTGGATGGGCGTTATCAAAGCCCACCAGCCGCTCACCCTCCGGCCCATGGAGCGTGAGCGAGTAGTCGATGCCATGCGGTTTCTCCGCCGACACCGGTACCCGGGTCACGACGAACCGGACCCAGTGGCCGCCCTCCGGGTCCACCACGAGAACCTGCCCGTCGAGGTCGAGAAGCACATCGAGGGTCGGATCACGCGGCTCCGTCACGGCATATAGTTATCATACTGAAGCAACATAGGCAAGCGAGCGCGTTCGGCAGCCGCAGCGTAGGCGGCTGGCGCGTGGAGGATTGATTGCGTTGAGCTTTCAGCTGGAAAAGACAGCACGGGCCATTCGCCGGATGACGGAGAATGTCAATCAATCCAACGACATCTGCGCGACCGACGCCGCGCCCTTTTCACTTGCCGTCCGGTATTTGGCCTCGACTCTCGCAAATGATGCATGGCAACCACCGCGTAGGCTATGCTCCTCTAGTCCAGCGACACACGTGAATTGCCGCCTGTATTGCGGACAGCGACGCGAGGTGTTTATGGAATGGCGGCGGAGCGGAAGCGGATCAAGAGCGAGGTTGCAGCGCGGCGCACTTAACTTTGCCGCTCTCGCCCGCGCAGTTGCTATGGCACTATAGCGCAGACGTAGCGCTCATCGTTGTCGGTATTTATTTCGCTATCCTTGCGCCGGCGAGCGCTGAAGAATGCGGAGCTTCGAATGCGCTCGAGCGCGAGGACGACACCTCTCCCGCGGGGCAGCCCATGAGCACCGATGCAAGCAGGCCGGCCCGCCGCGGCGCCCGCGAGGCGCGCCGAGCCATGCGCGGTGCCCCGCTCCCCGAAGCTCAACGTCCGATCTCGCCGGGCATGCCGGGCGGACGCTACCAGCCGCTCTCCGATGCCGACGTGTTGCGCATCCATCGCGCCGCGCTCGAGGTGCTGGAGACGATCGGCCTTGCCGATGCGATCCCGAGCGGGATCGAGGTCATGACCAAGGCAGGCGCCAGGCTCGCCGGGACGGGCCGCCTGACCTTCCCCCGCGCGCTCGTCGAGGACACCCTCGCCAAGGCGGGACGCCATTTCGCGCTCTACGGCCAGGACCCGAGGCACGACATGGCGCCGTGGGGCTCGCGGGTCTATTTCGGCACCGCCGGGGCCGCGGTGCATATGGTCGATCCCGTGAGCGGGGAATATCGGGAGTCCACCACCAAGGATCTCTACGACATCACGCGGGTGGTCGACGCGCTCGACAACCTGCATTTCTGCCAGCGCGCGGTCGTGTGCCGCGAGCTGGCCGACCCGCTCGAGATGGACTTCAACACGGCCTATGCCTGCGTCTCGGGAACCACGAAGCACGTGGGCACCAGCTGGAGCCATCCCGACCATCTCGAAGCCAGCCTCGAGATGCTGCACATGATCGCCGGCGGCGAGGACAAGTGGCGCGCGCGCCCCTTCGTCAGCCAGTCGAACTGCTTCGTCGTGCCGCCGCTCAAGTTCGCGCCCGATGCCTGCCGCTGTCTCGAGGTCGCGGTGCGCGGCGGCATGCCGGTGCTGCTGCTCTCGGCAGCCCAGGCAGGGGCCACGGCACCCGCAGCGCTCGCCGGCGCGCTCGTTCAGGAGGTCGCCGAGTGCCTCGCCGGTCTCGTCTATGTCAACTCGATCAAGCCGGGCGCACCGGCCATCTTCGGCACCTGGTGCTTCGTCTCGGACCTGCGCACCGGCGCCATGTCGGGCGGCAGCCCGGAGCAGGCGCTGCTCTCGGCCGCGTCGGCGCAGATCGCGCGCTACTACGACCTGACCGGCGGAACGGCCTCGGGCATGACCGACTCCAAGTGGCCGGACGCGCAGGCGGGCTACGAGAAGGCCTACAACCACGCCCTCGTCGGCAATGCCGGCGCCAACCTGATCTACGAGTCGGGCGGCATGCTGGCGAGCCTGCTCGGCTTCTCGATGGAGGGCCTGGTGATCGACGACGACATCATCGGCGCCGCGCAACGCACCATCCGCGGCATCGACGTGAACGACGAATCGACGTCGGTCGAGACCATACGCGATGTCTGCCTCAACGGGCCCGGTCACTATCTCGGCGCGGGCCAGACGCTCAAGCTGATGCGCTCGGAATTCGTCTATCCGGCGATCGGCGACCGCTCGAACCCGAAGGAGTGGGTCGAGCAGGGCCGCCCGACGATCGTCGACCGCGCGGCCGAGAGGCTGCGCTCGATCCTCGCCAGCCATTATCCCTCGCACATACCGCGCGCGCTCGACGAGCGGATCCGAGAGCGCTTTCCGGTGCGGCTGCCGCGCGAGGCCATGCAGCCCGGCAACTAGGGCGGCGCGGCGGCATCTGCGGTCGTCAGCGGCACTTCGACGCCTCGACGCCGATGGCTATGCGACGATAGCCTTCGCGCAGGCAGCCGCTCTTCCACGTACCGGAATAGACCTGGCCGTTGCTGAGGAAGGTGCCCTGGCCGTTCGGCAGATCGTCGAGGAATTCGCCGTGGTAATGGTCGCCGTTCGTCCAGGTGAGCGAGCCATGGCCGCTCTTCTTGCCGTCCTTCCACTCGCCTTCGTAGCGGTTGCCGGCGGCGCTGACGAAGATGCCGAGGCCGTTATAGCGGCCGTCCGCGAAATTGCCCTCGTAGCGGCCGCCCGCAGCAAAGACGAAGACGCCCATACCCGACGGCACGTCGTTGCTCCAATCGCCCTCATAGCGGTCGCCGTTGGCTTGGACGAGGACGCCGTGGCCGCTCTTGTGCCCCGCCTTGTACTCGCCTTCGAAGCGGTCGCCGGGCTTGCCGTTCTCGGACCATTGCAGCACGCCCTTGCCGTCGGCGAGCCCGCCCGCGCAGGGGCCGCTCCAGCTCAAGCTCTCGCCCGGGCTCGGGCTCAGGTCCCACACTCGACAGCCGTTCTTGTCGGCGAGCCAAGCCGGCCCCGCCCGGGCCTCGAGCGCAACGAGGACCAGGAGCGCCGTCACGATATGGCAAGCGATGCGCCGCATTTCCCCTCTTCCGGGCCCTCGGGCACACTCCCCCGCTGTCGTGTGGTTGAGGGTACTGCGGATCGAGCGACGGCGCCAGAGCAGGCCGCGGGCGCTACGGCCCCGGCGCCCGGGTCGGACAACGTCCGCTCGCTTCCGCGTATCGCGGCTGAATGGTATCGTTCGCGCGGATCCACGGTCATCCGCAAATATCGGATCGCCATCAACATGGAAGGGCAGGCTCATGCGATTTCTGATCAAGGTCTCTATGCCGGTCGAGGCGGGGAACGCCGCCGCGAAGAAGGACGGCTTCAAGGTGATCCGGACGATCCTGAAGCAGCAGAAGCCGGAAGCCGCCTACTTCATCGCCGAAGGCGGCCGGCGCACGGGCATCCTCATCATGGATATGAAGGACGCGTCGGACCTTCCGAGAATTGCCGAGCCATGGTTCCTCGCGCTGAATGCCGGGATCGAGGCGACGCCGGCGATGGTCCCCGACGACCTGCAAAAGGCAGCGCCGGCGATTGCACAGGCCGTCAAGAAGTATGGCTGACCGTTTCGCTTAGCACCGGCGCAGCTTCTTGACGCACATGGTTCGCGTCGGCTCCGGCATCGATCGCCCTGTCGGCCTAATATCCTGGTTCTGAAGTTCACGACATCAGGAAGATGCTCGTCATTGCGAGGCGCCCGAAGGGTGCCGAAGCAATCCAGAAAGGGTCACGCACCAGGCGCACTGGATTGCTTCGCTTCGCTCGCAATGACGTCTATCTCCGGTTGAGACGAATTTCAGGACCAGGACGCTACCGTCGGATCACCACCACCTCGATCGTGCCCTGCGGGCCGATGAACCAAGAGACGAGCCAGCTCGTCAGGCTGACGATCACGGCGCAGAGGATCGCCGGCATGAGCCCGTGCACGACGAAGCCGGCCACGAAGAGGGTGACCAGCTTGATCATCAGCCCGTTGATGACCAGAAGGAACAGGCCGAGTGTTATGACGGTGATCGGGAAGGTCAGGACCACCAGGATCGGCCGGACGATGGCGTTGACGATGCCCAGGAGCAGGGCCGCCAAGATGAGACTGCCGATCGAGCGCACCTCGACCCCCGGCACGATCTTGGAGGCCAACCAGAGCCCGAGTGCCACGAGGGCCGCGCGAACGATGAATCCGATCATGATACGGTCTCTCCCTCAAGGCAGCCGATCCGCCGAATTTTCGGCGTGCCGATCTTGCGCCCGCACCAACAGCAATACAGCCGGATTTGATTGGTGACAATCACAAGCGATCGGCTCGCGTCTTAGGCCGGGCTTTCACAGCCCGAGATAGGCGTCGCGCAGCAGCTTGTCGTTCTTGACCTGCGCGCAAGGGCCCGTGAGCACGATGCGGCCGCGCTCGAGCACGTAGGCGCGGTCGGAAAGGGCTAACGCCTTGCCGACCGCCTGCTCGACGAGCAGGATCGCCTGGCCGCCGGCCTTGAGCTGGGCGAGGGCGGCGTAGACCTGGCTGACGATCTGCGGGCCGAGGCCGAGGGAGGGCTCGTCGAGCACGACGAGCTTGGGCGAGCCCATGAGGGCGCGGGCGATGGCCAGCATCTGGGTCTGGCCGCCCGAGAGATTGCCCGCCGCCTCGTCGAGGCGCTCGGCCATGGCCGGGAAGAGGCCGAGCACGCGTGCCAGGTTGTCCGCGAAGTCGGCCTGGGCGCGCGGCGGATAGGCGCCGAGCTCGAGGTTCTCCCGCACGGTGAGCGAGGCGAGCGCGCCCCGCCCCTCGGGCACATAGCCCATGCCGCAATGGGCTGGCACGTAGGCCTTCGCGCGCGTGAGGTCGCGGCCCTGGAAGCGGATCGTACCGGCCCAGCAGGAGAGCTGGCGCATGATCGCGCGCAGCATCGTCGATTTTCCGGCGCCATTGGCGCCGAGCACGCAGACGGTCTCGCCTTCGCCGACCGCGAGGTCGACGCCATGCACGACCTCGACACCCTCATAGCCGGTCGCGAGCCCGCTCACCTCAAGCATGGGCATGGCCGCTCTCCTCCCCGCCGAGATAGGCCTCGACGACGCGTGGATCGGCGATCACCTCGGCCGGAGCGCCCTCGGCCACGACGCGTCCCGCATCCAGCACCACGAGGCGGTGGCTGAGCCGCTTGATCACGTCCATCAGATGCTCGACGACGAGGAAGGTGGTGCCTTGGGCGGCGAGGCGCTCGATGGCGTCAAGCACCACGGCGAGCTCGTTCTGCGAGAGACCGGCCATGAGCTCGTCGAGCAGCACGAGGCGCGGGTTGAGCGTGAGCACGCGCGCGAAGTCAAGCAGCTTGAGATGCCCGGTCGGCAGCGTGCGCGGCGAGAGTGCGGCACTGCCGGCAAGGCCGAGCAAGGCGAGCTTGCTGAGCGCCTCGGCGCGCGCCGCGGAAAGCGAGAGGCCGCGGCAAAGTGCCCCCACCATCACCCCCTCGACGCAGGTGAGGTCCGCGATGGCGGTCGGGCGCTGGAAGGTGCGCACGAGGCCGAGACGCGCGCGCTCGGCGGTCGTGAGCCCGGCGAGATCGCGCCCGGCGAAGCGCACACTGCCGCCGTTCGGCAGGTAGACGCCGGTGAGCACGTTGATGAGCGTGCTCTTGCCGGCGCCGTTGGGGCCGATCAGGCCGACGATGCCGTGCTGCTCGAGGGCGAGGCTCACGTCGATGAGCGAGCGGATGGCGCCGAACGACTTGGCGATGCCGTCGAGCTCGAGGAGTGCGGTCATCGCACGGATTCCCCGGCCGGAGGCGGCGGGCGTCGCGCCAACCTCGCGGCGACGCCTTGCGCGAGCGCGCAAAGCCCGCGCGGCTCGGTCATGACAAGGGCGACGACCGAGAAGCCGAGGATCATGACGTCCCAGCCGCCGGCGGCGCCGAGGAAGGCGTTGGCGCCGGCATCGATGGTCTCGTAGAAGACGGCGCCGACGATCGGCCCGACAAGGTAGCCGGTACCGCCGACGACGGCGATGAGGGCGATCTCGACCGAGAGCGTGAGGCCGGAGAGGAAGTTGGGATCGGCGAAGCCGATGAAGAAAACATAGACGACGCCGCCAAGGCCGGTGAGCGCCGCGCTCACGCAGAAGGTGAGGACCTTGATGCGCGCGACGTGAATGCCGGCCGCCGCCGCGGCCTCCTCGCTGCTCTTGATCGCCGCGATGTAAAAGCCGAGGCGGCTCTTGCGGAAAAAGGCGAGGAAGAGCGTCACCGCGGCGAGAAGCGTGACGGCGATGAGGAAATAGGCGCGCACGTTGGTGAACTCGAGCTTCGCGGGCGAGTCCTCGGCGAAGGGGATGGCGATCCCGCTCGGTCCGCCGGTGAGCTCCGAGTAGTGGAGGATGAGGGAGAGCACGACGGCGGCGGCCGAGAGGGTGGCAAGCGTGAAATAGGGGCCCTTGAGGCGCAGCGTCGCGGCGCCGATCACGGCTGCGAGAAGCACGGCCGCGGCAATGCCGGCGACGCCGCCCAAGAGCGGGGAGAGGCCGGCATCCTGGAAGAGAAGCAGGGTCACGTAGGCGGCCACGGCGACGAAGACCGAATGGCCGAGCGAGATATTGCCGGTGAGGCCGCTCAAAAGGTTCCAGCTCTGGCCCCAAAGGGCCAAGAAGGCCGTGGCGGTGGCGACGCTCACGAGATAGTCGCTTTTGGTCGCGAGCCCGGCAAAGGCGGCAAGCGCCCAGAGCGCGCAGATGGCGATCGCGCGCCTCACAGGGTCCGCCTCCCGCGCGAGAATAGACCCTGGGGCCGCAACAGCAGCACGGCGAGGAAGAGCACGTAGATCGCGGCGGTCGAGAGGTCGAGATCCAAATAAGAGGCGGTGAGGGACTGCATGACGCCCATCAGGAGGCCACCGAAGACGGCGCCGACGACATTGCCGAGACCGGCGATCACGATCGCGAGAAAGGCGACGACGACAAAGTTCTGCCCGACATTCGGGAAGGTGTAGTGATAAGGGATGAGGAGCGCGCCGGCGAGGCCGACGAGGCCGATGGCGATCGCCGTGGACGCGACATAGACGCGGCGCGCGTCGATGCCGAGCATCTCGGCCGTCTCCACGCTCTCCGCCACGGCGCGGGCGCTCTTGCCGAAGCGCGTCCGCCGCAGCACCCGGGCCATGGCGATCGTCACCGCGAGCGCTACGACGAAGGCGATGGCGGGTCCGAGCTGCAGGCTGAGCGCGCCCAAGTGAAGCGCAGCGCCATTGACCGGATTCGGCACCAGCTGGAAGTCCGAGCCGCGCACCACTTGCGCTAAGCCCTGGGCGCCGATCGAGAGCCCGATGGTGAGGAGGATCTGCGGCGATTCGCCGAAATGGGCGGCGCGGTCGAGCAGCAGCAGATAGAAGGCCAGGCCGAAGGCGGCCATGAGGAAGGTGGTCGGCAGCGCCACCCAGTAGATGCCGAATGTGCCGGCCGGCAGGCCGAGGCCGGCAAGGGCGACCGCGACATACATTCCGGCCATGAGAAACTCGCCATGGGCGAAATTGACGAGCTTCATGACGCCGAACATGAGGTTCAGCCCCATGGCGACGAGCGCATAGACGCCGCCGATGAGGAGGCCGTTGAGGATCGCTTGGGCGAGGATCGTCATCGCCAGGAAGGCGCGGGGCGGAGGCGGGCAGGACGGGCGGCAACCGCGCCGTCCCGCCCGCGGCCGAGCGCTCGTCTTATGGCTTGGTCACCGCCGAAGTCGCCACGGCCTCCGGAAACACGGTGTGCGGCACGTTGTTCTGCCACTGGATCATCACCGGCATGACGTGCGTGTTGGCGCCATTCGCGTCGAAGGACACCTCGCCAGGCTGCATCAAGGCGCCGCCTCCGCTCTTGACATCGAGCGTCTGGAGCGCGAGACGCACCTTGGCCGGGTCGGCCGAGCCGGCCGCCTCGACCGCCGCCGCCAGCACCGAGATGCCGGCATAGGCTTCGCCCGCTTGCTCCGGCATGAAGGTGTTATACGTCTTGCTGTAGCGCGCGGCGACGGCGGCGAGCTTGGGATCGCTCTTGATGTTCTTGGAATCGAGGTTCCACGAGGCGACGCTGGTGAGGCCGTTCACCTTGTCGCCGAGGGACTGGCCGATCGCCGGCCAGATGAAGCCGGCGCCGCCGCCGATGACCAGCACGTGACTGTTGGCGCTTCTGAGCGCGGTCAGCAGGAGCCCGGCATCGGAGATATAGGAAACCGGGAACAGCACCTGGGCGCCGGATTGCTGGACCTTGGAGACCAGCGGGCTCGCGTCGGTGATGCTCTCCGGATACGCCGAGTTGAGCACGATGTCGAGCCCGGCCTTCTGGGCCAGCTGCTCGATGCCCTTCTCGGTGGCGATGCCGTAGGGGTTGTTGACGTAGAGGATCGCCGCCTTGGTGATCCCCATCTTGTATTTCTCGTTGAGGAACTTGAGGAACTCGACCTGTTGGTTGCCGAAGGCCGAGCCCTTGGGCGCGATCTGGAAGAGGTAGCCGCCGTTGCTCGGTGTCACCAAGGCGTCGCTGATCGCCGAGGTGATGACCGGCACGTGGTGCTTGACGAAGGCGGGGAGTGCGGCCGTCGTCAGCGGCGAGAGTGCCAGGCCGAAGGCGCCCGCCACCTTGCTCTGGGTGAGCACGCGCTCGGTCGTGGTGATCGCCCCCTGCGGGTCGTTCGTCGCATCGGCGATGATCAGATTGAGCTTGGCGCCGCCGAGCGACTTGATGCCGCCTGCGGTATTAACGTCCTCTGCGGCAAGCTTCGAGGCATTGACGATCATCTCGCCGACGCTGGCATTGGGACCGGAGAGAGGTGCGATCACCGCGATATCGACCTGGTCGGCCGCGCGCGCGGCACCGCCGGCGAAGATCGCGGCAAGGGCGCCCCCGACAGCCAGAGCCAACGACGAAAGAAATATTTTTCGCATGGTGCGTTCTCCTCACGAGGTTGCCCCCAGCTCTCGTCGGCCGGTTAGCCGCGCCGGCCATCCTACGCCGGCCTAGGCACGCGTTCAACGCGACGGATTCTGCCGCAAGCCGGGCCTTCGACTTCTTGGGCGAGGCCGCAATGGCCGCAAGCGGATGCAGGAGGGCGATCACCGAGCAGGCAGATTACGCGATCCGGCTGCCCAACCGAGGGGGACAGGGGTCTCGGTACACGCGGCGGCACCGCGTGACGCTTGGGTTGTTGCTGGTGCCAATGGATGAGGCTATCCTAGCCCGCGATCGATAGCTTTGTTTCGACTGTCCGGAAAATGCCGGACGAAGTGCGCATGCGGCGCGATCGAGAGCGCGCTGTGCGCTTTCCTTGAAAAGTTAAAAAGTGGGGGAACAATGGGGCGCTTTTACCGATCATCGTTCGTGGTGGGTGTGCTTGCGGCTGCGGCCGGCGTGGCGCAGCCGTGCCTGGCCGAGGGTAAGATCACCTATCTTTTGACCTCGCCGTCGCCCAATGTCGCCGAAGCGCCGCATTCGTCCGTTCCCGAAGTCCTCGGCTATTGGAAGGACGCGGGACTCGATGTCGATGTGAAGCCGTTCAACGGCTCGACCGGCGCAACTCAACTCGTGATCGCGGGCACGGCTCAGTTCACGATGGCCACACCCGAGGGGCTCATCATCGCGCGCCAGGATGGTGCCAAGCTCATCGCGATCTATAATCATGTGCGCGAGCCGATCTACACCATTGCCGTTACCGAAGACAGCCCGATCAAGAAGCTCAGCGACTTCAAGGGCAAGACGATCGGCGTGCTCAGCCTCTCGAGCGGCGCGGTGCCCGTCGACAAGGCGATGCTGAAGGCGGCAGGCCTGGATCCCGAGAAGGACGTCAAGTGGCTGCCGGTCGGCCTCGGCCCGCAGGCGGCGCACGCGCTCGAGGCAAAGCAGGTCGATGCTTTGGGCCTGTGGGACTGGGGCTACGCCATGCTCGAGAACTCCGGCTACAAGTTTCGGCATTTCAGCTCGCCCGCGACCAACAAGCTCCTCAGCATCATGCTGATCGGCAACGAGGATTACGTGCAGGCGCACCCCGACGAGACGGTCAAGTTCGCGCAAGGTGTCGCCAAGGCGGCGCTCTTCACGCTGACCAATCCCGAGGCCGCCGTGAAGATCCATTGGCAGAAGTACCCGTCTTCGAAGCCCTCGGGTATTCCCGAGGCGCAGGCGCTCAAGGAGGCCGTCCACGTGCTCGAGGCGCGCCTCGTCAAGTACCGCATCGCGGGCCGCGCCGTGCCGAAATGGGGTGCCTTCACGAAAGAGGAATGGGAGACGACGCGCGACTTTCTGTACGATGCCGGAATGATCAAGGAAAAACCCGACGTCACGTCTTATTATACCAACCGGTTCATCGACAAGATCAACGACTTTGACGCGGCGAAAGTAAAGCAGCAGGCGGAGGCCTACCGGTGACAGCGGGCGCGCCGGACCCGCTGATCGAGGTCGCCGGCATCAGCAAGCAGTTTCGCACGCGCTCAGGGGCCGATGTCCTGGCGCTCTCGGAGATCGCGCTTGCGATCGCGGTGCGGGAGTTCGTCACGGTCGTCGGCCCGAGCGGCTGCGGCAAGAGTACGCTCCTCCGCCTGATTGCAGGATTGATGGCGCCGAGTACCGGACGGGTCCGGATCGCCGGAGCGCCCGTTTCCGGGCCGCGACGCGACATCGGCATGGTCTTTCAGGTTCCGGTGCTGTTGCCGTGGCGGACGGTCCTCAAGAACGTGCTCGTACCCGCCGAAGTGATCGGGCTCGAGCGGCGCGCGGCGGCGGGGCGAGCGCATCAGCTTCTCGAGCTGGTCGGATTAGGCGGGTTCGCCGACAAGTACCCGAGCGAGCTCTCGGGCGGCATGCGCCAACGCGTCGCGATCGCCCGAGCGCTCATGCACGATCCGGCCATCCTTCTCATGGACGAGCCGTTCGGCGCGCTTGATGCGATGAGCCGAGAAGCGATGAACCTCGAGCTTCTGCGGATTTGGCACGCGAGCCGCAAGACCATCGTGCTCGTCACGCACTCGATCGAGGAGGCCGTGTTCCTTGCCGACCGCGTGGTCGTGATCTCGCCGCGGCCCGGTCGGGTCTCCGACGTCGTGGAGGTGCGCCTCGCGCGTCCTCGTACGGCGAAGACGCGAAGCGAGCCCGAGTTCGTGCGCATCGCAGAACGCTTGCGCGGGCATTTCGAGATGGTCCAGGCGGCATGACGGCGCGACCCTTGCGCGGCAGGCTCGAGCGTTACGGTCCGCCGCTCCTGGCAGGCGCCGCGTTGTTGGCAGCGTGGGAGTACCTGCCGCCTTTGTTCGGAATTTCGAAGCTGCTCATCCCGCGCGCTTCCGCCGTGGCCGCGGCGCTGTGGGTCGAGATCGAGCGCGGACTGATCTTCGACGCCTTCCTCGTGACGCTCTTCGAGGCGCTCGCCGGCTTCGTGATCGGGTCCGTTACGGCGATCGTCTCGGCGGCGCTCATCACGCGCTCGCCTCTCGTCGAGCGGGCGCTGATGCCCTATCTCGTCGGGCTCCAGGCGCTGCCCAAGGTGGCCCTCGCGCCCCTCATCATCGTCTGGGTCGGCATCGGCATCGAATCGAAGATTGCCATCGCCTCGATCATCGCGTTCTTCCCGGTGCTCATCAACGCCATCGTCGGCTTCTCCACGGTCGAAGCGGAAAAGGTCGAGCTCATGCGCTCACTCGTCGCCTCGCGTTGGCAGGAGTTCCGCATCGTCGTCTTTCCGAACGCCCTCCCCTTCATATTCGCGGGTCTCAACGTGGCGATCGTCTTCAGCATTACGGGCGCGCTCGTCGGCGAATTCGTCGGCGCCGACCGTGGCCTCGGCAACCTCCTCATGCAGCTCAACTTCGGCATGGACATCGCCGGCATGTTCTCGGTGCTCGTCGTGCTGGCCATGCTCGGCGTGGCGCTCCATGCGCTCGTCCGCTTCGCGCACCGCCGGCTGATCTTCTGGGCGGAGCCCGAGAATATCGAGACCAATACCCCCTAACGGCCAAACCGGGAGACCAACCGTGCCCGACCTCATCCTCGTCGAGCGGAGCGACCGGATCGCGACGCTGATGCTAAACAATCCGCCGGTAAACGCCCTTTCGCTCAAGCTCGTCGAGCGGCTTCATGCCGTGCTCGACGAGATCGAGAAGGACAAGAAGATACGCTGCGTCGTTCTCACGGGTGCCGGCGAAAAGGCGTTCTGCGCCGGCGCCGATCTCCGCGAGGAGGGGCGCTTTCGCGATCCCGCGCAGTCGCGGGCATTCCGCGAGCTCGGGCGGCGCACGCTCAATCGCATCGAGGGTTTTCCGAAGCCGATCGTCGCGGCGATCCACGGCTACTGCATCGGCGGCGGCACTGCGGTCGGCTGGGCATGCGACATCCGTGTCGCCGCGGAGAATGCCGTATTTCGCGCGGGCGACGCCTATCTCGGCCTCGTTCCGAGCTGGGGCATGGGCCTCCTCCGCCTGCCGCGCTACGTCGGCCGCAACCACGCGCTCGACCTCCTCCTCATCGGCGAGAACTTCGGCGCGGCCAAGGCTCATGAGCTGGGCCTCGTCACCGGGGTCGTGCCCAACGCCGCGTTGCGGGAAGAAGCGCTTAAGATCGCAACGCGGATCGCCCAAGCCTCGCCGATGGCGATCCAGGCTACACGCAAGGCGATTGCCTACAACCTCCGCCACGGCTGGGACGAGATGGTGGCTTACGAGGAGGAGATCTGCAGCGAGGTCTTCGCCCATCCCGACGCGGAGGAAGGACCTCGAGCGTTCCTCGAAAAGCGGCCCACGAAGTTCCAGGACCTCTGATGTCGTTGCGGCATCTCCTCTGCCCCCGGTCGGTCGCTATCGTCGGCGCGTCCGACGAGATCGGGCCCGGCTTCAATGCCTGGAAGGCGCTCGAGTTCGTGGGCTTCGAGGGCGCCGTCCACCTCATCAACCCGAACAAGGGGGAACTGTTCGGCCGGCGGACCTTGCCTTCGCTGGCGGACGTTGCGGACGAGGTCGACGCGGTGTTCGTCGCGGTCCAAGCGGAGCGCATCCCCGAGATCGTGCGCCAGGCCGCAGCCAAGGGGGTCGGCGGCATCGCGATCCTCTCGAGCGGCTTTGCCGAAGCCGGCGAGACGGGCGCGGCGGCGCAACGGCAGCTCGTCCGGATCGCGGCGGAGAACGGCATTGCGGTTTGCGGGCCGAACTGTCTCGGCCTTCTCAACTTTGTCGGCAAAGCGGCCCTCTTCGGAACGTCCCTGCCCGAGCGCGTCGCGCGCGGTGGCGTCGCCGCCATCGTGCAGAGCGGCTCGGTCGGGATCGCGCTCCTCAACGCGGGCCGCGGCTTCGGCTTGAGCCACCTCATCACCTCCGGGAACGAGGCCGTGACCACCGTCGCCGATTATCTCGAGGCGCTCGTCGAGGATCCAGAGGTCAAATCCGTCGTCGTGTTCCTCGAGCAGCTGCGTAAGCCCGCGAAATTCATCGCCGCCGCCGCGCGGGCAAAGGCGCTCGGCAAGCCGGTGATCGTGCTCAAGAGCGGACGCTCGGCGCAAGGTCGGGCCGCGGTGATGGCGCACACAGGGGCTGTGGCCGGCAGCGTCGAGGTCTGCCGGGCGGCGTTCCGCGCGGCGGGCGTGATCGAGGCCGGCTCGCTCGACGAGCTCGTGGAGACGGCGGTGCTCGTTTCGGGTCTCGCATGCCGGCCGCAGGGCGAGGGTGTCGGCGTGGTTTCGCTTTCGGGCGGCGAAATAGCACTCGCCCTCGACGTTGCCGAGGAGGTCGGATTGACGCTGGCGCCGATCGCCGAGGCGAAGGCGGAAATCGCGGCGCTCCTGCCGGAATTCGCCCATATCGCCAACCCGCTCGACCTCACATGGGCGGGCCTTTACGATCCCACGATCGCCGAGCGCATCCTACGGGCGATGGGCCAGCAAGCCCAAGTCGGCACGCTCGTGCTGCTGCAGGATGCACCCCGCGGGCTGGGCACGCAGCAGGCGACGCGCTATTCGAATCTTTTGAGGGCCGTGGCGAAAGGTGCCCGCGCGGCGGGAAAGCCGCTCGTCGCGGTGTCCAATCTCTCGGGCGACCCCCATCCCGGCTTCGCCGCCGCGGCCGCCGAGGAGGGGGTGCGTTATCTGCATGGCACCCGCGAAGGGCTCTTTGCCGTCGCCAGCCTCGCGCGTTGGGCAGCGCCCCTGAGCGTCGAACGAGCCGTCGGCGCCGATAAAGCCGCCGCCGCGAAGGCGCGGAACGCGTGGACGGCATTGCCGGCAAGTCGGCTCCCCGCGGAGCATGAGGCGCGCGCGATTCTCGCAAGCTATGGCTTGGCGGGTCCGCGCGAGCGCTTCGTGACCCGGGCGGAGGAGGTGGGGGCTGCCGCGGTCGCGATCGGATTTCCCGTCGTCCTCAAGGGCGTGGTTGCAAACGTCGTCCATAAATCCGACGCCGGCCTGGTCAAGATCGGCATCCGTTCGGCCGAAGAAGCCCGGCACGTGGCCGCGGACCTCCTCGAGCGCGCCGCCCGGCTCGAGAACGGCGAGGTGCTCGGCCTCCTAATCCAAGAAATGGCGGCACCGGTCGCCGAGCTCCTCGTGGGCGCGCGGGTCGACCCCGAGTTCGGGCCGATCGTGGTTGCGGGCGGCGGCGGGGTGCTGGTGGAGCTCTACAATGATGTCGCCGTCCGCTTGGCGCCGGTCGACGGGGCCGCGGCAGATGCGATGATCGCCGAGACGCGGGCGAGCAAGCTTCTTGCCGGTTGGCGCGGCCAGCCTGCCGGCGATCTCGCGGCGGCCGGCGCGGCGATCGTGGCACTCTCGCGCTTCATCGTCGACTTCGCCGACGAGATCGTTGAGGTCGAGGTCAATCCTCTCGCCGTCTTCGCCCAAGGCAAGGGCTGCAGCGCGCTCGACTGCCTGATCGTGCCGAGGCGCCGAGCCGGATGACCGCGGGTCCGCTAAGGCCGGCTCGCACCGGCGTGAATCAGCCTACACCCACGCCTTCGAAGAGCGCCCGCGACAGGGCGGCGAAGGGGACGGCCGCGGCGAGGCGCTCCTCGGCGGCGGCGGGCTCGGCACGACCGTCGAGCAGGTCCCGGAAGAGCGTCGCCACGACGACCATATCCGCTGCGTGAGGCCACAGGCGGAAGATGTCCACGCCCGCCTGCCTCAACGCGGGAAGTTCGGGGAGCAGGCTGCGTGCCGTGATGGACAAGACTTGCGTGCCGTTGACCGCGAGGAAGCCCTCGCCGTCGAGGGTGTCGACCGCCATCCCGTCGTCGTCGAGGCCGCAGACGTATTGGCAGCCGTCCTTGTGCAGCCCGTGCGCGCGCGCGTGGTAGCACCGCGCCGACAGCGCCAAGGGCAGACGGCCGAAAGCTTGGAGCTCGATCTCGACGCCGTTCGCCCGCGTTGCAAGCGCTGTGACCCCATCGCGCGGCAACTCGGCCGGCAACACCGCGCGCACCGCGCCCCTCGCCTTGAGATAGCTGAGCGTGCCCTCGTTGTAGACGTTGACGAAGGGCCCGATGACGTGGGGCCGCCCGCCGAGCATGCGCACGGCGGCCATGTCGTTGGCCTCGATCATGAGGCCCGCCTCGACGGCAAGCTCCTGCAGCGCGCAGCACTCCCGCGCGCTGGTGACGAGCGCAAGGGTGGAATGCACCACCTCCTTGCCGGCGCGCCCGAGGCGCTCGACGATCGCGGGGAGGTCCTGCTCGAAGAAGGCGGTCCGCTTCGAGCAGGTCACCTCGCCGAGATAGACGATGTCGAGGGGGGCCTCGTCGGCGACGCGGAAGTAGAAGTCGCGCCGCCGCGCCGCGTCCCAGTTGAAGAGGAGCGGGCCGAGGCTCAAGCGCGACGGAGCGAAAGACGCAGCCCTCATCGCCAGCCCCTCTCGTAGGCGCCCGTGGTGTCCCGGCCGCCCTCGGCGACCGAGGCGAGCAGCCCCGCCGGGACCGGCTCGCCGCGCGCCGCCGCGTCGACCGCGCGCCGGAAGGCCGCGACCACGCGCATGACGTAATCGCGCCCGCGCTGGCGGCCCTCGATCTTGAGCGCCCGCACGCCGGCCGCCGCGAGCTCGGGCAGCATGGTCATGGCGTTGAGCGAGACCGGCTCCTCGAAGAGATAGGAGGCCTCGCCTTGCGCGGCGAAGCGCCCCTTGCACAGCGTCGGATAGCCCGCGGGCTCGTCCGCCTCGAAGCGGTTGATGGTGAAACGGCCGAGGCGCGAGACCATCCGCTCGCCCTCGCGCTCGTAGCGGACGTGGCTCGCCGGCGAGCACACGCCCTGCATGTTGGGCGAGCGGCCGGTGACATAGGCCGAGAGCGCGCAGCGCCCTTCGGCCATTACGCACATGCCGCCGAAGGCGAAGACCTCGGTCTCGACCGGGATGGCGGCGTTGAGTGCCGCGATCTCCGGCAGAGTGAGCACGCGCGGCAGCACGACGCGCTGCACGCCAAAGGCCTCGTGGTAGAAGAGGATCGCCTCCGGCGTCGAGGCCGAGGCCTGGACCGAGAGGTGGCGGCGCACCTCGGGACAGTGCCGTCTCGCGTAATCGAGCAGGCCGATGTCGGCGAGAATGAACGCATCGGCGCCGAGGCGCGCCGCATCGTCGACCGCCGCGTGCCAAGGCCTTGCATTGCCGACCGCGGGATAGGTGTTGATCGCGACATAGACCCGCGCGCCGCGCCCGTGAGCGTAGGCAAGCCCGTCGCCCAGCTCGGCGCGATCGAAATTGAGCCCCGGGAAGTTGCGCGCGTTGGTCTCGTCGCGGAAGCCGACATAGACCACGTCGGCGCCCGCATCGACCGCCGCGCGCAGGGCCGCAGGCGTGCCGGCGGGACAAACGAGCTCGAGGGCCTGCGGCATCTCAAGCGGACTCCCAGCCCGTGGGGCGGGCGGCGAGGTGTCGCCGCTTCTCGCCCTTGAGTGCCGCGAGTGCGGCCTTGAGCTCCTCGACCTCCCTTGCCTGCCGCTGCGCTTGGCGCTCGAGCGGAGCCAAGAGGGCGGCGCGCAGCGTCTCGAGATCGCGCGCCGCGGCGCGCAGCAGGCGCGTCATCGCGCCCAAGCCGGCGCGCCCGAGCCCTTGAAGCGGCCCCAGCAAGGCGGCCATGTCGCCGACGAGATCGATCTCCGCGGCCTCGATCGCGTTGCGCAGGGCCACCACCGCCTCGGTATCGCCCTCGATGGTCAAGTCGCGCGTGAAAAAGACCGCGTCGCCGTCGATGCGGCCTTCCAGCATGTCGAGCAGGATGAGGAGCGGGCCGCGCACCGCGGCCGTGGCACCTTGAGCGACGGCGTCCTTGCCGACCGCGCTGAGCTCGAGGCGCCTGCCGTCCAGGCGCAGCAGGAATGCGATCGGCAGGTCCACCGGATCGATCAGGAAGCGCGCATCCTCGAAGCCCTCGAGCCTCGCGAGCAGTGCCGGATGACGCCACACCACCGCCCGCGCCGCGAGCCGCAGCAGCGGCTGAAGCATGGGGATGGGCACGGGCCGGAGCGCAAGCCCGGCGAGCAAGACGAGCGAGAGCGGGCTCGACGGGCCCGTCTCGCTTGGCGGGCGGAGCGGGTGTTCGGATTGCTGCATCGGACTGACCTTAAGCGCCGCGGTAAAGCGCTCTCCTTGCACGTCCGGACGCACCCGGTCGCTGGGCCATCGCATTGATGGCCGATTGAGATCGGTGCTATAGTGTAAAATTATCTTTAGCCCGCATTCCCGAGATAGCTTAGGCCCCGCGCGTGTGCGGAGCCATGCGGGCGCGCTCGGGCAATGCGGAAGGGCTCGCTCGGCACTGCGCCCTTACCCGCCTCTCAGCTCCCGGCCGCGACCCTGGCCTCGAACGCCTTGAGACGCTGCTGCAATTTGGCCAGCTCGTCTTCCGGCAGGCTGCCCGCGCATCCAGCGACGACGCGGCGGGCGCGCTCCACAAGCGTTCGCTTAAGCTCGGGGAGCGGCATGGCGCTTGCGATGTCGTTGAAGGCGCGCAGCAACCGCAGGCTCACCGCGACGTCGGAGACGGCATAATGGCGGATCTGCTCGAACGCCGTATCGAGCAGGCCTTCGAAGCCGAGCCACGGCACCGTGAGACGCAGGACGTGCGGCGGCGCGTAGTAGTGGGACGGCGGCGGCACGCGGCCCGTCCAGCGGATCAGGATGCGGCTCAGCTGATCGACGCAGCTGATCGCCGTGCTCGGATCGTTGACCGCGGGCGAGATCGCCCGCAGCCCGATGTCGACGATCTGGATGATGCCGAACTCCACGTCTTGCTGCATGGTCCGCGTCGGGCCGATATCGAAGGCGCCGACGAGATGAACGGCGCGGTCGGCGGGCACGCGCTCCCCATCCGATACGCTCATGAGGGGAACGCCAGCCGGCACGAAGTGGCCGACGCGGCGCTCCAGGTGGATGCAAATGTGGTAGGCCTTCGCGAGCGCGACGAGGCGATTGATATCGATGTAGCGGATATATCCGGACTCCGGGCTGGCGATGGGAGAGCCGCCGGCGACCGCGGAAGGCTCGCTGCGCGCCTGCAATGGGAACGGACCCCGCCGGTAGGGCATGAATTCGTCGATCACCAGCTCGGCCTCGCGGGCGATCCGATCTACGATGTGGTTGACGCTGATCGAGCGGGAAATGTGGTTGATGAAGTAGATCAGCCAGCCGACGCAAACCAGCGCAAGCAGCATGGCCCCCGTCGCGGTCACGACGGGAACGAACGGGCGCGGCAGAGCGCGCGCGGCCGGCAGTGCCGCCATGCAGTAGGAGAACGTGCCCAGGAAGACGCCGAGCGTCCACTGCGTGGTGCGGTCCCTCACGAAGTTGACGAGGATGCGGGGCGAGAATTGCGTCGATGCGAGCGTCAGCGTCATCAAGAGGATCGCGAACACGATCGACACGACCGTCATGATCGACGTCGCAATATCGCCGAGGATCGCCTGCGCCACTTGGGGATCCTGGCGCGAGGGAAACAAGGTTTCGGGGATCCAGGCGCTGATTGCCGGAACCTGCTCCTCGAGGGAGGAGAGCACGGCCCCTGCAATCCCGAGGAGCACGGCAATGGCCAGCGGGCGAATGAGGAAGCCGCCGCGCAGCGCATACATCGCGGAGCGGAAGAGGAGAGGCAGGCGCTCGAACATATTCCGATGCCTCGCTGCGGCTCGAGGAATAGGGAGCGTCTCACCCAATCGGGCGAAATTCAATGAATTCCGGACGCGCTCTGCGCTATCTGGCTCGGCGCGCCCGCGCTCAGTAAAGCGAGCCCGCAGCCATGACGAAGTGCTCGACCAGGGGACCGAGCGCGAGGGCGGGCAGATAGGTGAGGCCGCCGACGATCACGATCACTCCGACGAGGAAGGCTACGTACAGCAGGCCGTGGGTCGGCAGCGTTCCTCTCGAGGCCGGTATGACGCGCTTGGCCGCGAGCGAGCCCGCGACGGCAAGCACCGGGACGATGACCATGAAGCGGCCGACGAGCATCGCGAGCGCCAGGGTCAGGTTGTAGAAAGGCGTGTTGGCGTTGAGGCCGGCGAAGGCGCTGCCGTTCGTGGCGGCGGCCGAGGTGTAGGCGTAGAGAATCTCGCTGAAGCCGTGCGGACCCTGGTTGCCGAGCCCCGCCAGCCCGGGCTCGACGACCGAGGCGACGGCCGCGAGGCCGAGGATCGCCGCGGGCACCGAGATCAAGGCCAATGTCGTCATCTTGACGTCGGCGGCTTCGATTTTCTTGCCGACGTATTCCGGCGTTCGACCGACCATCAGCCCGGCGAGGAAGACCGCGACGATGCAGAAGAGGAGCATGCCGTAGAGGCCGGACCCTGGCGCCCCCACGATCACTTCGTCGACCAACATGTTGGACAGGAGGATGCCGCCGCTGAGCGGCAGGAAGCTGTCGTGCATCGCATTTACGGCGCCATCCGAGGAGGCCGTGGCGATCTCCGCGAAGAGTGCCGAGCCCGCGATCCCGAAGCGAACCTCCTTGCCCTCCATGTTGCCGCCCGGCTGAGCGGCACTTTGCACCTGGCCGATCCCAAGGCCCGCGAGGGCGGGGTTGCCCGCGGCCTCGAACGCATAGAGGCCCGACGCACCCGCGCCAAAGAGGAGCGCCATCACCGCGAGGAGCGCCCAACCTTGCCGCTGGTCCCGCACCATGCGGCCGAAGCTGTTGGTCAAGGCGGCGCCGATCGAGAAGACCAGGACCAGCTCGATCAGGTTGGTGAGCGGCGAAGGGTTCTCGAAGGGATGGGCGGAATTGACGTTGAAGAAGCCGCCGCCGTCCCCGCTCATGAGCTTGATCGGGAGCTGCGTCGCGACCGGCCCGCGGGCGATGAGCTGATGGCCGCCCTCGATCGTCGCGGCGTCCACGTAGTCGCCGAAGGTCTGCGGCACGCCCATCGCGACGAAGAACAGCGCCGCCACGACGCAAATCGGCAAGAGCACATAAAGCGTGCCACGCGTCAGGTCGACCCAGAAGTTGCCGATCGTGTCGGCACTGCGCTGCGCGAAGCCGCGAATGAGCGCCATGGCCACGGCCAAGCCGGCCGCCGCGGAGAGAAACGATTGCACGGCGATGCCGCTCATCTGCGCGAGATACCCGAGCGAGCTTTCGCCGCCGTACGACTGCCAGCTCGTGTTGGTGGCGAAGCTCACCGCGGTGTTCAGCGCCAGGTCGGGTGCGAGGGCGGGAAAGCTCCGGGGGTTGAGCGGCAAAAGGCCTTGGAGGCGTAGAAGCGCGTAGAGCGCGAGCACGCCCGCCATATGGAACAAAAGGAGGGAGAAGGCGTAGCGGACCCAATTCTGCGCGGCGCCCTCATCGACGCCAGCCAGGCGGTAGAGTGCGGCCTCGATCGGTCTCACGACCGGCTGCAAGAACGTGCGCTCGCCGGCGTAAACGCGGACGAGGTACCCACCCAAGGGCTTGACCAACGCGCCGATCAGGAGCGTGAAGAGAACGATCTGAAGCCAGCCGTAGATGGTCATCGCATGCCCTTCGAGCCTGCGTAGACGGCGCGTGGCGCCTCTCGATGTAACTATGCCATAAAAATGAGCCAACGAATGATCTGGATCATGTCTTTTTCCCTGCAAAGGGCTGGTGTGAGCGCGGGCTGCGGCGCGAGATGGTGGAGCGCGATCGTCGAGCGGCTCCGCCTTGCTAGATGGGCCGAAGAGGTGCATTCTCAAGCGTGCAAGACCAGTCATCGGGGGAAAGCCGGTCAATTTGTCGCACCCGCCGCACGCGAGGCCGGCCCGTGCATGCCCAAGCGCTTGCGCGAGGGCAATCTCAGGGCGACGTGCGCAAGATCGAGGGGAAGATGCGTAGCGTCAGATATGGCTATTCGCGCTTTGCCGGGCTCGCGGCTCTTGCCTGCCTGGCGCTCGGGGTCGCGGCGGGCGCTTCCGCGCCGGCCATGGCGCAGAAGAAGGACGTCTACTTCCTCACCTGGGGCGGCACCATACAAGCCATGCTCGAGCGGGACGGATGGGCCAAGAAATTCGCCGAGGACACGGGCTACAACGTCATTCTCGTGCCCAAGGCGACCGCGCCCGAGATCATGGCGACGGCATTCGCGCAGAAGGCCTCGCCGCAGGTCGATGTCGTGATGGCCGACATGCTGCCGTTCCTCGTCGGCGTGCAGCAGGGCCTCTTCGCGCCGATCGACGACAAGGGTGTGCCCAACCTCGACAAGCTTCTCGATGCCGCTCACATCAAGGACGCGAAGAGCGGGAAGGACGTGGGCGTCGTCACCTACGCCGACATCTTTTGCATCATCTACAACGACGACGTCTTCAAGAGGAAGGGCTGGCCGGCGCCGGCCAAGTGGACGGACCTCGAGCGGCCCGAGTTCAAGGGCCAGCTTCTGATGCCGCCCGGCAACGCGATCTACGGGATCTACAATCTCATCATCCAGGCGCGCGCCCACGGCGGCAGCGAGCGCGACATTGAGCCCGGCTTTGCAGCACTCAAGAGGATGGCCCCCGGCGTCGTCGACTGGAGCAACACCTTCGCCAAGATGTCGGACCTCCTCCAGGCGGAAAGCGCCTCCGTCGCGGTCTTCAACACCTCCGCCGCGGCCGACATGATGCGGCGCGGCATGCACGTCGCCTATACGATTCCCGAGCCCGTCTACATGAGCCCGACGGCCGCGGGGATCATCGAGAACGGACCCAATCCCGAGGGCGCGCGCGCCTTCCTCAACTGGTGGATCAGCGCCAAGGTGCTGAGCTACCGCTCGGAGACCTACGGTCAGAGCCCGATGAACAAGGAGGTGCAGCTCTCGCCCGAGGCGGCGAAGCGCGTGCCCCACGGCGACCAGCTCGACAAGCTCACGACCATCGACTACGACTATGTCAACGAGCAACGTCCCGTCTGGGTGGAGCGCTTCGAGAAGGAGGTCGCGACGCTGCATTAGTGTCGAGGACGAGCACGCGTCGATGTTCGAGATAACGCCCTCCCGGTCCCGCCGCCCTCGATGGGGAAGGGCGACGCCCGAAGCGATGTCGGCGCCCCCTGACCATCAACCTCGTGACCGACGGCATCATGTCCCTTGAGATCGAGGGCCTCGAGAAGCATTTCGGCGACGTGCGCGCGGTGGCCGGCGTCGACCTCGCAGTCGGGCGCGGCGAGTTCTTCACGCTCCTCGGGCCGTCCGGCTGCGGCAAGACCACGATCCTGCGCCTGATCGCCGGGATTTATCCGGCGGACCGGGGGAGGGTCCGCTTGGGCGGCGTCGATGTCACCGAAGCGCCCATCCACGCGCGCAACATGGCGCTCGTGTTCCAGAACTACGCGCTCTTTCCGCACCTCACGGTGTTCGAGAACGTCGCCTTCGGGCTCAGGATGCGCCGGCTCGCGCGCGAGGAGATCCGCCGGCGCGGGAGGGAGGCGCTCGAGCTCGTGCGCCTCGGAAGCTTGGCTGAGCGCTATCCCGACCAGCTCTCAGGCGGCCAGCAGCAGCGTGTCTCGCTTGCCCGCGCCCTCGTGATCCGTCCGGACCTTCTACTGCTCGACGAGCCGCTCAGCAATCTCGACGCCCGTCTGCGCGAGGAGATGCGCGGCGAGATCCGCGAGCTGCAGCGGCGTCTCGGCGTCACCACGGTGCTCGTCACCCACGACATCCAGGAAGCCTTCGCCATGTCCGATCGCGTGGCCGTGCTCGAGGCCGGGCGCATCCTGCAGACCGGCCGGCCGGCCGAGCTCTACTTGAGCCCCGCGAGCCGGTTCGTCGCCAACTTCGTGGGCCCGACGAACGAGGTGGCGCTTGCGGCGGTCCGCACGGTCGCGGAGGGGACGCTCGCCACCACCTCGGGCGGCCTCGCCATAAAGGTGGCGGCGCGCCTCGAGACGAATGCGGGCGGCAAGGCCGCGTGGCTCATGATCCGTCCCGAGAACCTGCGGCTGTTCGTGGCCGAGGGCGAGACCGACAATCGCTACGAAGCGCTCGTCGAGGATGTCGTATATCTCGGCGCGGCCACGAGCTGCCGGCTTGCAATCGGCGACTTGCGGCTCACGGCGGCGGTGCCGAGCACGATCGGCGCACGTCTAGCGCCGGGAGCGCGCGTCGCGGTGGGCTGGAGCGCCGAGGACGGCGTGATCGGCCGTGACGGCTGAGGCGGCAGCTCGCGCAAGCTCGCGCATGGAGCGCGCGGGGTGGCTCTTCGTACTGCCGCTCGCCCTCGTGCTTGCGGCCGGCTACGTCTGGCCGCTCATGCAGGCGGGCGTCAACAGCTTCCATCCGAACACGCCTCAGGGCATCGACCTCGGCCATTGGACGGACGCCAACTACACGAAGCTCCTCGACCCGCTCTATCAGTCGATCCTCGAGCGCACGCTCCGCATAAGCCTGATCGTGTCCGCGATCACGGCCGTGCTCGCCTATCCGGTCGCCTTCTTCATCGCCCGCCTCAAGCCGAAGGTCCAGCCCTGGCTGATCCTCGTCTACGTCAGCCCCTGGCTCGTCAACACGGTGGTGAAGTCCTTCGGCTGGAGCCTTCTGCTCCGCTCGAACGGCGTGATCAATACCACGCTTCAGCACCTCGGCCTGATCGATGCGCCGCTGCACCTGATGCTCAACGAGACGGGCGTCATCATAGCGCTCGTCCCCGGGCATTTCATGTTCGTGCTGCTGCCGCTCTGGGCTGCGGCCAGCGGGCTCGATCCGAACCTCAAATGGGCGGCCGGCACATTGGGCGCCCCGCCGTGGCAGATTTTCCTGAGGGTCACGCTGCCGCTCACGCTGCCCTCGCTCATCGCCGGGCTCGTGATCAATTTCACCATGAACATGACGGCCTTCGCGGCACCCGCGATCCTCGGCGGCGTGCGAGCGCGGACGGTGTCCTTCCTCGCCTTCGAGGTCAACCTCGAGCAGCTCAACTGGCCGCTCGGCGGCGCGATCGCGGTGGGGCTCCTCGCCTTCACGCTCGCTGTCGTGTGGGGTGGGCAGCGCCTTGCGTTCCTCGCCGTGCGGAGCGGGAGGACCCGGCCATGATGCGCGCCTTCAACGCTGCCATGATCGCGCTCATGCTGGCGCCCATCGTGCTGGTCGTGTGGATGTCCTTCACGCCCGAGGCCTTTTTCCGGGTGCCGCTCGACAGCTTCTCGCTGCGCTGGTATCGCGAGGCGCTCTCCTATCCCGATTTCGTGGATGCGTTCGTGCTGAGCGCCAAGCTCGCGGCGCTGGCGGCGCTCATGGCGACGGCGCTTTCCTTCCTCGCGGCCTACGGCCTCGTGCGCTACCGCCTTGCCGGCCGCGGCTTCCTGCTCGGCTTCTTCACTTCGCCCCTTGTGGTGCCCGCGGTCGTCTTCGGCATCGCCATGCTGCAGTTCGTCAATCGCATCGGGCTCTACAACCACCTCGTCGGCCTGCTCTTCGCCCATGTCGTGGTCGTGACACCCTATGCCATCCGCACGCTGCACGCGACGCTGCAAGCCGTGCCCGAGGAGATGGAGTGGGCGGCGATGGTGCTCGGCGCCACGCGCCTCAGGATGCTGGCCCGCGTCACCGTGCCGCTCGCCGCGCGCGGCATCGCGACCGCGTTCCTCTTCTGCTTCCTGTTGTCTTTCTCCGAAGTGACCATGACCATCTTCATGACCGGGCCGGCGTTGCAGACGCTTCCGGTCCGCATCTACAATTACCTGACCGATCGCATCGATCCGACGGTGGCGGCGGTCTCCTCCCTCGTCGTGCTGGTCTCGCTGTGTCTCGTCTTCCTCGCCAACCTGGCGGGCGCCTTCAAGCGCCTGCCGCGATAACGTTCGGAGCTGCCATGACGACCGGGCTCATCGTCGACCATAAAAACGCGGTCTCGACTCTCGTCCTCAACCGCCCGCCGCTCAACCTTCTGACTTTTCCGCTCCTTCTGGCGATCGCGGCGGCCTTCGACGAGCTGGAACGGCGCGAGCCCACGCGCGTCGTCGTGATCCGCGGCGCCGGCACGCGTGCGTTCTGCGCGGGTGCCGACCTCAAGGCCGAGGAAGAGCGCGACGAGCGCAGCGCCGAGCGCTGGCGCGAGGTCGGCCGCGGCCTCGTCGAGCGGATCGAGCGCTTCCCGAAGCCGGTCATCGCCGCCGTGCAGGGCTGGTGCATCGGCGGCGGCACCGCGCTTGCCTGGCCCGCCGATATCCGGATCGCGGCCGCGTCCGCGCGCTTCCGCGCGGGCGACGTCTATCTCGGCATGTGCCCGAGCTGGGGCCTCGGCACGGTCCGCCTCGGCCATTACATCGGGCGCAACCGCACCCTCGATATCATTCTCCTTGGCGAGGACGTGACGGCGGCTCAAGCCTACGATTTCGGCCTCGTCACGCGCGTGGTGCCCGACGAGGCCTTCGACGCCGAGGTGACGCGGATCGCGGACAAGCTGGCGACCGCCGCACCCTTGCCGGTCAAAGCCATCAAGGAAGGCGTCTACGCCCAGTACCGCGATTCGCCGGACCGCGCCGCGCTGATCGAGGACCGCTGGGCCAAGATCGTCGCCCGGTCCGAGGATATCAAGGAAGGCGTCGCCGCCTTCCGCGAGAAGCGCAAGCCCAACTTCAAGGGCCGTTAATGTCGTGGTTCCGATTTCACTAAGCCCGGAAAACGCTCGTCATTGCGAGGCGCCCGAAGGGCGCCGAAGCAATCCAGCCCCGGCGTACGCCGGGGTTCGCACCATGCATCCTGGATTGCTTCGCTGCGCTCGCAATGACGTTTATGTCCAAGTGAGACGAACTTCAGAATTGCGATAGTACGGGGGAGAGTCCAGCGATGGATTTCGCACTCACGAGAGCCCAGCAGGAAACGCAGGAGCGCGCGCGTGAGGCCGTCGGCCGCGTCGTGGTCCCGCTCGCAAAGGCGCTGCGGCCGGGCGAGCGGTTGTCGGCGGCAGCGATGTCGCAGCTCTACAAGGGCCTGGCGCCGCTCGGCTATCTCGGCAGCACCATCTCGCCCGAATTGGGCGGCGCCGGGATGAGCCTCCTCGATTACGGGCTGCTGCTCGAGGCGCTCGGCTCGAGCCCCGTCGTGCTCGCCGAGATTGTCCCGCCGCGCCTCATCGCCGCGGTCGGCACGCCCGAGCAGAGGAAGCGCTGGCTCGGTCCGCTCCTTGCCGGCGATTGGATCTCGACGGCGGCGATCACCGAGCCGCAAGCAGGCTCGGACACGCGCGCCTTCGCTTGCGAAGGCATTGCCGAGCAAGACGGCTACCGCGTCACCGGACGCAAGAAGTGGATCAAGCTCGGCGGCATCGCCGACCTCATCACGCTGATGGTGGTCGAGCCCGGCCGCGAGCCCAAGGCGCGCCACACGAGGCTCGTGGTCGAGCGCTCGGTATCGCCGTGGCGGAGCCGGGAGCTGCCGTCGGTCGGCATTCGGAACCTGTCCTACGCCGAGCTCGAGTTCGACCACGTCCTCGTGCCGCGCGAGAATCTACTCGGCCAGCCGGGCCAGGCGCTCGCGGCGTTCGGGCGCGGGATCGAGGCCTCGCGGCCGTTCATCGGGCTCACGGCGGTCGGGATCGCGAACGCGGCATTCGACGTCGCGCGCGCGTACGCGGGCGAGCGCGTCGCTTTCGGACGCCCGCTCGCCAAGTTCCAGGCGATCCAGCTGGCGCTCGCGGACGCGGCCACGGAGCTGGCGGCGGCGCGGCTCCTCTGCCTCCAGGCGCTTTGGATCATGGACCAGGGCCGCGCCTGCGCGCGCGAGGCCTCGATGGCCAAGGTCTACGCGACCGAGGCCGCGGTGCGCGTGTGCCATGCGGCGATGGACGTCATGGGTGCAATGGGGCTTTCCGAGGGGGCGCCGGTCGAGCGCTGTTGGCGCGACTGCCGGATGCTCACGGTGATCGATGGCACCTCCGACATCCAGCGGCTCATCATCGGGCGCGAGCTCACCGGTCACTCGGCCTTCATTTGACGGGAGCCCCCATGGCAGAAGCGAGCGCCGCCCCGCGCATAACGGTCGAGCGCATCCTCAATCCCCGAAGCGTCGCCGTGTTCGGCGCCTCCGACGACCGTTCCAAGTGGGCCGGCCGCATCATGTATTACCTGGCACTCCACGGCTACGCGGGGAACGTAGTCCCGATCAATCCGCGGCGCCAGGAAGTCCAGGGCAAGAAGTGCTATGCGCGCATCGACGCTGCGCCGCCGGTCGATGTCGCGATCATCGCGATTCCCGCGGCCTCGGTGCCGGCAACGGTGCGCGACTGCGCGGATGCCGGTGTGGGCTGTTGTCTCATCATCTCAAGCGGCTTCGCCGAGGTGGGCGGAGAGGGCCTTGCTGCCGAGCGCTCACTCGCCGAGCTCAGCCGCCGCACCGGCATGCGGCTCATCGGACCGAACTGCCTCGGCCTCATCAACGTACTGAACGGCATGGCGCTCACCTCGGCGCGCGTGCTCGAGGTCGACAAGCTCTATCCCGGCCCGATCGGCATCGTGAGCCAGAGCGGCGCCATCCTGCTCTCGGTCTTCAACCGCGCCTACGACGTGGGCATCGGCTTCAGCCAGCTGATCTCGATCGGCAACCAGGCGGACCTCGAGGTCTGCGATTTCCTCGAGCATATGATCGGCGATCCGGCAACGCGGGTCATCTGCCTGCATATCGAGGGCCTCAAGGACGGCCGGCGCTTCCTCGAGCTCATCCGGCGCGCGCGCGCGGTCGGCAAGCCGATCGTGGCGCTCAAGACGGGGCGCAGCGCCTCGGGCGAGGCGGCCGCGCGCTCGCACACCGCGAGCCTCGCGGGCGCGTATGCCGTGTTCGGGGCGGCCTGCCGCGACGAAGGCGTCGTCCTCGCCGACGACCCGGACGTCATGGTGCTCACGGCCGCCATGATCGCGCGCTTCGGGCCGTGGCGGGCCGGCCGCATCGGCGTCGTGTCGTCCTCGGGCGGCATCAACGGCATCGTCGCGGACCGCCTTGGCGATATCGACGTACCGCTCGCGGCCCTGGCGCCGGTGACGCAACAAGCGCTCGGTGCCTTCATGTTGCCGAGCCATTTGCAGAACCCGGTCGATCTCGGCGCGCGTCGCCAGGCGGCGGGCGATGCCGCGAGAGTGGCCGAAGAGGTCGTTCGCATCGTGGCGGCCGATCCGGGCGTCGGCGTCGTCGTGGTCCCGCTCACCACCAGCCCGAACTACGAGGCGACCGCAACGGCGCTGGCCAAGGGCGTCGTCGGCTGCGGCAAGCCGGGATTCATCATCCTGACTCCAGGCTCGGTCGCGAAGGGCGTGCGCGAGATCTTCAAGCAGCTCGGCTGTCCATTCTGCAACCGCATCGACGACGGCATGCGCATGCTGTGCGCCTATCGCAACTATGCGCCGCCATCCTCGCATGATGAAGATGGTCCGCCGGCGAGCCCGAAAGGTGCCGGGCCGGCGATGCTCGATCTGCGTGTGGGCTATCTGAGCGAGCCCGAGGCGAAGGCGCTCATCGCGCGCTACGGCATTCCGATCACGCGCGAGCGCCTCGCGGGCACGCGCGAGGAAGCGGTCGCGGCGGCGGATGCGATCGGGTATCCCGTCGCGCTCAAGGCGGTGACGGCGCGGGTCGTGCACAAGAGCGATGCCGGCCTCGTGCGCCTGGCCCTTGCCGATCGCACCGCTGTCGCGGAGGCGTGGGACGAGATCACTTCCAGGCTCGCCGCCCTCGACCCGGCCGCGGATCGCCTCGTCGTCGCGGAGATGGCTGCGGGCGAGCTCGAGCTGATCCTGGGCGCCAAACACGACCCGCAATTCGGTCCCGTGGTGATGGTGGGTGCGGGCGGCGTGCTGGTCGAGCTTCTCGGGGACCTCGAGATGGCGCTCGCGCCGGTCGGGTGCCGTGCGGCCGAAGCCTTGCTGAGGCGGCTCAGGATCTGGCCGCTCCTCGACGGCTATCGCGGTCGGCCGCGTCTCGACGTCGCGGCCGCCGCTATGGCGCTCGTCTCCCTCAGCCGCCTTGCGGCCGATCTCGGCGGGCGCTTGAGCGAGCTCGACATCAACCCGCTCCTGGTCCGCCGCGAGGGAAGCGGCGTGGTCGCCCTCGACGCGCGCGCGATCATCGTCTGAGCGGCGCGGCGCTCGATGCAAGGCGTAGGCCCTACGCGAGGGGCTCAGCGGTGGGGCGCCGGCTTGTCGGCTAGCGCGCGAAGGCGCATACTGTTCGAGCTACCCGATTCCGTCACGGGGCGGCCTCGAGGGGGAAGGAAATGCATAGCGTGCCAATGAAATTCCGGCGCCTTCGCTCGGGAGAGGCCGCGTCGAGGCAAGCCGCCGGGCGGCGCGTGGCGCCGCGTTCGGGCGGGAACAAACGCAAGGAGGCTCTCATGTCGCTCCCGCATCCGCTGCTCCGCGCCCTTGCCGGGGCGGCAGCGCTCGCCCTTCTCGCGACCCCGGCCCTCGCCAAGGAGTGGACGAAGGTCGTCATCGCCACCGAGGGCGCCTACGCCCCTTACAATCTCCATGCGCCCGACGGCAAGCTGATCGGCTTCGAGATCGACCTCGCCAACGATCTCTGCGCACGGGTCAAGCTCACCTGCGAGTTCGTGGCGCAGGATTGGGACGGGATCATCCCGGGGCTGAACGCCGGCAAGTACGACGCCATCATGGACGGCATGAGCATCACCGCAAAGCGCCTGGAGGTGATCAATTTCTCGCGCGCCTACACGCGCTCGCCCACCACCTTCGCCGTAGAGAAGACTTCGCCGCTCGCCCATATGCCGGATACCGGCAAGCGCGTCTCGCTCGACGACAAGGCTGCGACGGAGGCGGCGATCAAGGAGCTCACGCCCGCGCTCAAAGGCAAGATCATCGGCGTGCAGATCGCCACCATCCAGGCCGACCTGCTCAATACCTATTTCAAGGGGGTAGTGGAGATCCGCACCTACAAGACGACCGAGGAGCATGACCTCGATCTCGCGGCGGGAAGGGTCGATGCAGCACTCGCCTCCACCTCCTATTTCGTCTCGACGCTCAGCAAGCCGGGCGGCGACAAGCTGGTGCTGGCGGGCCCGCTTTTCACCGGCGGCCTCCTCGGCCAGGGCACCGGCGTCGGCCTGCGCAAGTCCGACCCCGAGCTCAAGGAGCTGTTCGACCGCGCGATAAGCGAGGCGATCGCCGACGGCACCATCCGCACGCTCTCGCTCAAATGGTTCAAGACCGACATCTCGCCTCCGCCTTCGAGCTGAGCGGGAAGTAGGCACGCGGTGGACTTGGGAGGCTATTTCACCCTCATCGGCTTTGGGCCGACGGGGTGGGGTGATCAACTCCTGGCAGCCGCGCTCATGACGCTCGCGGTCTCGGCGAGCGCCTTTTTCGCGAGCCTCGCTTTCGGCCTCGTGGGGGCCGCGGCGAAGCTCGCGCCGAGCGCGCCGCTCCGCTGGCTCGCCGAGGCCTACACCACGATCTTTCGTGGCGTACCCGACCTTTTGGTGATCTACCTCTTCTATTTCGGGGGAAGCCAGGCGCTCTCGGCCCTCGGCCATCTCTTCGGCCACGCGGGTTTCCTCGGCCTGAACGCCTTCATGGTCGGCACGCTCGCCGTCGGGCTCGTAGCCGGCGCCTATCAGACGGAGGTGATCCGCGGTGCTTACTTCGCGATTCCGCCCGGCGAGATAGAGGCCGCGCGCGCGGTCGGCATGGGCCGGCTCCTGATGCTGCGGCGGATCACCGGCCCGCGCGCGTTGCGCTTTGCGCTCCCCGGCATGGGGAACGTCTGGCAGCAAGTGCTCAAGGAGTCCGCCCTCATCTCGGTGACGGGGCTCGCCGAGATCCTTCGCGAGATCCACATCGGCGCGGGATCGACCCATCTTCCCTTCGACTTCTACGTCACCGGCTTCTTCCTCTATCTCGCGCTCACCACACTCTCCGGCTTCCTCTTCCGGGGTGCCGAGGCGTGGACGATGCGCGCAGAGCGTCGGCCGGCTTGACGCGATGGACCTCGCCTTCCTCATCGCGACCATGGAGCGCCTGCTGGCGGGGGTGCCGCTCACGCTCGAGCTCTCGGCGCTCTCGATCTCCACCGGTGCCGCGATCGCCGTGCTCTTCGCCGTCCTGCGGACGAGCTCGCGCGTCGGCGAATGGCTCGTGCGCGCTTACGTCTATATGCTGCGCGGCACGCCGCTGCTTCTCCAGATATTCCTTATCTATTACGGCCTCGCCCAGTTCGCCGCCGTGCGCGAGAGCCTGCTCTGGCCCTTCTTGCGCGAGCCCTTCTGGTGTGCGCTCCTGGCGCTCACGCTCAACACGGCCGCCTACGGCTCGGAGATCGTGCGCGGCGGGTTGCAGTCGGTAGCCCAGGGTGCGATCGATGCGGGGAGAGCAGCCGGGATGTCGCGGCTCCTCCTCTACCGCCGCATCGTGCTGCCGTTAGCACTGCGTCAGGCGCTGCCGGCCTATGGCAACGAGATGATCGCCATGGTGAAGTCGACCTCGCTCGCCTCGATCGTGACGCTCATGGAGCTCTCGGGCATCGCCTACGCCGTCATCTCCGAGACTTACCGCGCCTTCGAGACCTTCCTTTGCGCCGGCTCGATCTATCTTGCGATCAACTTCCTCATCGCCCGGGGTATCGCCTGGGCGGAGCACCGACTCAATCCGCATCTCCGGCCCGCGGCCTGAGCCTCCCGATGTCGACGCCCGCTGCGATCTCCGTCCGCGATCTCCACAAGCGCTTCGGCGCCAACGAGGTGCTCAAGGGCGTGAGCCTCGAGGCCCAGGCGGGCGAGGTGATCGCCATCATCGGCGCGTCGGGCTCGGGCAAGAGCACGCTTCTGCGCTGCATCTCTCTCTTGGAGGTGCCCGACGAAGGCAGCGTCGCCATCGCGGGCGAGGCAATCTCCTTGCGCACCCGGCGCGGCCGGCGCGAGCCCGCGGACCGCGCCCAGGTCAACCGCATCCGCGCCTCGCTCGGCTTCGTCTTCCAGAGCTTCAATCTGTGGGCGCACATGACGGTGCTCGAGAACGTCATCGAGGCGCCTGTGCATGTGCAGCGCCGGCCGCGTCGAGAGGCGATCGCCGAGGCCGAGGTCATCCTCAAGAAGGTCGGCATGGTCGAGAAGCGCCACGCCTATCCCGCCCATCTCTCGGGCGGTCAGCAGCAACGCGCCGCCATCGCGCGCGCGCTCGCCATGCGGCCTAAGGCGCTTCTCTTCGACGAGCCGACCTCGGCCCTCGACCCCGAGCTCGTCGGCGAGGTGCTGCGCGTCATCCGCTCGCTTGCCGAGGAGGGCCGCACCATGCTGATCGTCACCCACGAAATGGCCTTCGCCGCGGAAGTGAGCGACCGCGCCATCTTCCTCGACGCCGGCCGCATCGAGGAGGAAGGCCCGCCCGCCCAGGTGCTGCGCGATCCCTCAAGCGAGCGCTGCCGGCAATTCCTCTTGCGCTACATCAACCGGTAGGGGTGCGCTCCGCGAGCTCGCGGGCGGGCGCGCGCGGCGCTTCGGGCGTGAAGGTGGCGGATAGAGGCTTGGACATAGCCTCAGGGCGCTCTCCCGCGCTCGCTTGGAGCGACGTTCCGCTGCCGCTCATTGGCTACCCCCGGCTCACGCCTGACGCGACATCGCAACCGTCCGCCCGGTTTTGCTTTACCGGAAAAGCCGAGATGGCGCATCCTGCCGCGTGGAGCTCGCTCACCTGGGCAATCTCGGTCACGTCGGAGCGCGGCCGGAGGGGAAGGGATGCGGTCTCCAGCTGACAGAGACGATCGTGGTGCTTGAGGCGGTCTCAGCGAGGCGATCATCCCGGAAATGTCGGTCCGATCCCAGCGCTCCACTTGGTTCGATTACGTCGTCGTGGCGGCCGGGATCGCGTCTGTCGCGCTCCTCGTCGTCCATTTCGTCGGCACCCATTATGCCGTAAGGAATGATTTCGCGACGTCCTGGACGGTCTCGCATTTGCTGTGGCAGGGAAGGCTCGGCGACATATACGATCCCCCTCGCTTTGAAGCCCTTTACGTCGCGCTCTTCGGCAAGAACCCCGGCGATTTCGCGCGGTTCTGGCCCTATCCGCCGAATGCGCTCTTTCTGATCGCCCCCCTTGCCTTGCTCCCGTCCTATCTCTCCTATCTCGCGTGGTGCATCGTCACGCTGGCGCTGTTCGCGGCGAGCATCAGGTCCTTCTTCGGCGACAACAGACGCGCCGTCATGCTTGCCTTGGCGCCGTCGAGCTGCGCGAACATCATCATGGGCCAGACCGGCTTCCTTACCTCGGCACTCCTGGTGGGCGGCCTGGCCATGATCGACCGCCGCCCCCTCGCGGCCGGGCTCTTCTTCGGTCTCTTGTCGTTCAAGCCGCAACTCGGGCTCATGTTGCCGCTGGCGCTCGCGGCAGCGCGCCTCTGGAAGCCCTTTGTCGCCGCAGCACTCACGGCGCTTATCGTCGTGTTGGCCAGTGCGGCCGTATTCGGCATCGAGGCCTGGCGCAACTACCTTACGGTCACCGTTCCCTTCGAGCTCGATTACGCCGCCCACGCTGCCGGCCCCTTCATATTGAAGGCGCCGACGGTGTTCGTGGCGGCGCGGTTGACCGGCGCGCCCGCGAATTTTGCCTATCTCCTGCAGATCGTCGCCCTGCTCGCGGCCGCCGCGGCTGTAATCTGGGCATTCAGGCGCATGCGCGCGCGTCCCTCGCAAGCCGCCGTGCTCCTCTTGGGAACGGCACTCGCATGCCCCCACCTCCACGTTTACGACCTGTCGATCGTAAGTGTCGCGGCGGTCATCCTGGCGGAGGGGGCGCGGGCACGCCCGCCGGATTTCTGGGAGCGGTTGGCGATCACGCTCGCGTGGGTTTTCCCCCTTGCGGTGCTCGCGTTGTTGACCATGCACAATTTGCAGGTGCCGCACGACCCTTACGCTCTGGCCGCCTTGGCGCCTCTCATGACCGCCTTGTTGCTGTGCTACGCCGTCGCCCGGCTTGACTGACGGAGGCTTCGGCCGCAGCGTTCCCGGATGTTTCGCCGCGGCGCAGTCCTATTCACAACAGGGCGGCGGCTAGAACGGATTAGGCAAAAGACCGGCGAGCGCAACGAAGAGGCGAACCACCGCCACGAAGATGTCGACGATCACTTCGGCGACCGCACCGACGAGCGAGCGCCAAAAGAGCGCGGCGACAGCGATCGCGATCACGAGACAAAGCGCAGTCGGCACGGAGAAGACGGATGCGGGCGAGCGCTTGACCACGTCGTGAAGCTCTCCTCTCTTCTCTTTTGCACTCGGCGCGCCGGTTCAAGGCAACAAGATATTGCTGCCGGTCGTCCTGCGCGCCTCGAGCTCCGCATGCGCCCGCACGGCCTGCGAGAGAGGGTAGGCCCGACCGATCTCGACCCGCAAGATGCCGTCCGCAAGTGCTTCGAAAAGCTGCCGCGCCCGCTCGAGCAGCTCTCCTCGCTCGCTCGTGTGCGTGACGAAGGCCGGGCTGGTGACGTAGAGCGAGCCGAGCCTATTGAGCCGGAAGATGTCGAAGGGCGGGATCGGCCCCGAGGCCGTGCCGAACGAGACGAGAAGGCCCCGGGGCGCGAGACAGCCGAGGGATCTCTCGAAGCTGTCCCTGCCGACCGAATCGTAGACCACCGGGACGCCTTTGCCGCAGGTGATCTCCATCACCGTCTTGGCGAAGTCCTCTTTCGTGTAGAGGATTGGGAAGTCGCAGCCCTGCCGCCGTGCGACCTCCGCCTTGGCCTCGCTGCCGACGGTGCCGATGACGGTGGCCCCTAGATGCTTCGCCCATTGGCAAAGAATGCTGCCCACACCTCCCGCCGCCGCATGGACGAGGATGGTGTCGCCGGCTTTGACGGGATATGTCGTGAAGATGAGATAATGCGCGGTCAGGCCCTTGGTCGTGATGCCGGCGGCGATTGTATCGGGCAATACCGCGGGCAGCGGCACGAGACGCTCCGCGGCGATCGAGCGGAAATCGGCATAGGCGCCGACCGGAAGCGAGGAATAGACGACGCGGTCGCCTGGCGCCAAACTGTCGACGCCGGCGCCCACGGCCTCCACGATGCCGGCCGCCTCGGTGCCGATCGGGGCGGGATACTGGGGCAGAGGATAGCGGCCCGTGCGATGCTGAATGTCGATGTAGTTGAGCCCGATCGCGGTCTGCCGAAGGAGAACCTCGCCGGGTCCGGGCGGCGCGAGCTCGCAAGGCTCGTAGTGCAACACCTCGGGCGGGCCCGGCGTCGTGATCATTACCCGGTTGGCGCGCATCGAGCGTCCTTTCTTGCTTCGCCTCGGCCCATCGCCGGGCTCGGCCGGCGCGGGAGTGCCGAAACACCGTGCAGGCAGGCCTGGGCAGCATAGTGTGTTCGCCCCTCGAAGTGCGAGCCGCTCGTATCGCCGGTGCCGATGAAGTAATCTATCAACGGTACTCATCACGCCTCATCGGGGGCACGCTGATGACAGCCTCAGGCCGAAGGGCCGTGGATAGCGCGTCATCGATCCTGTTGGCCGATATCGGGGGTACGAACGCGCGCTTCGCGATTCTCGAGGATGGCAAGCTCGGCTGCATTGCGAGCGCGCAGGTGGCCGACTTCGCTTCGCCTGAGGATGCCCTCAGGGCCTATCTTGCAAAGGAAGGGCGAGGGCATGCGCCTAAGGCTGCCGCCATTGCCGCAGCAGGGCCCGTGATCGAGGGGAAGGTCGCGCTCACGAACGCCTCCTGGACCGTGGACGGTGCTTCTCTCCGGGCGGCGCTGCGCTTGCGCTCGGCCGCGATCCTCAATGACTTCGCGGCACTTGCCTGGTCGCTTCCGGCCTTGGGAGCAGACCACGTGCGCGCGATCGGGGGCGGCTCGCCCGTGGCAGGCGCCCCCACCGCGGTCCTCGGGCCGGGAACGGGCTTTGGCATTGCCGCCTTGCTCCACGATGGAGGCCGGGAGAGCGTGCTCGTAAGCGAAGGCGGGCATGCCACGCTCGCGGGGGAGAGCCGCCGCGAGGACGCCGTCATCGATGCGCTCAGAGGAGTGCTCGGGCATTTATCGCTCGAACGCGTGCTCTCGGGCGATGGTCTGGGCCGCCTCTACGATGCCGTCGCGGCGCTGGATGGCATTGCAGCACCCAAGCGGACGGCCGCCGAGATCGTGGCGCGGGCGCTCTCGGGCGGCTGCATCGCGAGCGCGCGCGCGCTCGAGCTGTTCTGCGCCTTCCTAGGCAGCGCCGCGGGCAATGTGGCGCTGACCTTCGGCGCCCGCGGCGGCGTTTCCATCGGCGGAGGCATGGTTCCGCACTTTGTCGAATACCTGGCGCGGTCGCCGTTTCGCGAGCGTTTCGAGGCCAAGGGGCGGATGAGGGGATATCTCGCCGCGATTCCGACGTCCGTGATCATGCATCCGCATCCCGCTTTTCTCGGCCTCGAGCGGTTTCTCAATGCGCGCGGGGCACGATGAGCGTGCAACTTCGTTGATCTTCGTCAGCGCGCGGCGGCGATAAATCGTGGAGCCTGGATGGTCGCGCGGGCCGGGCACGGCAGCGCCGGCAGTTGGAGGGCGATATGGCGGCGGATGTCACGAGTGCCACGGTGTCGGGCCAGCCTCTCAGGCAGATGCGCAGCTGGCGCGATTTTTTCGGCAAGTTTCTTCGGCTTGCCGGCCCCTATTGGAATTCCGAGGCGAGATGGCGGGTGCGCGGGCTGACCGCATTGCTCGTTGCGCTCACCGTGGCGCAGGTGGCCGTCCCCGTCGCGCTCAATCTCTGGAGCGAGCACCTCTTCGACGCGCTCGCGGGCCGCGCCATGGACCGCTTTCTGCGCCTGCTCGGCGTGCTCGCCGTCATCATCGCCGCCAACGTTGTCGTCTTGACCATGCATCTTCGCGTGCGGCGGCGCCTTCAGATCGACTGGAGAGATTGGCTTACCCGCAGGCTCGGCGGCGAATGGATGGCGGGGGGCCGGCACTATCGGCTGACCCACATCCCTGGCGAGCACGACAATCCGGACGGACGCATCGCCGAGGATGCGCGTATCACCACCGAGTATGCGATCGACCTCGCGCATTCGCTGCTTTATTGCCTGCTGCTCCTGGTGAGCTTCACCCAGATTCTCTGGTCGCTCTCCGGACCGCCGCAAATCGAGCTTTGGCGAGTCCATCTCTACATCCCGGGCCATTTGGTCTGGGTGGCCCTCGTCTATGCGGCGATCGGCACCTCGGCCGCGCTCCTCTTGGGCCGTCCGCTGGTGCGGGCGACGGACCGGCGCCAGACCTTCGAGGCCAATTTCCGCTTCGGCCTGGTGCACGCGCGGGAGAATTCGCTGGCGATCGCGCTGGTCCAGGGCGAGGCGGACGAGCGCGGCTATTTTCTCGGCCTGTTCCGTGGCGCCGTGGAGGCTTGGGACGGGCAGACCCGCGCGCTCGTGAACATCTTTTATTACACTTCGAGCTGGTCGGTCCTCTCGCAGGTGTTCCCGGTCCTCGTGGCGGCGCCAAGGTATATTATCGGCGCGATCACGTTGGGGGTGCTCATGCAGACGGCCCAGGCGTTCCAGCAGATGATCGCCGCGCTCTCCTGGCCGGTCGACAACCTCTCCAAGCTCGCCGACTGGCGCGCTTCCGTCGAGCGCGTGCTGGGCCTGCACGAGGGTGTCGAGCGTCTCGAGGGGAGAATCCCGGCCCTTCCGCATGAAATGATCGGTGTCTCGGCGGGCTCCGCCCCCGCGCTCACGCTGCACGAGCTTTCCGTGACCGACCCCGACGGGAAGCCGATCTTGGCGGCGTTCGATGCCGAAATCGCGCGCGGCGAGCGCGTCTTGATCTCGGGCGATCCGGGCGCCGCGGACAAGATCTTCAAGGCCGTCGCGGGGCTATGGCCGTGGGGGCGCGGGACGGTCGAGTTGCCGCGAAATGCCGACGTCTTCTTCTTGCCGCAAAAGCCTTACTTGCCGATCGGCTCGCTGCGCCATGCGATCGCCTATCCCACCCCGCGAGAGCCGCACGGCGAGGCGGAGTTTCGCGCGGCGCTCGAGCGCGTCGGCCTCAGCCATCTCATCCCTCGCCTGGACGATGTCGGGAATTGGGATCAGCTGCTGGGGATGGCCGAGGAGCAGCGGCTTGGCTTCGCCCGCCTTCTGCTGCATCGGCCGAGCTGGATTTTCATCCAGGAGGCAACCGACGCCCTCGACCCGGAGAGCGAAAGCGACATGATGCGGCTGCTGCAAGAGGAGTTCCCCGAGGCGACGGTGATCACGATCGGCTTCCATGCGGGGCTCGACGCCTATCACCGGCGCAAAATTCTCCTCGAGCGGACGGACGATGTGGTCATCGCCCGGGAGGCGGGGCCGGCAAAGGCGCGATGAAGCCGCAGCCCTGCAATCGGCCGCCGGCACGCGCTTGCGGCGCGCGCGTCTCAGCGCACCTGCGCTCCCTTGATCAGCTTGGCGTACCAGCGAGCCGACGCTTTGGGCGTCCGCTCGCGCGTCGCGAAGTCGACATAGACGAGCCCGAAGCGATCCGAATAGCCCGCGCTCCATTCGAAATTGTCAAGCAGCGACCAGACGAAATAGCCGCGCACGTCCGCACCTTTCCCGAGTGCCTCGCGCATCGCCCCGATGTGGGCTTCGAGAAAGGCGATGCGGTGGCGATCGACGATTTCGCCGCGTTCGTCGGGCTTGTCCTTGCCGCCGCAGCCGTTCTCGGTGACGTAGATCGGCAGGCG